>JAJDYK010000173.1 GCA_022825185.1 Candidatus Latescibacterota bacterium | reverse complement strand
ATGCCTTCAAGTCGCAACAGCACCGTTGGACCAAAGGCGCGGTCCAGACGGCCAAAAAAGTGCTGCCGCGAATCTGGCGTTCTGCGCTACCAGCCAAGGTCAAGGTCGAGGCCACCTTCCATCTAACGGCCAACCTCTGCTATATTATGATGCTCTTGATGGCCCTATTGACCGTTCCGGTACTTTCTATACGCTCGCAACTCGGCTGGGAGCGGTTTTTTATCATTGACCTGCCGCTGTTTTCTTTTGCCACCATGGCCATTTCCGGCTTCTACATTACCTCCCAGCGCGTGCTCTATCCAGATTGGCGACGACAGATCAAGTACTTGCCCATGTTGATGGCCATTGGCATGAGTCTCTGCATCAACAACACCCGAGCGGTAGTCGAGGGCCTCGTCGGGTACCAAACCGCTTTTCACCGCACTCCCAAATACGGGCTTACCGGACGCCGCGCTGTCCGGCCTCAGCATCGGAGCCGCAAACAAAGCCAGCGGCGCAAGTACCTAAGCCGCTGGCCGCTGCTGTCTTTGGGCGAGTTGGGCATGGCGCTCTACTTTGTCTTTGCCCTCTACCACGCCTATGCAACTGGCCTCTATTTGGGGATGCCCTTCCTGCTGCTGTTCCACGCCGGCTTTCTCTACACCGGCTTGCTCTCCAGCGGCCAGCGCTGGTTGCACCGAGCGTCCTAAAACGCAAAAAGCCCCCGGCCGCTCGGGCCGGGGGCTTGGCTCGCTTGAATACCGTCTGGATTACTGCTGGGGCCACTCCAGCGGAAAATCCGGTAACTTATGGCGATCCCACAAGACGTTCATGCCGTTGTGATGTCGCTTGGTGAATTTCTCAATGTGGCGCACGCCGATATCGACATTGCTCTTCTCGCGCCGCATTTCGCGCCCCTTATCGCCGGACAACTCAATGGCCTGCGAAACCTTATCGACATAGAGGTTGTGGGTCACGCGCAGTTCGCGGTACGTGAGATCTCGGGGAAAGGTCTGCAGTTCCGCTACGTAGTCGTTGATGAGCTGACGCGCCTTGGCGAGATCCCCTTCGGAGATCTCGCTGATCGGCTTTCTCAGATGCTCAATAGTATCGACAATCTGTCGGTTTTTGCCGTCCAGCCCCTTCAACTTCGTCACATACTCGATGAGTATTCTCTTGTCTTCCTCCTCGGTCCCACACCCGACCAAACCTACTGCCAGTGCCAACACAGCCATTATCCTCGACATATAGACCTCCCTATAGGGGTGAGATTGTCTTTTCAGTCGGCCTCAAAATACACCGACGAGGAGGGAAAATCAAGCTCTCTCTCCGCTGGACCCTATTGACGGGGCTTATGCGCCCTCATAATATCAACTTTTCACATCCCACGCTCTTACTTAAGGACATCTATTCTTATGGTAACTCGCGAACAGATCCAATCCCAGCTCGATAACTGTCTGCTGGAGGCCAAATTCCCCCAGTGGGAGTCGCGCTATAAGCGCGGCAAGGTGCGCGATATGTACTTGCTTAAAGACCATCGCGTGCTAATCACTACGGATCGCCAAAGCGCGTTCGACCACGTGCTCGGCACCATTCCCCTCAAGGGCCAAGTGCTCAACCGCATTGCCCAGTACTGGTTTGAGCAGACCCAAGACATCGCCCCCAATCAAATCATCTCCGTGCCCGATGCCAACATCACCGTCGCCCGCGAGTTGGATATCCTGCCCGTCGAGGTGGTAGTGCGCAAGTATCTTACGGGCAGTTCGGACACCGCTATCTGGACCCATTACAACAGCGGCGTGCGCCACTATTGCGGCCACACATTGCCCGACGGCATGGTCAAAAACCAGCCCTTCGACGAGGCGATTATCACGCCAACTACCAAGGACGAGGTCCACGACGAGCTGATTTCGCGCGACGAGATCATCGCCCAAGGCTTGGTGTCAGAAGACATCTGGACCCAAGTCGAGGAGATCGCCCTCGCACTCTTTGCGCGCGGCGAAGAGCTAGCGGCCAAGCAAGGCTTAATCCTCGTCGATACTAAGTACGAAATGGGGCTAGACGCAGACGGGCGCATCACGCTCGCCGACGAGATTCACACGCCCGACTCGTCGCGCTTCTGGATCAGCGACACCTACGCAGAGCGCCACGCCCGCGGCGAAGAGCCCGAAAGCCTCGACAAGGAATTTTTGCGCCTCTGGCTCCGCGACAAGGGCATTTCCGACGACAATATCCCCGAACTCGACGACGATATCCGCATCCAAGTCGCCGAGCGCTATATCGACCTTTTCCAACGGGTTACAGGCACAGACTTCGACGCCGAACTCGGCGCAACGCCCGTCCTACAGCGCATTGAGGAGCGGATTGCGGAGTACATCAACTAATTAGAGCGCTATGGTCAAAAACTTGCTCCGCGCCTTTTTGGTCTTCCGCTTGGAGTTTCACCAGCCCACCCTCAGTTTCGAGGCCATGTTGAGCTATTGGCGGCGCGCGCCCATCGTCCAGTACGTGATTGAAGACGACGGCGAGCAGCGCAGCAGTGCGCTCAAGCGCCGGCTCGACGAGGTCTATCCCTTCTAATGCTGCATCGCCAACTCAGAAACGCCTTGGAGGAAATTTTCGGCGTATCCTTTGTCTCCGAGGCACTCGCCAATGCGTCCATTGCCCAAGTTGTCCTCTATGAGCGGCGGGAGGATTTCAAAGAGGCCGTCCTCGGCTTCCAACGAATCAATTTTCGCGACGAACACACCGCGTATGCCGCAGGCATGGAGCGCGAACTGGGCATCGCCCTGATCTGTGCCCTCCTCGACAACGATACGCGCGAGTTGGTTTCCGAACTCGGCCTCAACTACCTATGAGCAAGCTGCTCGCCTTTGACCTAGGAGCCGAGAGCGGCCGCGCCATTGTCGGGCATTTCGACGGCGAGCGCCTAGCGCTAGAAGAGCTGCACCGCTTTGCAAACGGTCCGGTGCAAGTCTTCGACCGTCTCTACTGGGACCCTTTGCGCCTCTTCGCCGAGATGAAACAGGGGCTCGGCCTCTTTGCCCGCACACACGGCAAGGCACTCGATGCGATCGGCGTCGATACCTGGGGCGTCGATTTCGCCCTCCTCGGGCCTGGGGACGCGCTCTTGGACAATCCGCGCAACTACCGCGACCCGCGCACCGACGGCATGTTAGAGGAAGCCTTTGCACGGGTGCCGCGCGAGGAAATCTTTGCGCGTACCGGCGTGCAGTTTTTAAAGCTCAACACCTTGTATCAACTGCTTTCGCTGCGCGACTCGCCTTTGCTGGAATGGGCGCAGACCTTCCTGATGATGGCTGACCTTTTCAATTTTTACTTTACCGGCACCAAGACCTGCGAATTTTCCAACGCCACTACCACCCAGTTCTACGACCCGCGCCAAGGCACTTGGTCGGTCGAACTCTTAGAAGGGCTGGGGCTGCCGACTCATTTTCTGCCCCAGATCGTCCAGCCCGGAACCCGCCTAGGCTCGCTCCTGCCTTCTATTGCTGCTGAAACAGGGCTTGGCCCGGTCCCGGTCGTCGCCCCAGCTACCCACGATACGGGCGCGGCCGTGGCGGCCGTACCCGCTGAAGTCCGCGACTACGCCTATATCAGCTCGGGAACTTGGTCGCTGATGGGCGTCGAGCTCGACCAACCGCTCATCAACAATCAGGCATTCCAGTACAACTTCACCAACGAAGGGGGCGTCGGGCCGACCTACCGCTTCCTCAAAAATATCATGGGGCTGTGGCTGATACAGGAGTGCCGGCGCGCGTGGCAGCGCGCGGGACGCGCCTTTTCCTACGACGAGCTGACGGCCATGGCCCAAAGCGCTGCGCCCTTTACCGCGTTCGTCGATCCAGACGCCGAGTGCTTTCTCGCGCCGGGCGACATGCCCGCCAGAATCCGCGCCTATTGCCGAGAAACGGGCCAAGCCATTCCCGCCGACGAGGGACAAGTCGCGCGCGTGGCCCTCGAAAGCCTAGCGTTCAAGTACCGCTACGTACTCGACGCGCTAGAGACCATCCTCGCTCGTCGCCTCGAATGCATCCACATAGTCGGCGGTGGGATCCAAAACCGCTTGCTCTGCCAGTTTACCGCCTCGGCTACCGGTCGTCCGGTCGTCGCCGGGCCGCTCGAAGCTACGGCCATCGGCAATTTAATGCTCCAGCTCATGGGCCTGGGTCAGATGGCCTCACTGGCCGAAATCCGCCAAGTCGTGCGCCACTCCTTCGCGCCCGTTGTGTACGAACCGGAACAAACCGCTGCTTGGGACGCGGCCTACGACCGCTTCTGCTCGCTACTTCCCCCGGCCTGATCCCGGCAGGAACCGCGTTCTTCCTCAGTCGTCCTACTCAAGAACCGGTATTTTTCTCTTTTCAACGTTTTGGCTACTTATGGGAAAAAGCAGCCTCGATTCGCTAGGTCTAGCCGAGTCCTACTGGCGCGACATTCAGCACTTTCAGCCGCTGAGCCGCCAACGAGAGATCGAGCTGGTACACAAAGCGCGTACTGGCGACGAGCGCGCCATGCACCAGATGGTCGAAGCCAACTTGCGCTTTGTCGTCCGCATCGCGCGGGGATACCACGGGCGTGGGCTTTCCTTTATGGAGCTGATATCCGAAGGAAACCTCGGGCTGATGGAGGCGATCCAGCGCTTCGACGAGACGCGCGGTTTTAAGTTCATTACCTATGCGGTGTGGTGGATTCGTCAAGCCATCCTCCGCGCCCTAGCCGAACACGGCAAAATTGCCCGCCCGCCGCTGAGCCGGGTCAATGACCTGCAAAAGGTCGAGCGATGGACGAGTATCCTCGCCCAAAAACTAGGTCGAAATCCCACCCCCGAGGAAATCGCCAATAGCGCCGAATTATCGCTGGAGCGGACGCACAATGCCCTTTACATGGCCCAACCCGATGTCTCAATGGACACGCCGACCGTTCCCGATGAAAGGGAACCGCTAATAGCCACTTTCGCGGCTCGCACGCCCGATCCAGCCGATAGCTATGAGCGCGCCGCGCTTTCTCATACCTTGCACGCCTGCCTCGACCTGCTGGACCGGCGCGAGCGCCTAGTCGTCCGCGCCTATTTCGGCCTCGACGACCAAAAGCCCCAGACGCTGGAGCAAATCGGCATGCAATTGGGCCTCACGCGCGAGCGAGTGCGCCAGCTCAGGGACCAAGCTCTCGATAAAATGCGAATTCACGCTGGCGATCTACTGCTCGAGCTTTCCAACACTCCCATGTAGCAAGACGCGCACTCGCTGTGCGAGGCATAGGGCTTGATTGAGCACGGTAAAAGGCTTTCTTTTTTATCTATACTTTTGAATAGTATTCTCACAGGATAGAAATACCTTATGTCTTACAATTTAGCCGATCTCCACACCCATTCTCTGTGCTCCGACGGCTTGCGGACGCCGACTGAAGCGGTCGAAGAGGCCTGCGAAGCGGGCTTGCAAGCGATGAGTTTGACCGATCACGATACGGTCCAAGGCGTCCCCGAGGCCACTGAGGCCGGCGAGCGTATGCACATGGAAGTGGTGCCCGGCACCGAACTGAGTGCCCACATCCGGGACCGCGAAGTACACATTCTCGCCTACTGCATCAACTACCAAGACGATCAGCTTGGTACAACTCTCGCCAAGTCTTTTCAAGCCCGCCACCAGCGAGGGATTGCGATCGTCAAAGCGCTCAACAGCATGGGGCTGACCGTCAGCCTCGACGACGTGCTCTCTCAAGCCAACGGCAGCCCCCTCGGGCGGCCGCACATCGCCGCGGCCATGGTGGAAAACGGCCTAGTAGCCGACAAGGACGAAGCCTTCAGCCGCTACATCGGCGATCGCGGGCCAGCCTTTCAGCCTAAGCCCTACGCCGCAGCCCAAGACCTCATCGCCCTCATTCATCGCACGGGGGGTGTAGCGGTACTCGCCCACCCCAGCATCAGTCTCCCCGAGTCCATTATCGAGCAATTAGTCGCCTACGGCCTCGACGGCATTGAGGTCTTCCACCCGTCCCACCAGCCAGCGCAAATGGAATACTACGACCAGCTCGCCGACCGCTACGGCCTGATCAAGTCGGGCGGGTCCGACAGCCACGGCGACAGCGAGGGCACCCGCATCGGCGACTACGGAGTCGGCTACGAAGTAATCGAGGCCATGCGCGAGCGGGCCGCTACCTATGCTTGAGTGGCCCATTGCTGGCCGCAGTAAAAATGCTCGCTTGATGACCAATTTCTTTTTTCGCCAGACCCTCCTCTTCTCTTTGTCGCTACTCGTCCTCGCACCCCATCTATCGCCCGGCCATGCGCTCCAGCCCCAGCGCTTCCACCAAGCATCCGAGCCTATCCGCGGGCTTTTCGGCACTTCAATCGGCGACGTCGTCTGGAGCGGGCGCTATCTATGGGTCGGCACCGAAAATGGAGTGGCGCGGCTCGACCCAGCGCAAAGCAGCGGTCTCAATTCTACGGATTGGGTCACCTTTACCGAGCTCAACGGTCTCGGCCGCGGCGCAATCAGCGCCCTCGACGCGGTCGGCGATACCGTGTGGGTAGCGACCTTGGTCGATTCGGTCATCGCTGGACAGGGCGTGAACCAAGCGGGCACTGGGTTGAGTTTTTCCCACGACGGCGGCGACTCCTGGCATCACATTCCCAACGAGTTCATCTTCGACCCCACTAAGGCCGGTTTTGAACGCAGCCCCGGCACGACCATCCTCAATGCTTGTTTTGACATCGCTATCGACGGGGAAGTCGTGTACGCCGCCTTCTTTGCTGGCTCTACCGTGCGTTCGCTCGACCAAGGCCGCACTTGGGAACCCTTCTTGCCCGGCGGCGCAGACGAGATCGTCTTCTTCGCCGAGGAAACGGCGGCCGACAGCTTGCGGATGGTGGCCGATAGCCTCGCCAGCGCAAATGCCGATCCAGACGACATCTCCCAGTTGCGTGCAGACGCCGACAGCTTGGCCAGCCAATCATTCCTGCATCGCACTTTCTCGGTTATCGCTTACGAGGATACGGTGTGGATCGGCACTTCCAGCGGGATCGCCTTCACCTTTGACGGAGGCCAGCATTGGCAAAACGCCAAAGTGCGCCTCAGCGCAGAGGGCACTCCCCTCTTAGGCCATCCGGCTGGCAACTGGGTCGTCGCTCTCGAACGCCAAGTACTGCCCGACGGCACCACGGCCATCTGGGCGGGCACCAATACCACCACATCGCCCGGCCAAACCCAAGCCATCAGCGTCAGCCGCGACCTCGGCCAGACTTGGGGCCACACTGGGCCGACTTTTGCCTGGGATTTTGCTTTTACTTCCAATTTTGTCTGGGCCGGTACCGACCAAGGGCTACTGGCTAGCCCAGATCCAACTCTGCCGACCGATTCAGAACGGGTCTGGGACGCCATAGAAGTCGTCGATGGACGGCCCCTGACCGGCACCTTCGTCGGGCTTGCAGCGGTGGGTGATGTGCTCTGGGCGGGGGCCGAACACGGCCTCGGGCGCTCTGAGGACGAAGGGAGCACATGGCGCGTCATCCGCGACCTAGTCCGCACGCGCACGCTCGACGACAGGACCTTCGTCAGCACCGGAGGCGTGCCCGACAGCACGGCGCTTGCGTACGCAGCACCCAATCCTTTCGCCCCCTCGCGCGAAACCACGACCATCGTCTTTAGCCTGTCGCGCGACGCAGAAGTCTCCGTGGCGATCTACGACTTTGCCAGTGGCCTAGTCCGCCGCCTTGCAACAGACGCGCCTTTTGCCGGCGGCGTCGATCACCGCATCCTCTGGGACGGCCTCGATCAAGACGGCCAAATAGCGGCCAACGGCACGTATTTCTATCGCATTGCCCTAAACACTGGCCAACAGGCCTTTGGCAGAGTGGTGGTGCTCGATTGAAAACGCTCTTCGCGCTATTGCTCGCGGCCTCCGCCGCGCACGGGGCTGATTTTGCCGCCGCCTTTCTCAGAACCGGGCTGGGTGCCCGCGGCCTAGGGCTGGGAGCCTTTGTCGCCGCGGCCGACGATGCGTCGTCCCCCTACTGGAATCCGGCCGGCCTCGCCCGCTTGCGCGGCAAGACCCTAGAGACCTCCATTCAGTCGCTCTCGCTGGGGCGGCGGCAAGGCAGTGCCGCTGTTGCGCTCAACGTTCGCGGCGATATGGGCTTTGGCTTTGCTTGGTCTCATGCCGCAGTCGGCGGGATCAAGGGCCGCACCGCTAGCGGCCAGTACACTGGGACGATTGAGGACCGAGCCAATGCTTTTATCTTCGGCATAGGTCGCTCTCTTGGGTCTCGTCTAGCGGTTGGTTTGGCCGTTAAAGTCCTCAGACAGAGCATTGACGTTCCCTCAACTCCCACGGCCACGGCCAACGGCAGCGGCTTCGACTTGGGGGTGCAGTTCCGCGCGGCCGAGCACACTTGGCTCGGGGCCGGCATATCCAATCTCAGCACCAACCTCGCCTGGAAGGTGCGCCACGCCGATCAGCGGTCGAATGCCACCGAGAATGCCCTGCCGCGCATCCTCGTCTTTGGCGCGTCACAGCAGCTTTTGGACGCCCTGCTGTTGGCTGCCGAGGTGCGCGACGACGGGGAACAGAGCGTCAATCTGGGGGCCGAGTGGCAGCTAAGTGCGCTGCTCGAGGTGCGCGGCGGCCTGCACCGCCTCGGGGCCGAAGACGGGGGCCAATTCTCGACGGGCTTGACCTTGCGCCCGGCGCGGCGCGAAACCGTGCAGTTTCAATACGCTTACTTATCCGATCCCCTCGGCGCTGGGGGCCGCACAACCGTGGGTCTGGCGCTGGCATTCTGACAAGTAATGGCTCTCTTATTGATTGCGCTTTTAACGCTGCCCACGGCCCTTGCCGCCGTCGGCCTACCCGCGCTGCGCCAAGGCGGCGGGGCCCGCGCTG
The DNA here is from genome assembly GCA_022825185.1 of Candidatus Latescibacterota bacterium. Next base: position 8,930 of record JAJDYK010000173.1, on the reverse strand, counting down.
CGAGTTTGGCTGGCGCGGAGACTGCCCTGTTCGCCGCCCAAGCCCTCAATCCGGCAGCGCGGCAATCGCGTGGACGCAGCATCGCCTTTAACCACCAAGCCTCGATCCAGCAGATCCGCCAAAACCACCTGCACCTGACGCAGGCTCGCGGCCGCGGCACTTGGGGGCTTTCCGCTCAATTGTGGCAGGCCAACGACCTAGAGCGTCGCACCGGACCCTCGGCTGAACCGCTGGGGCACTTTGGCGTGTACGAGGGAGCGGTTGGCCTGAGCTACGCCCGCCAGATGGAGCGGACGCGTCTCGGCTTGCAGCTAAAATTCATCCACCAGTCCATTTTCACCCAAAACGCCAGCGGCTTAGCTGCCGACCTCGGGCTGGTGTACGATGTCGCGACCCGCTTGCGCTTGGGGGCCACTATGCGCAACTTGGGCCGCATGAACCGCCTCGATCAACGGGAGACGGACCTGCCTTTAGAAGCTCGTTTCGGCGCTGCTTACGTCGGTCGCGCAGACCTGCTCGTGGCCGTCGAAGCGCAAAAGGTGCGCGGCGACGACCTCACGTTGCATCTAGGCGGCGAGTACCGAGCTGGCGAACACCTGCGCCTACGTGCCGGCTACCAGACTACCGAAAACCGCAGCCTCTCAGCCGGAGTGGGTCTGGTGGCCAAGCAGTGGGTCATCAACTACGCCTATGTGCCTTTTGGCTCGGGTTTGGGCGACGCGCACTGGCTCAGTCTCCAGTTGGAAAGCGCAACTCCTTGAACTTCTGGCGCAAGACAGTGTCGCCGGTGGTGCCGCCAGCCCCACCAACTCCGCCCGCACTTCCGGTACAGCACACCAACTCCTCGCGCTTGTGGGTCCACCTGCTGTTGTTTTTCTGTACCATTGCTTCGACTGCGACCGCTGGTGCCATGCAGCAAGGCGTTGATCCGCTGACCAGTCTCGCGGCCTTAGTCCACCTCGTCGAGGGCCTCCCTTTTGCCGCGACTCTGCTCTTTATTCTCACAGTTCACGAATTCGGCCATTACTTTGCTGCGCGCCGCTGGGGAGTCAGGGCTTCGCTGCCCTATTTTCTGCCCCTGCCCTATGTTTCCTTCCTCGGCACGTTGGGCGCCGTCATCAAAATTCGCTCCCCCATCCCCAACAAGCGCGCCCTCCTCGACATTGGTGCCGCTGGTCCTTTAGCGGGCTTTGTCGTCGCCCTCGCAGCCTGCTTCGCTGGGCTTTCGCGCTCGACCGTGGTCTCAGCCGAGTACTTTCACGCTGCCCCCATCGAATTGGGGGCACCCTTGCTCTTTTCCGGCATCGCCGCGCTCGTGTTGCCCGCCATTGGGCCTAACCAAATGGTCCTCCTAGACCCGGTGGCTTTTGCCGGTTGGGTCGGGCTGTTTATCACGGCCTTCAATCTCTTTCCGATCGGCCAGCTCGATGGCGGCCATATCGCGTATGCGCTCTTTGGCCCCCGGCACCGGCAGATCGCCCGCACGGCCTACGTCGCGTTGTTGGCCTTGGGGCTTTATGGAGTCCTAGCGCTGGTGTGGGAATGGCCGCAAGGATGGCCGGGGTGGCTAGCGCTGGCCTTTCTCCTCGCGCTTTTTGGCAAGGACCACCCGGCCCCCTACGATCCCTTTATCGAGCTGGACCGCGGCCGGTGCTTCGTCGGCTACCTCTGTCTGCTAGTCTTTGTAGTATGTTTCGCTCCCGTGCCTTTTGTCACCTATTGAGCCTTGCCATGATCTCGCTCCGCACATTTCTGCTCGCGGCCCTGTTGGCTGGTTGCGCTATCGGCGACGGTGAACAAGTGGATTGTCGCTGCGCACCCGACACGAGTATCGAGCTCTTTCCCCATTGCGCCGACGCGGTCGAGGAGCGCCCCGACCCTACGACCCCGCTATCAACCCAGATCCCCGACTGCCCCAGCGGACCACAACTCTTCCTGCGCGAGCGCACGCGCCCCGAAGCCGTGCTAGCCAATCTCACTTCTATCTTTCAAGCCCAGCCCGAGTTCCGCAGCCCGCAACAGTACATGGAGCAGTTTACCGAGGACTTTATCTTCATCCCCGACCCCGAGGATGTGCAGCTATATCCAGAAGTGTACGCTGTTGACCGCGATACCGTTTGGGGAGCGGCTGAAGAGCGCAATTTCGCCCGCATCGTGCTCTCGCCGGAGCGGATCCTCAGCGCGCACTTTACGCGCTGGTTCAGGTCGTCCTTGGACGAGCGCATCCCGTCCGACGACGAACTGCGCGAGATATTCATCTTCCCCTATGAAGCCGAATTCGTCGAGATAATTGGCGCGGCCGAGGCCAACTCTGTGGAAACAATCGGCATCAAGGGCCTCGCGACAATCGAGTTGGTGACGCCTACAGTGGAAAATCCCGTGTGGTCAATCGCGGTTTGGCACGACCAGCGCGACCGAGCTTCGGCGAAGTTCTCTCTGGGGGAGCTGCGGGCGCTCTTTTCGCAGTGAACGCTCGGCGCGTTTCTTTGATAATCGCCCCGCTGATTTGTATTTTAATATAAATCCGTTGCACAACCCCGATCTGGAGGTACGATCGTGAAATTGTTTACTCTCTTGAGCTTTTGCGGCCTCTTTATCCTAAGCTCCTGCAGCAACCCCTTTGCACCCAAGACCCAACAACCCAGTGTAATAGAGCCGCCCCCTCCGCCCGCTCCCCCGGCCACAACCCCCGAGCAACTCATGGACAACCTCGACCGCGCCATGAGCACTCGCGACAAGGATCTCTACGAGAGCTTGCTCGACAAGGACTTCTTGTTTACCGAGCCTGATTGTCTCGGCGAAGTAGTGTATTTCAACAATTTGGAAGAAGAGCTGGAGATGATGGGCGGCAGTCGCGATGGTTCGCAGCTAGGTGTATTCGAAGCATTTCGCGATTTCACCTTCGAATTTGAGCTTACCCGCCGCTCCCAAGAACTCGGCTCCGAACACCCAGAATCTTTTCCCGGGGATCCTGACGGTCACCCAGACGAAGACTGGGAGGTTTTCTACGGCCGGGTCCGGATGCTCATGCTCGACGAGAATGGCGACGGCTTTCGCGTAGATCAGTTTATGACCTACAAGCTCCGCCTCGATCCAGAAGACGACCTGTGGAAAATCGTCCGCTGGGAAAACGACGCCCTATCAGGCGACTGCGGCGGAGCCGGTAAGCGCTTGGCAAACGCCCTGAGTTGGGCGGCACTAAAGCAACAAGTCGCGCCCTGAGCCAGTGAGTAAACGCTTGGTCAAGCGCCAGCGCCACCCCGGCTGGCACTTGACTCTTTCGGGTTTGTTGCTGGCTGGCGCGACCACCTTCTTGCTCTACAGCCCCGCGGCAGAAGAACTAACTAGCGATCTGCCCGTCATCGCGCCAACCGACGCGCCCGTTCCCCACCAAGCCGCCAACGCCGACCAGCTAGCCGACGCGCTCTACGCGGGCATCGACAGTGCCTTGGCCGATTTGGGTATCTGGCCGGCACTCTATTCCAAGAGCCGCCAAGAGTACTTCGATCGAATTGAGGTCGGGGTACCTGCCGACCTGCCGCTAGCCGAGGCCAACTTAGGCATCTCGCGCTTTGTCCAGCGGCTCGGCGGCCAAGTCCTCAGCGCTAGCGAGCGGCGGGGCCAAGTCGAAATCCGCAGCGGTTTTGGCGAGGTGCAGACGACCGTTTTTCTTTTAGCTCCAGTTGCTAAGCGCCGCCGTACCGGCAACATTGCTATTGTTATCGACGACTTCACCGACGACGACCCCATCGCCGCGCACTTCTGCGCCATACCGCAACCCCTGACGTTCTCTATCTTGCCCAGGGCAAACCAAGCACCCGCCCTCGCCGAGCGAGTGCGCGCCAACGGACACGAGGTGTTGGTCCACCTACCGATGGAACCCCAAGGCGGGGCCTCTCTCGGCGCGAACACCATCCTCGTGGACCTCGACGACGAGGAAATCCGCCGCCGAGTGCGCCGCGCCTTGCAAAACGTGCCCCACGCCCGAGGGGTCAACAATCACATGGGCTCTAAGGCCACGACCAACGAGCGAGTCATGCGTCTAGTACTTTCTGAACTAAAGGACCGCAATCTGCTCTTCCTCGACAGCCGCACTACGGCCTCATCTGTCGCCTATCAACTAGCCGTAGATATGGATATTAGAGCCTTTAATCGCGACCTCTTTATCGACGAGGTCGCCGACGCTCCAACTATTCGGGATAAGCTCTGGGAACTCGCCGCGATCGCGGCTCAGTCGGGCCAAGCCATCGGCGTGGGACACAACCGCAGAGAGACACTCATCGCCCTATCGACCGCGCTGCCGCAGCTAGAGAAGCGCGGCTTTCGCTTCGTCCTCGTCTCCCAGCTACTGCCATGAGCGCCTTCCGCTTTGAACTCATCGCGCAAGACGCGGCAACTGGGGCACGGGCCGGCGTCCTCCATACGCCGCACGGCCCGGTGGAGACGCCAGTATTCATGCCCGTCGGCACCCAAGCCACGGTCAAGACCCTCGACCAACAGGACCTAGCCGCGGCCCAAGCGCAGATCATCCTCGGCAATGCCTACCACCTCTACTTGCGTCCCGGCCACCAGCTCATTGACCGGATGGGGGGCCTCCACGCCTTTATGAACTGGCCGCGGCCGATCCTCACCGACAGCGGCGGCTTTCAGGTCTTCAGCCTCAGTGACCGCAACGAAGTCACCGCAGACGGCGTACACTTCAAATCACACCTGGACGGCTCGCATCACTTCTTTACCCCTGAAAAGGTCATGGAAATTGAGCACGGGCTTGGTGCCGACATCATCATGGCTTTCGACGAATGCACGCCCTATCCCTGTGAGCGCTCCTACGCGCAAGAGTCCATGCAACGAACATTGCGCTGGACCGAGCGCTGCCTGAGCCGTCACCGGGAATTGACAGCCGAGCGCGTCAACCGGCCCCCCCAAGCGCTCTTTGGCATTGTTCAAGGAAGCATTTATCCAGATTTGCGCCGCGACTGCGCCCAAGCCCTGATTCAGCTCGACCTGCCCGGCTATGCCATTGGCGGCCTAGCCGTAGGCGAACCGCGCGAGGACCTGTTCGCGGTCGTGCGCCAGACCACCACCTACCTGCCAACGGAAAAACCCCGCTACCTAATGGGCGTGGGCCTACCGCACGACTTGGTCGAGGCCGTGTCGGCTGGCGTCGATATGTTCGACTGCGTGGTCCCCACCCGCAATGCGCGCAACGCCACGGCCTTTACCCGACGAGGACGCCTGCGCCTCAAAAACGCCTGCCACGCCGAAGACCCGCAACCACTCGACGCGGATTGCGCTTGTGTCACTTGCCGCCACTACAGCCGGGCTTACCTGCGCCATCTTTTTCAGACCAACGAAATAGTCGGCCTGCGCCTAGCCACCTTTCACAACATCTTTTTCTTTCAGCAGCTAATGCGCGAGATGCGCGACGCGATCATCGGGGGGCACTTCGCGGCCTATCAGGCGGAATTTCTCACCTGCTACCAAAACCGCTAGCAGGTTTGGCTCAGGCCGCTTGATCGCAAGGCGCACAGACTAGGGCAAACCGTCGCGCACCGCCGACATCGAGTTCGGTCGCAAAATCCTTCTTGACTGGCACGGACTGCTCGCCGCAGAAATCGCACTTGCCGCGCTCTGCGTAATCGGGAATCGCCGCTAGTTCAAATTCGACCTGTTTGCGCTTTTCTCGCCCCTGGGAAAACTGCCGCGCAAAATTGAGTACTTGCCGGTCCGTATCGCGCTCCAAGGTCCGCTCGATGATCGCGTCGAGCGCTGGGTCGTCGGGTTTGCCGCCGTCTTCGAGTGTGTGCCAAGCAGCGCGGCGCACCCGCGCATCTTGGTCTTCGAGCATCCGATAGAGCGCCTTCCAGACTTCGTCTATGCTGCGACGCACGTGGCAGGGGCACAAAAAGGATGCCGCATGTAGGCGATCTTCTGGATCGGCACTGCGCGACATCTGCAACAGCTCTTGAATCTCTTCGCGCCCCACGCGCTGCTCGCCTTGGCGGAAAGCCGCCCGCTGATGCTTGTTCAGCCCTTGGTACCGCGCCTTGCGCCCTTTTCTGCTCATGGCCAATTCTCCTGTCTCAATTTTGTTATCACCATCTTAATGACGAGCGTGCTGCAATGTCAATCTGCGCCCATCTGCGGATTATCTTACGCCGGTATTACTCAGCACGGGGATTTTTATTAAATTTCCTATGACTTTTAACCGAAAGGAATTTGCCCGTGTTCGATCTCATTTCCACAGCCTACGCCCTCGGCGGCGGCCCTTCCGACGGCGGCCAACAGCCCAATCCCATCGCCTCGCTCCTGCCCTTTGCGCTGATGTTTCTAGTGCTCTACCTCTTGATCTTGCGGCCGCAGATGAAGAAGCAGAGAAACCAACAGCGGATGATCGACGAACTAGAAAAAAACGATGAAATCGTCACCAGCGGCGGGATTCACGGCACCATTCTCAACATCAAAGACGACATTCTCGTGGTCAAAATCGCCGACAACGTCAAGATCGAAGTTTCGCGGGCGGCTGTTTCGCGGGTAAAGAATAAAGAAGACGACAAGGGGAAGTAGTGAGGCTTGTCTTTATGGGAACTCCGCGCTTTGCGGTTCCCTCCTTAAAAGCCCTCGCCCAGAGCCGCCACCAGATCATCGCCGTCGTCACCAATCCCGACCGACCGCAGGGGCGGGGCCGCCAGCTTGCCAGTCCGCCCGTCAAACAACAAGCCCTAAAGTTAGGATTAGAAGTGCTGCAACCGGCCGCGGTCAACGGCCCTGAGCTAGCTGCGACGCTAGCTGCGCGCACGCCCGATCTCTTTGTCGTCGTCGCCTTTTCAATTCTCCCTCGGCACCTACTCGCCATTCCCCGCCTCGGCTCAATCAACCTGCATCCTTCGCTTTTGCCAGCCTATCGCGGCGCGGCTCCCATTATCTGGGCAGTGGCCAATGGCGAGCAGGAGACGGGCATCACCACTTTCCAACTCAACCCGCGCATCGACGCCGGGCACATCCTGCTCCAACGCCGCTTTGCCATTGGCTGTGACGAGACGGCCGGTGAGTTGGAAGCCCGCTTGTGCGTGGAGGGTGCCAAGATGGTCGTGGAGACCGTCGATGGGCTGGAAGAAGGTCGCCTCACCGGACGGCCCCAAGATACGGACGGCATCAGTCGCGCCCCCAAGCTAACCAAAGAGGACGGCCAGATTGACTGGCACCAACCGGCTGAGCGGGTCCGCAACCTCGTCCGCAGCATGAATCCCATACCCGGAGCCTATACTCACTGGCAGGGCAAAATGCTTAAAGTGCATCGGACTCAGCACGCTGCGAGCGCTGGCGCACCGGGCACCATACTCTGTGCCGATGGCCGTCGAGGTTTAACCGTGGCCTGCGGCGAGGGTGCTCTACAACTGACCCAAGTACAACCGGCAGGCAAAGCTGTCATGGAGGGAACGGCCTTTGTCCGGGGCTATCCGATTGCGGCTGGTATGCGGCTGGGCTAGCCTGCTCCTCATCCTGCTCGCGGGGCAACCGGCCTGCGCCACAGAAGTAGAGGCCGATTCGACCCGCACTGATTCTCTGCCTTCGGCACATGGGGCGCTCCTGCGCTCGGCCATACTGCCCGGCTGGGGCCAGTTCTACAATGGCCGCCCCGTCAAGGGATTGCTCTTCGGCGCGGCAAGCGCGACGGCCCTCACCGCGGTTGTGGTCGAGCATCGCCGCATCCGCTCTGCGCCCACGCCTGAAGAACACCAAGACCGCACCGCCCGCCGCAACAGTCGCCTACTTTACTTCGCGCTCTCGGTCGCCTTGGCCGCCATCGACGCTTATGTCGATGCCCACCTCGCGGACTTTGGGGACGTGCCGTCCGGCTTCAGTGTGGAAATGCAGCGCGACAAAGCGTGGCTTAGGCTGAAAGCACCGCTGCCTTAGCGGCGCTGCTCAATTCGCTCGATGCGGCGTCTCAGCAGCTTGAGCCGGTCGAATGTGAACGGCATATACTGCCAAAAGTAGTGATAGGTGGTTTGGATCCGGCGACGGCGCTCTAAGTAGGTAAGCTCGCGCTCGAGTTCGATGGAGAGTTGGTCGGAGAAAAACAACACCAGCGGATGGGCGTTGAGCAGGCTGCCGAGCCGCGCAGTGCGACCTCGGGCCAGCATCTGCACCCGGAAGGCGAGCTGCCGCAGACTGCGCAAGACGACTAGCCGCCCCAATATCGCATAGGCCGCATAGGCTAGGCAGATTAGGAAGACCCCGCAGGCTATATATGTGAAGTAGTAGAGCATATCACCCTCGGCATGGCATCTAATTTTAATATCTAACACGCGGCTCGACGGTTCAAGCCCATTGCCTATATGATACGATCTATAAAATGCTTGCTTAACTAGCCACAAACAACCTATTTGAAGCGAACACCACCCTTAGCAGGCTGTCAAACGAAGACTGCCGATTCGAGGTATCCCATGACAATTCGCCATTGTGCCTTACTCCTTCTCGCCGCTTTGTTTGCTTCCTGTGGTACGAACTCGACCCAAAGCCCCAACGCCGACCCGCCGGTACTCTTAGCCCGGCTCGATGGCCGCTACGCCCAAAGCATTCGCATTGAAGAGGGCCAATTCACGGCTACCGGTCCCGGTCAAGAGGTCGTCCTCACCTTTGCGGCCCAAGGCATGGTAAACGTCAAACAGTTTGAGTTGCGCCTAGAAATCGAACCGGCCAACGCTTTGGCTTTTGAAGGCTCCTCTTTCGCCGCTACCGATCCCTTTCTCACCCCGCCCTTCAGCATTGAACTAACGGAAGAAGGGCTGTGGCGCACCGGCGGCGCGAGCATCACCGAAACCAAAAAGGGCGACGATATCCTAGGGACGTTCACGCTGCGGACCAGCGACGGCTTCGCCACGGGAATGCAAGTACAAGTGCGCGTGGCCTTCTTCTCGCTAGGA
>JAJDYK010000285.1 GCA_022825185.1 Candidatus Latescibacterota bacterium | reverse complement strand
CAACAAGCTGAGGACGATGCGGCCAACGGACGGCACTTGATCCTCACCGCACGGCCCGCCGAAGGGGCGGTGGAGCTGGAGTTTTTGGCGACTGCCGCGGGAGAAAATCTCGAAGACCGGCTGGCGTATCTGAGCGAACAGCCCGAGATAATAGACGAAGGCGAGATTTCGTTCCGGCTGTTGCGGCACTACGCCTCTTCGGTGCGACACCAGAAATACCACGACCTAGACATCATTGGGGTGCAGGTCGAGCGCACGCCTTAGAGGTGAGCTGACCGGTGTTATTTGTGTAGATGGTGCTCGGCCCGGTTGGGATGTTTGACAGCGAATTTAAAAGAGGGCAGCGCTAAAATCTCCAGTTGTTCCCGTCCTTCGGTGACCCGGATGATCGCGTTCGGTGGCACTTCATCAAACACCTGCTCCCGGCCACTTTTCGGCCAAAAAACCACTAGCTGCGCCACCCGCTCCGCCGAACCCAACCCCACGTACTGACGCAGTGGGTTGCCGCCAAAACTGCCGCCGCTGCCGACCCACCGGTACAGCGACCGCCTTTGGCCTCTCTCCACCACATCGACCCGTAGCTGCGTCCCGATTCCCGACCGATTCGACTCCACCCCTACCACCTCAATAGCTAGCCAGCCGTAACCGAACCCTGGGTTCTCGTATAGCACATCGGCGAACCCGTCGCCGCGATAGGCTCCGCCCATCTGCTCGAATATATCCACATCGCCATCGTGGTCTAAATCGGCAAATACGACCCCATGCCCCTTTTGCAGATGCCCCAACCCGCTGGCAAAAGTCACATCGACAAAGCGCTGCCCCGCTTGATTCCAATACAGCATATTGGGCATTAACTCGGCGTAATCGGTGTCGCCGGTGCCCAAATAGAAATCCAAAAAACCATCGTGGTCTAAATCGCCAAAATTGGCCCCCATAGGTTTGGTCGGCTGCGCGAGGTGGCGGTCTTGGGACACGTCCGCAAAGCCGCCTTGGCCATCGCCGCGATACAGCCGCGCTTGCTCCACGGACGGTGAGTGACCCAAATGCGCGGCGGCGATGTCGGCGATGGTGGCCGAGTATGCGGCGACGAATAGGTCGAGGTGGCCGTCGTTGTCGAAGTCCCAAAACCAGGTTGGGAAGCTAGCCCGGGGCGAGACGACGCCGAGAGTGGGAGCCACATCGGCGAAGGTGCCGTCGCCTTGATTGTGGTAGAGCCGGTTGGGCTGCCCGAGATTGGACACGTATAGATCGGGCCAGCGGTCCCCGTCGTAGTCGCCCCAGACGACGGCTTTGGCGTGGGCGTATTGGTCAACGCCGGCGGCGGGAGCCACATCGGCGAAGGTTCCGTCGCCTTGGTTTTGCAAGAGTTGGCCGGGGGCTACAAAGGTGTCGGTGGTTTCATTGCCGATGTAGAGGTCGAGATCGCCGTCGAGGTCGTAGTCGGCCCAAGCGGCGGTTTGGGTTGGGTAGTGGTCTCGTCCTAAGCCGGCGGCAAAGGTCGCGTCGAAGAAGGTGCCATCGCCTGCATTCCGCAGCAGCGAATTGGGGTGCTGGCCGTGTTCGCCGAACCAAGCCCCGCGCAGGACGAGCAGATCGAGGTGGCCGTCGTTGTCGTAGTCGGCTTGCACCAAGTTGAGTCCACCCAACAGCCCGTTGAGGTTAGCCTCCTCGGTGCGGTCTGCAAAGGTGCCGTCCCCCCCATTGCGGAAAAAGCGCAGTTGTCCGGCCAAGTCCGATGTCGAGACGAAGAAATCGAGATACCCGTCGCCGTCGAAGTCGTCGGCCACGGCCCCTCCAGAAAGGCTGAAGGTGTCTAGGCCGAGCGCAGGAGCCACATTGACCCAGCGCGGGAACGCTGCTTGGGACTCAAAGGCTTTGGGGGGAATCCGATGAGCGGGCGGCACTCCCTCTGGATACTGCCCCAAGGTCATATAGGCGATGTTGAGCAGCCAGCGGGCACTTAGGCGTAGGCGTTCCTCTGCTGCGGTATTATCGAGCACGGCTTGAAAATAGGGGATGGCTTGGCGCGATCCTTCGGGGAGGGTATGGAAGCCGCCGGGGCGAATGGGCAGGATGCAGTGCTCGGCGCTGGGGTTGAGGACGCAGTTTTGGGTTTCCCCCAAGCGCAGCCACGCCAGCCCTAGGCGAAAGTGTATCTCATTTACTACCTGAGCAGGGACCGAGTGTTGGCCCGCGAGCATCTCTTCGGCCGCGGTGAGATACTCTATGGCACGGCGTTCTCGCCCCAAGAAAAGTTCGGCGATCCCCAAGCGAAAATGGAGACGAATTCGGTCTTGGACAAGGGCTGCATCGGTCAGCGCCTGTAACTGATCTTCTAACTGTCGTAGCTGACCTTCGCCCTGATAGGGGTTGTCGTCGAGATTTTGCGCGCGAACCTCCGCCAAAAGGGCCACCATTTTTCGATGGCTTTCCTCTTGCGAGAGCGAGGCGGCGTGGCTAGCCGAAATTGCGAACAAGACCAGAAAGAGCAGCACATAAGACATGAATGGCTGCGAGATGCCCATGTTTCGAAGAGGCGCTGCTAGGGACTCTAAGTCCATGCATCGCTCCCTAGGCTGCTTTCTCATAAAGGAAACGCAAACGTCGGTCCATTGGCATAGCGCTGCATCCCAATCTCCAGCGTCTCCCCGGCTCCCGGCGCTAGCTCCACTGCGAAGGACGAGTCATCTATCGCGGTTTCCTTCCCGCCTACGCTAACACTCGTAAACTGGTGCTCGGCATAGGCTCCGCCCTGCACTATTACTTCGCGCCCGGCTACTGGATCTGTATTTACTAGCGTCAGCGTCATGGAGTCTGCGCCGAGCCGCTCCACAAGCGCCCCTACGCCCTCGGGCATTCCCGCCCGCCCGGCTTGCGGATCGAAGTAGCGCACCCGGCAGTGCAGCGGCGAGCCGTGGCGCGGCGTCAGCCCGCCCAACATGAGTTGGGTTAGTCCGCCGGGGATGGCTGGGTTGAATGGGTTGGGATTGTCCGACAGCCGGGTGTCCGGTGTCGTTGGGTCTCGGCGCACCTTCTCCATTTGCGTGCGGAGGCGGGCAAAGTCGGCCTGTAGCGCCGCTTCTGGATAGGTGGAGTCGCGTCCCTCCAAGAAGCCGAACCAGCCGCTTTCTGCGTTTAGCCGACTCAGATCGTCCCGGTCCATCGACCAGTAGTACACCTCTTGTGCTCCCTGCGCGTACTTTGCTGGCCGGAACTCGTACCAGCCTTCGTCTCCGTGCATATGCGGGTACATCATTTGTCCGTCGATTTCTTTTCCGTTGGCGTTGATTTTGTCGATCATCTGCCGCCACACATCGACGAATTGCTGCTCACCCGACAGCAACAGCGCGTTGCCAAAGCCCGAAATCCCCAGCCCGTGCGTGTTGCGGCTGGACATTTCCCCGGTCTGGGGCACTTCAACTGTAAAGGCCCAGCCGTAACATCCTCCGTACCACTTGCCATCGCACTCGCCGCCGATGGTCCCATCGAGTCCAATATTGGTCGGGATGATCCCGTCGTTGGCAAGCGTGCGCTGCCGCCAGGCTTCGACGTATTCGAGCACCCAGTTCTTGTATTGGTCTTCGCCCGTCAGTGCGTACGCGTTCAGTCCCAAGGCCGTCGCCACCATGTTCTGCGGATGGTCGCCGACGACATCGGTGTAGTCTTTGAAATGAGCCAGCATTTCCTCAAAGTTGCGTTCTCCGTGCAGGGGAATGAAGCGCTCCTGCACCTCGTCAAGCGGATCGCCGGCCCAGTCGAGCGCCGTGGCCTTGCGCAGCATTGGCCCGCGACTGCCGTTGAACAGGCTCTTGATGATTTTGCGTTCGGGATCGTAGTTGGGTGCCTGTGGGTCGTCGCCCATGTAAAATCCAGCGTAGCGCCGCACCCGCTGCTCAAAGGCTTGCTCGCGTGGATTCATCAAGCCGTGCAGGTTGAACGTCGTCAGTCCTTCCCCGTTGTGAACCCAGTCGAACATCACTGGAAATTCGCGGTAGTACATCCCGTCCCGGGTAAAGGGCACCTCCGTGGTCTTAGCCTCGGTGTATTGCTTGAGATGCCCCTCCCATGCCAACTGGCACATATCGTACAGATGGGCCCCACCTCCCAGCACGTAGAGCACAGGCCAGTGGACTAGGTTTTCGATGGCGTCGTCCGGCCCGTCGTTGCCGCCCCAG
>JAJDYK010000248.1 GCA_022825185.1 Candidatus Latescibacterota bacterium | reverse complement strand
GCCGAAAAGCTCTAGCGAAGGAAGAGAAACTTTGCCTGCGAGCAGGTGATGAAAATCGACAAAGGGCAATTCAATATAGGGACTATCTAAAATGTGCCCTATGATGTCCACTTGCGCATTTGCGGCGTCTGCCGCCTGCGTTTCGCCAGCCATTTACTGCCTTGTGAAATATCCAAAAATAGGAGGGAATCTGTCGCAGTAACCAATCGAATAAATTAATTAGGCCGCAAATTTCTGTCAACACCTCACGGGCGCTTCTAGCGCTTTGAACGGCCTTGTAATTTGAGTACGTAAAAAATTTCAAACGCGAGAAAAAGCAAGTACGCAGCCACTAGCGCGACGAAGTAACTTTCGGCATGGATTTCAGCCCATCTGAGCACCACTACCGACAGGACGGCGACCGCGATCAATCGCGCGATCATCCCCCCGAAAAAGGCGATTATAAAGGTCTGCATGCCCTTGCTCCATCCCCAGCGAATCGCCGCCAGCGCGAGCGCGCCGTTGACCCCAGCGACCACCAATCCAGCGGCGATGCTGTCCCAACTCACGGTCCGTTCTCCCGCTTGCGCCGCTCATCTAAATCCATCAGCGTCCGATAGAGTTTGTAAAACCCACCACCCGCGCCGAGCAGGGTGCCCAACACGAGAAAGAGTGGCGTAGTTGCAAATTTGTCGTCGAGCCACCAGCCGAGAAACACAAAGATCAAGATCGTCGCTGCGAATTGAATCCCCAGACTGACGTAAGGGCCGATCTCGGCATACGCCCCGGTCTTTTTTTTGGCGGCCATATTCTCTATTCGCAAAGAAAAACGGCGGACCACCGCCCGCCGCTAGATCAAAGCTGCCGACAGTGCTCAGCTCGTCTTCGACTCGGCATCCCCGCACGAGCCGGGAGCCTGACCGCACTCGCACATAGGCTCGCCCAACGCATCGCGCATAGTACCCAGCCCTCCGCACGAGCCTTGGAGGCGACGATTGCTGAAGATCACGCCGACGGCCATGGCGGCCATAACCAGTCCGAACGCGGCGAACGCGGCGATAAGCATGCTTACAGTCATCTTGCATTCCTCCCGACTTAAAACTCGTCGAAGCGAATCATTTCCTCTTCGATACCTAGATCGTCGAGCATCCCGAGCGCGGATTGGAGCATCAGCGGCGGGCCGCACAGGTAATATTCGACGTCTTCAGGGGCGGGATGATCCTTGAGATAATGGTCGTGTACCACCTGGTGAATAAAGCCCACATAGCCGTCCCAATTGTCCTCTGGCCGCGGCTCGGACATGGCGATGTGAAAGGTGAAGTTGGGAAACTCCTCTTCTATTTTGCGGAAGTGATCCTCGTAGAAGACCTCGTTGGGATTGCGCGCCCCGTACCAATAGGACACCTTGCGCCCCGTCTTGAGCGTATGGAAGAGGTGATATAGATGCGAGCGCAAAGGAGCCATGCCCGCGCCACCGCCAATATAGACCATTTCGCGGTCGGTTTCCTGAATGAAAAATTCGCCGAACGGCCCTGAGATCGTCACCATGTCGCCCGGCTTGCGGCTGAACACATAGGAAGAGGCGATACCCGGCGGTACATCCTCCCAGCCGCCCTTTTCGCGGTCGGGCGGTGGAGTGGCGATGCGGATGTTGAGCATGATAATGTCGCCCTCGGCCGGGTGATTGGCCATTGAATAGGCGCGAAAGACAGGCTCGGTATTGACGAGCTTGAAGTCCCAGACGTTGAAGCGATCCCAATCGGGGTGGAAGCGCTCGTCAATGCCCTCAAAGTCCTTGAAGTCGCACTCGAAGGGCGGCACTTCGATCTGGATAAAGCCGCCGGGCTGGAAATCCAGCGTCTCACCCTCGGGGAGCTTGACGACAAATTCCTTTATAAAGGTCGCCACGTTGTCGTTGGATACTACTTCGCACTCCCACTTTTTGACCGAGAACACTTCGGGCGGCACTTCGATCTTCATGTCCTGCTTGACGTTGACCTGGCAGGAGAGCCGCACGCCCTCGCTCGCCTCGCGCTTGGTAATGTGGCTGGTCTCGGTCTGCAAGATATCGCCACCGCCCTCGTAGATATTCACCTTGCACTGGGCGCAGGTGCCACCGCCGCCGCAGGCCGAAGACACAAATACCTTGTTGTCGGCCAGCACGTTGAGTAGCTTGCCTCCCGCCGGAACGGAAAGAGCCTTGCTCTCGTCGTCGTTAATGAGAATCCGCACGTTGCCGCTGGGCACCAGCCGGGAGCGGGCTACCAAAATGATGGCTACCAAGGCCAGCACTACGCCGGTGAACATGCCGACGCCGGAAATAACTTCAGTCATAAGCTGCTGTTTCCTTTTAGAGCTGAATACCGGAAAAGGACATAAAGGCCAAAGACATCAGGCCCACTGTAATGAAGGTAATCCCGAGGCCGCGCAGCCCTGGCGGCACGTCGCTGTACTTCATCTTCTCGCGGATGCCCGCCAGCGCGACGATGGCCAGCGCCCAGCCGAAGCCGGAGCCAAAGCCAAAGACCACGCTCTCGCCGAGGTTGTAGTCTCGCTCGACCATGAACAGCGAACCACCTAAGATCGCGCAATTAACGGTAATCAAGGGCAGAAAAATGCCCAGCGCATTGTAGAGGGCCGGCACGAACTTGTCGAGAAACATCTCGAGAATCTGCACCATAGCGGCGATGATGCCGATATAGCTAATCAGCCCCACAAAGGTCAGATCTACCCCACTCAAGCCCGCCCACGCCAGCGCGTCTTCCTTGAGCAGATACTGGTAGATTAGGTTGTTGGCTGGGACAGTAACCGTCTGCACCACGATTACGGCAATCCCAAGCCCAAACGCCGTCGGCACCTCCTTGGAGACCGCTAGAAATGTACACATCCCCAAAAAGAAGGCCAGCGCCATGTTCTCGACGAACACGGACTTCATAAATATGCTCAGATAGGCTTCGACCATGTTTGGTTACTCCTCCTCGACCTGATCGTTCTTCCAGGTCCTGAGCGCCCATATAAACAAGCCAATGATGAAAAACGCACTCGGCGGCAAAAGCATCAGGCCGTTGGGTGCGTACCAACCTCCCTCGGCGGCCAATGCAAACATTGGTACCCCAAACAGCGAACCCGACCCGAATAGCTCGCGCAATATGCCGACGACCAGCAGAATGACGCTGTAGCCCAAGGCATTGCCCAAGCCGTCGAGAAAGCTTAGCCCAGGGCCGTTCTGCGAGGCGAAAGCCTCGGCCCGACCCATGATAATGCAGTTGGTGATAATCAGCCCGACGAAGACCGAGAGCTGTTTGCTGATATCAAAGGCATAGGCGCGCAGGAACTGATCGACGATAATCACCAGCGAGGCGATGATCGTCATCTGCACGATAATGCGGATATTGGCCGGGATGTAGTTGCGGATCACGCTGACGGCCATGTTGGAACAACAGAGCACGAAAATGACCGCCAAGCACATGGTGACGGTGGTTTCCAACTTGGTCGTCACCGCCAGCGCCGAGCATATGCCGAGGCTCAGCAAGGCAATGGGATTGGAGTCAAAGAGCGGCCTGAAGAGGACGTCTCTTGGTTTGTCAGCCATTTTAACTAACTCCTCGTTCTTTGAGCTTGGCTAGATACGGCCCAAAGGATTCCGCACCCAACCAGTAGCGCAGCATGTCCCTGACGCCGCGCGAGGTAATAGTGGCACCCGACAGCCCATCGACCTGATACTGGGCTTCCGGCCGTCCCTGGACGACCTTACCCCTGATCACCTCAATGCGCACGGCACCGCTTTCGTCAAAGGCCTTTTTGCCGTCCCACAGGGCCTTCCAACTCGGGTTATCGACCTCGCCTCCCAAACCTGGAGTCTCGGCGTGCTCGTAGTACACCAGCCCGCGGATGGTATTGAGATCCCTAGCGTCGAGGGCCACAAATCCATAGAGCGTTGACCACAGACCTAAGCCGTGGACGGGCAGGATGACCTTTTTGATCTTGCCCTTCTGCGAGACCAAGTACACCGAGGCATAGAGCGCACGGCGCTTGACGTTGGCGATGTCCACATCGTCCGGTACCACCTCGCTCTGCGCTGGGTCTTTGGCCGCCCGCCGCTGGTCGTACTCAATCGGGTCAACGCCATCGACGTATTCCCCAGTCGCCAAATCGACGACGCGGGTATTTATATTTTGGTACAACTCATCGATGCGCTCGCCGCTGGCGACCTCACCGGATTTCAACAAACCGGCGGCCATTAGAATATTGCGCTTCTTGTCGAGCGTCTTGTTGACCGCTTGGGTCGGCCGCAGCGACACCGCCGCCGCCGATACCAGCACCGAGCAGACGAGGCAAACGCCGAGCGCCACGCCGAATGTTCTACCTACCGAATCGTTAGCCACTTTGTCTATCTCTCCTAAGAGCTGACGGCGGTGCGGGCCAGCCGGCGCTTGATATTGGCTTGTATTGCCACGTAGTCGATCGCGGGCGCGAAGACATTGCCAAAGAGAATGGCCAGCATTACGCCCTCGGGAAAGGCCGGATTGATCACGCGGATCAGCACGGTCATAAAGCCTATGAGCGCCCCGTACGCCCAACGACCGGCCGGGGTCATGGTCGCCGACACCGGATCCGTCGCCATATAGACGCAACCAAAGGCATATCCGCCCAGCACCAAATGCCAGGCCGCGTTCATCTGGAACATCGGGTTGGTATCGCTGCCAATCGCGTACAGCAACTCGGCGCATACTATCGTGGCCGCCGTCATGCTGACGATAATTTGCCAAGAGCCGACCCTAGTCGCTATGAGAATGGCTGCGCCGATCAGGCAGGCTAGGGCCGATGTTTCTCCCATGGACCCAGGGATCGTACCCAAGAACGCCTGCGTCCAAGTCACCGTATTGGTAACGGCCGCCATGCCGTCGGCCGCCGCAGCCCCTAGCGGAGTAGCGTACGTAAAGCCATCGACCGCGACCCAGACCGCATCGCCAGTAATCTCGACGGGATACGCAAAATAGAGGAAAGCCCGCCCGGTCAGCGCCGGATTGAGAAAATTTTTACCGGTGCCGCCAAAGACCTCTTTACCTATCACCACGCCAAAGCTGATGCCGATGGCCACCTGCCACAGGGGGATCGTCGCCGGCAAGGTCAAGGGAAAGAGCATGCCCGTGACCAAGAAGCCCTCGTTGATCTCGTGCTTGCGAACCATCGCGAAAAGCCCCTCCCACAAACCACCCACCATATTGCACACCAAAAAGACTGGAAAGAAATAGAGGAAGCCGTGGAATACGTTGGCCAACGGGTTACTGGGATTGTAGCCGACGCCGAGGATGTCGATGATTATCCCGCGCCATTCTCCCGTTGTCGCCGCCCCCATCTGCTGCATAGCCGAGTTGATCTGATAGCCAGTGTTCCACATAGCCATGAAGATGCAGGGAACGAGCGCGACAACTACCGTAATCATGGTGCGCTTGAGATCAATGCCGTCGCGCACGTGCGTCGGTCCCTCCGTGACGCGACCGGGCGTATATAAGAATGTATCGGCTGCCTCGTATAGAGCGTAGAACTTTTCCAGCCGTCCCCCCTTGTGGAAGAGGGGCTCGGCTTGGTCGAGCAGATCTCGCAAAACCTTCATTGAATGCGTCTATCCTTCTCTTTCAATGCGTGCCAAATTTCGCCGCAGCATGGGTCCGTATTCGTACTTGCCGGGGCACGCGAAAGTACACAGCCCCAAGTCCTCCTCGTCCAGTTCCAGACAGCCGAGAGCTTGGGCGCGGTCCGTATCCTCGACGATGAGAGCGCGAAGGAGAAAGGTCGCGAGGATGTCCAACGGCATCACCTGCTCGTACGAGCCGATCGGCACCATGGCCCGATCGCTGCCCTCAGTCGAAGTAGTAAAATCGAAAAGCCGGCTGGGCAGCAGCTTGGAGGCAAAGACATTCTTGATGGAAAACTTATCGACGCCCGGTTTCTGCCACCCTAAGAACTCGCGCTCGCGGCCCTCGGCGAGCACGGAGACCTGTGTGTGGTAGCGACCGAGGAAATCCAAGGGGCCGGGGCCGGACGCGCTCCGACCTGATAGAACAGACCCGGTAATGACCCGATTCTCGCCCGGCTTGAGCTGCCCGGCGGTCAGTTCGCTCAGGCAGGCCCCTTGGCGAGTGCGCAACAGGCGCGGCTGCTCCACTTGGGGGCCGCCCAAAGCCACGATGCGCTCGGTCCACAACGAGCCGGTGGCAAAGAGCTTACCACAGGCCACCACGTCTTGGTAGCCAATGTACCAGACCGTCTTGGCCGCGCCGACCGGATCGAGAAAGTGGATGTGGGTGCCGGGCAATCCCGCGGGATGCGGACCGGCAAATTCAACGACCTCGGCACCGTCGGTTGAGATACTCGCACCGGGTGCTTTGCACGCATAGACCGGTCCATCGGTGAGCTTGCCCAAGATAGTCAGACCCCGAGCAAAGTCGTCTTCGTGCTCGCGGAGCACGACTTGGGGATCGGCTGCGAGGGGATTGGTATCCATCGCAGTGACGAAAATCGAGTGCGGCGCACTGTTGAGCGCGGGCACTTTGCTGTAGGGCCGCGTGCGCAGCGCAGCCCAGAGGCCGGATGCCACCAAAGTTTCGCGCACCTGCTCGCGGCTTAGCTGATCGGGTGCCGTGCGCGTGTGTTGCTCAAAGCGCTCTTCCTCGTCCCCAGCAACCTCAATGACGACCGAGAGCAAGACGCGTTTGGCACCGCGATGGATGGCGATCACTTTGCCGCTCGCCGGCGACGTATAGCGCACCCCCGGAGCCCTTTTGTTCTCGAAGAGCAACTGCCCCTTTTTGACCGAATCGCCCTCGTTTACGGCCATCGTCGGCCGCAGGTCGATAGTGTCCGGTCCCAAGACAGCCACCTTCCCAATCGCTGGGCCGTCGTCGATCACTTGCTCCGGCGCACCAGTAATGGGCAGGTCTAATCCTTTTTTTATTACAATTTTATTACTGGCCATTATGCGTGCTGCGCGATCCCCTTTCAAAAGTAAATATCACTAAACTGGCCAGTTTAAGCCAGCCAGTCTCATCCGTCAAGAAAAACAGGGCATTAATTTGTCGTTAAAGAGTCTTTATGTCTCATAATCGGCCAGATATCAAAGCGCGGGCGCGCCGTCTAGCCCGTTTACCTCCGCAAACAGCCTAAAAATAAAAGCCAAGAAACGCGATGGAGCAAGACATTTGCGCGGCAGACCTTGCCAAATCGGGTGAAACCTCGGATTTTAGACGCTCATTCACCAAACTGATCGAGGAATTATGAGCCTGAATGCGCCCACAACGCGCGAGGAAATCGCCGCTCTCTACAAAAGCCCCATACTCGACCTCATATACCGCGCCGCAACCGTCCACCGCGAGCACCACGACCCGCGGCAAGTACAAGTCTGCACCCTGCTGTCGATCAAGACCGGCGGCTGTCCTGAAAATTGCAGCTATTGCTCGCAGTCGGCCCACTTCGATACGGACCTCGAACGCCAAGACCTGCTGTCGCTAGAAGCCGTGCGCGAAACCGCCGAGCGCGCCGCAGCCGCTGGCAGCACGCGCTTCTGCATGGGCGCGGCCTGGCGGCAAGTCCGCGACGGCGCGGAATTCGACCGCGTGTTGGACATGGTGCGCACGGTTGCCGCTACCGGCATGGAAGTCTGCTGCACGTTGGGCATGCTCACCGCCGACCAAGCCCGCCAGTTGCGGGAAGCCGGCCTCCACGCGTACAACCACAAC
>JAJDYK010000335.1 GCA_022825185.1 Candidatus Latescibacterota bacterium | reverse complement strand
GCGGTAGGCGATGGCCAGCATTTCGCGCGGGTAGGTGCCGACGTTGGGGAAGTTGCCGTGGAAGACACGGTGGTGGATGAGCACGGCAGAACCGGCCTTGCAGGGAACCATGACTTCCTCGGGATGGGATTCGTAGCGCGTGTAAGGGTTGGCGTCGGCGTGCAGGCACAGGTGCGAACGCGGCACCACGCGGAAAGGCGAGACCTCTGGGATGAGGTCGTCGAGATAGTAGAGCACCCGTATCAACACCGGGCAAGAGCCTTCAAAGCCGAAAATTTTGGAACCGTAGGGCTGGCCATCGGCGTGGAGGCTGATGCCGGGATGACCGGGTTCGGAGCGCGCATAGCCGTAGTGCATGAAGATTACTTCGTCGCCCAACAGTTCGCGCAAAAACGCGAGTGTCGGTGGGTGGCCGAGCAGGGCGGTGATTTCACCGCCGTCGAATTGGATGTTGCTGCGACCGCGCTGGCGTTCGCTGTAATCGACGGCTTTGGTCTCGAAAGTAGCGGTGATGGCTTTGAGGCGGGCGATGTGGTCGGCGTCGAGCAGGTCGGGCAGGACGAGGTAGCCTTCGACTTCGAGTTGGCGGATGCGTTGGCCAGTGGTGAGGGCCGACCAGTCGCGGTCGTCGATGCGGGGTGCCATGGTTGTTCTCCTTGTGCAGGGTGCTACCCGAAAGGATATGGCATTGGGCAGGCGCAATCAACGGCGGCGAGTTGCACAAGATAGACCGCTACACCGGTCTGAAGTGATTCTATGATTTCATAGAAAGCACGATGTACCGGCCTAAGCCAGAAGGGAGATTATTCAAAATATGGCTGTTCCAAGTCAGAAAGAACTGCATCGGCCAATTCTCGAAATAGCAGATGGCGCAAAAGAAGACATAATGCCCAAGCAGTATGTCATAGAGAAGGTTATCGAACGTTTCTCGCTGACGAATGATGATATACTAGAGAAGGTGCCGTCGGGGGGACAAACGAGGTTGGAAAATCGCGTGACTTGGGCACTTTCCTATTTAAAAAAGGCCGGTTTTTTGCAGTCTCCCTCGCGTGCATATTTCCAAATCACCCCACAGGGGAAAGAACTGCTCGCAACGGGCGCGGATGATCTTCTTTCATTGCGATGGAACGCCCTAGATGCAGTGCGACAGGGTGGAGGTGATGATGACACACCGGACACCGCTGCCAACGATGACGTCGGTACTGACTCTGAGGATAGCACGCCCGATGAGCAAATTGCGGCGCTTTATCGGGAGTTGAGTGACAGACTTGCCGAAGAGCTATTGGAGAGGGTGAAACAGGTGTCGCCCGACAGTTTTGAGCGATTGGTAGTCAGTTTGCTTGAGAAAATGGGCTATGGCGAAGGTCAGACCGTTGGACGAAGCGGCGATGGTGGCATAGACGGCATCATCAATCAGGATGCCTTGGGGCTTGAAAAGGTGTACATCCAAGCGAAACGCTGGGAAAATCCGGTTGGCGAACCTGAAATCCGCAACTTCTCCGGCAGCCTTGAAGCAAAAGGAGCAAGTAAAGGCGTATTTATCACGTCTTCGTCCTTTGGGCCAAGGGCGCGTGAAACGGCGCGTTTTATCTCGGCGGGCAACAAGTTTATCCGGTTAATAGACGGTGAGGAACTTGCTCGTCTGATGATAAATCACGGCGTCGGCGTGGTCTCCGAAATCATATACGATGTGAAAAAACTGGACGAGAATTACTTTGCCGAGGACGGCTAGCCTGCACCAGGTACATAGAACGAGTTAAAAACTTTGAGGAGCGACATAATGCCTAAATTCCAACTCAATAATGCAGAACTTGCGTCAGCAGTGTCGGGAAGGTCGCCTGATTTTCCCAAGTACACTACTCAGATCATGAACCTCGCCAATCAGAATGCACAGGGTACAAGGCCCAAGGTCGTTGGACAGATGACCGAACTATTCCGTGAATTCGGGGGGAGGTCTTTCAGCGAGTGGGACGCTTGGTACCAAGGGGAAAAACCGGAAGCCTTGGATGACGCGACCGATAAGGTCTATGCGATGGTAGAAAAACTTCAGTCAGCTATTCAGCAGATTGATAAAGCTATGGTACGCGAGTGGATCGAGGACCTCGTCGTGGCGAAGACGTTTGTCGGCTTATGCTTGGAAGAGGCCATTCTGTCTAAGATCGCACAATACAAAGGAGCTACTTACCGTCTATCGACCCCGGCTGAAGAATCGCAAGGGATAGACGGCTTCATCGGCGATACAGCGGTCTCTATCAAGCCATCGACGTACTCTACCAAGGACATGCTTGGCGAGGAACTCCAAGGGAAATTGGTGATTTACGAAAAAAAGAAAAACGGAATTACCTTCTCGTTTGATTTCTAATCGTCAAAATAGGGTATTCACAACACTTCTATAGAGGATGGAAATAGTGCAAACCACCGCTAAGCTAATATGCGGCCCTGCCCAGTTCATGGCGGGCGTCGCGGATGAGTCGGTCGATTTGATTGTCACCTCGCCGCCCTATCCGATGGTGGAAATGTGGGATGAGATTTTTGCGCTCCAAGACAGTCGCATCGGGGAGCAACTGTCGCGCGGCAATGGACAGGCCGCTTTCGCAGTCATGCACAAGTTGCTCGATGCGGTTTGGCTGGAGTGCAACCGGGTCATGAAGCCGGGGGCTATTGCCTGCATCAACATTGGCGACGCCACCCGCACCTTGGATAGCGATTTCCAGTTATACTCTAATCACTCCCGCATCCTCAGCAGCTTCCTCGGCCAAGGTTTTGCCGCTTTGCCCGATATACTCTGGCGCAAACAGACCAACGCCCCCAACAAATTTATGGGGTCTGGGATGCTGCCCGTAGGGGCGTATGTGACCTATGAGCACGAGTACATTCTCGTGCTTAGAAAAGGGCGGCGGCGAACATTCACCACGGCCGCGGAGAAGGCCAAGCGCCGCGAGAGTGCCTTCTTTTGGGAGGAGCGCAACGTTTGGTTCTCGGACGTATGGCTCGATGTGAAGGGAACTTCGCAAGGACTGGTCGATGCGCCGACCCGCGAGCGTAGCGCAGCCTTTCCGTTTGAACTAGCCTACCGGCTCATCTGCATGTTTTCCGCCAAAGAAGACGTGGTGCTCGATCCGTTTGCGGGGACTGGAACGACGCTGGCGGCTGCCTTAACAGCGGGAAGAAACTCGGTCGGCGTGGAAATTGACGAGACGTTGGTGCCGGTCGCGCAAGATTTGCTACGCTCCACGCCTCCTGCGGCCAACGAGTACAACCGCGCCCGGCTGGCCCGTCACGCGGAGTGGGCCGTTGCGCGCATGGAAGAGAAAGGCCCGTTGAAATACGCGAGCCGCCACTACGGATTTCCGGTAATGACGGCTCAGGAACAAGACTTGTTGTTAAACGAAGTTACGGGAATTGCTGACGGGGCCGACGGTATGACGCTAGTGGCGCAGTACAGCGAGAAACCGCAAGCGTATCAGCACGAAAGCAGGGCCACTCCGCAGCAGACGCTGCTGCCGCTAGGTTGTTAATCGGCGTTGCGCTCTTCCGCGCGCACCGCGCTTTGCAGCGCTTCATAGGCCGCCTCGCAATCGGCGAGCGCAGCACTCTGCTCTTTGATCTGTTGGTTCAGCGCTTGCACTTGGTCGTCGGTCACGGGGTCGGAACCGGCTTCGAGAAGCTGGTGGACCCGCGCTCCCAGATCCGCTTGGGTGCGGTGGAGTTGGTTTTTGGCAGCGGCGATATCGAGCCGGGCACGCGCTAGACGGGTCAGGTCGCCGGCCTTGTCGGCGGCTGTGGCTGCGCCTTCTTGCAGCCCTTTCACGAGATTGTTCCACAGGTTGTCCACTGAGACCTCGTATGGTTTAAGTGTCTGGTGCCGAGGCGCGGCG
>JAJDYK010000227.1 GCA_022825185.1 Candidatus Latescibacterota bacterium | reverse complement strand
GGAAGTGCTCAGCACCCATCAAAGGCAGCTTGATGTGCAGTTTGGACGAGCCGGTGCGCGGGTCTGTGACCACGCGCTGGGCAAATTGCCCCAAGCTGTCGGTGCGGCCTTCTGCGGGGGCGAGGCGGATGGGATGAATCTGGCGCAGCGGGTCGGCACCCGTGCCCGCGGTGATCTCAGCCCAGTCCTGGCCGTCGAAGCGCAAGGTGTCGATGCGTGTATCCGCGCTGGGCACGGCGATCTCGATTCGGTTGAAGGAGGTCGCCTCGCCTGTTTTGAAGAAGGGCCGGACAAAGTAGCGGAACGCGGTTTCCTCGCCCAAGGTGACGCGGGGAGGGAAAATCTCAGCGACGATCCCCCCCGACACCAGCGGCGCGTCGTAGTCGAATTCGATGAAGTCCAACAGCGCCGCGCTGTGCTGGGCCGAGTCGAAGAGGATGCGGAATTGGATGTAGCGAGTGCCGCCGGGCAGGGGTAGCTGAACGCCGGTGTTTTGCCATTCGGATTCGGGCAGGCTCTCGTCGATGAGGGCGTCTTCGAGCTTGAAAGGAGCCGACCAGAAGCTCCAGCCCAAGAGGCCGTCGTCGCCTAGGTCAACACCTAGCTCATTGTATTGCAGTTCGCGCTCGGGGACGCGGCCTTCGGGGATCTTGATCCA
Source organism: Candidatus Latescibacterota bacterium (assembly GCA_022825185.1). The sequence goes on along the minus strand of JAJDYK010000227.1, from coordinate 17,107 downwards.
GGAAAACAGGTCAAGAGGATTGCCGTTTTCGTCTTGAGTGTCCGTGAGTCCCGGTCCCAAGCGGCGGGCGTAGATGTGGGTGTCGAGGGTGTTGCCAACGCGAAACTGGATGCGAACATCGCCGTCGCGGCCTTGGCGGTTGCCGCGCCAGCGCACCTTGCCCCAGTTGACCTGCTCACCGGCCACGTCGAGGGGAAACTGGTTTTCATACGCCTCGCGCTCCGAGCCGGCGAATTGCTCGATTTCGCGGTCGTAGCGACGGATGCGCGGAGTAGGCGTACCCACGTCGATGATGGCCGAGGTGTACTGCCCGTCGATGACATAGCCATCGCCAAAATAGCCCGCTTCGGCGGTCTCGACGTAGGTGCCTCTGGGATCAATCGAGACTACGTCGAGACGGCCAGCGACAAAGGGCGGATCGAATTGGATGTCCTTGACTACCGGATTGAACTGGCCATTGGTAACGGGAACTAGTGTTCTGCGCGCTTGGATGGTCTCGGAGCGGCTGTCAATGGTGGTGTGGTCGCCGTAGCGGATGAAGTAATTGGCAATAGTGCTAGCGGGCAAGGTCGGCCGTGGGCGAAAGACAATGCGATTGAGGTAGTAGTAGCCCATCAGGTTGATGCCAACGCCGCCGCGGCCGTAAAGGGCGGAGCCGTATTCCGTGCGCAGGTTGCCGTCAACTGCTTTTTCCGCGTCGACGCGACCGATTACCTGCATGGTCGCCCAGTAGTCGGCCGAGATCGGGTCGGCTATCTCGCGACGAAAGCCATATTCGCTCGGCACCACCATAAAGGGGCGCTGGGGATCCTTGCCGGGGATGATGCCGCCGAACTCGCCAGCCTTGAAGCGCTGGTTGAGCAGATAGGCGAGGTTGCGTAGGCTGTCCAGACGCACTGGCCGCAGCCAGATGGTCACGCCTTGGCCGTGCTCAGGAAGCGACGGGTCTTCGTCGATGAGTCCGTCGCCATCATCGTCGATTCCGTTGATTGGGTCCTCGTTGAGTTGGCCGTCCCAATCGTCGTCAAAGAGCGTGTACAACCCGTCCTCATTGAGTTGGCCATCGCCGTCATTGTCGAACTGAGGATCCGGCCCGTCTTCGTCGATGAGCCCATCGAGATCGTTGTCGAAAAGTTCCAGCGGATCTTCGTCGATGAGTCCGTCGCCATCGTCGTCGATTCTGTTGACTGGATCCTCGTTGAGTTGACCGTCTCCGTCGTTGTCCACTTGCTCGTCAATGGGGTCCTCATTGAGCAGCGCGTCGAGATCGTTGTCGACGAGCTCGACGGGGTCTTCGTCGATGAGTCCGTCGCCATCGTCATCGGCGATCAGCTCGACCGCCCAACTGCGACCCAAGTCGAGGCGACCGGTGACCGGCCGCAGAATCCAGGGATGCACCTCGTCGCCGATCCGCCACCGCTTGATTTCGGCATAGCCGTTGCCGAGCATAAACACGACGCCGAGCACCGCTACCAACAACCTGATCATCGAATACCTCCGCGCAAGACCGTAAGCCCTTGACTGTCTGCAACGAACAAAAAAAAGACGCCGGCGGCAGTTGCGCGCTCCATCGTCTGCACCGGTCAGGCTAATTACGGACGTTTTGCTGTTCTATATATGTAATATGGGTGAACAACTCAAGATAATCAGATCGGACCGACGAGAAAAAAAGAGGTAGAGTTTGAAAGTTCTTGGATGTTTTGTCCCTTTATCAGGACTGAAATTTTCAAAGCGCGGCTAGGCCGGGCCGCCGCTTTCGTTGTTGACCGCCTGCACCAACGCCCGCATATAGGCGATGGAGTACGCGACGCCCGCGCGACTTCCTCCGAGCATGTCGGGGATGTGGTCGGGAATGATGGCCCCGTCGAACTCGACGGCGCGCAAAGCCTGCATCACGCGGTGCATGTCCTGATAGCCGTCGTCCATCAGGGTTTCGGTCCACGGGTCGGGCATGGGGTTGGAGACGTTGCGGAAGTGAATTTTGAAGAGCTTGTTGCGCGCGCCAAAGTAGTGTATCGCCTCTTCGACCGACGCCCCCATGCCCTGCTTGCCGCCCTCCAGCCAGCAGCCGACGCACAGACAGACGCCGATATTGGGGCTGTCGGCGATGTCCATCGCCCGCTTGTACCCAGCGAAGTTGCCGAAGATGCAGCGCGGTATTCCGCCTAGCGCATAGACCGGCGGATCGTCGGGATGGATGCCGATATAAACGCCAGCTTCCTCAGCGACTGGGGCCACCTTGCGGATCATGTACTCGTAATTTTCCCACAACTCGTCTTCCGTGTAGGCGCGACCATGGGTCAAGTCGCCGGCAAACGTCTCGCTGCCCCAGCGACCTTTGGCATTTTTGATGTCGAGGGTGCGCGCACTCATGCCGCCGCGGCGAGTGGTGCGGCCGGTGCTCCAGATGCCGTTGCCCATGTGGGCGTACGTGTGGTAGCGGATGCCAGCGGCACCGAGATCGCGGATGAACTGAATCAGTTCTTCGACTTTCTCGTCGCGACCGGGCAGATTGAGCGTGATCTCCGGAACATTGTGGACCGCGTGATTGGCGATGCGATAGATCTGCAGGCCGTATTGGGCAAAGCGCGCGGCGAACTGTTTGTAGTGTTCGACGCTGTGCAACGCCGGGTCGTCAATCCCGAGCATGACCCACTCGACGCCGAGTTGCTGGAAGAATTGCAGATCCTCGTCGCTGGCCTTGTGCGAGGTCTGAACGGCGACTTGGATTCCCGGCTTGCTAGCGTACAAACCGGGGACGGCGCGTAGTGCGTAGGGTCTGTTGGCGGTCATGGAGTACCTTCCTTTATCAGTTCGGAAACCGGCTGCGACCTTTCCCAACGCAGCGCGACTTCTTGGTCAATGCCGCAGAGCCAGTTCCAAGTGCGGATGCGCCGCACCCGGTCGCGATAGGATTCAACTTCGGTCGCGTACGGCAGGCGCGGACGATCGCGATAGGCGGGAATTTCCGCGGCATCGCAGAGCCAATCTCGCTGTGGTGCAGCCGTGCGGTGGTAGGAAAACTTGATCATGCTGCGGGCGCGGTCGTTGGTTTTAGGACCGGCCTTGTGCCAGATGCCATAGCGAGTTAGCACCACGGTGCCAGCCGGCACGGTCAACGAGACTTGGCCGCGAATGTCGCCGTAGTGGGCGATGGCCTCGCGATCGACGGCGCGGCAATGCGAGCCGGGCAGAACCATGGTTGGCCCATCGGCGAGCGCGACGCTATGAGGGTAATAATAGCACTGGAGTTCAAAGACGTCGTAGCCGCTGCCCGAAAGCCCGTCCGAATGCCAGGTCTGGCCGAGGTGCGGCTCCTTGAAAAAGTGGTGGTGGCCGCCTCGGGGCACCAAGAAGTCCTCGCCCAAAAGCGAGCGCGCGACTCCGGCGACTTGGGGATGCAGGAGCACCTGCCGGGTGAAGTCGTCCGAGGTAATAAAGGCGTCGCAATTGCCGGGAGCGAGGTCGTCGCAGCGGCGATTGAAGCCCTCGTCGATGACGCTTTCGAGGACGACCAAGCCGGAGGCGACAAAGTCCATGACGCCATCGTCGTCTAGCGTCGGTTTAATTGGCGACATCCGTTTCTCCTAAGCAAATTTTTCGAGCACGAACTCATAGCCGAGGTAGTCGTTGTCCTGACCCTCGTACGCGTAGAGCTTGGCGATGGGAAACTGCACCACGCGCCAGCCATCGGCCACGGCCGCTAGCACCGATTCGTAGGGCGGTTCGTCGCTGGGCAGGGTCGGCTTCTGTGGTTGGGTGGCGTCGTACAAGGCCCAGCTAGCCAATGGCGAGCGCATATTGGTCGATTTGGCGTAGAGATAGAGGATCTGCTGGCGGGGTTCGGCGAGCAAGTCATCGAGGCGATCGAGGTCCGCAGCGGTAATCGCCTCGGTGCAGAGCTTATCGCGGCACTGTGCCAACCAGTCTTTTACAGCTTGGTGCATATAGGCTCCCTATGGCGTCGGCGACATAAGAAAGCACCCCCTTTTAGCGCGGTCAACAATAATAGTAGTCAACCACCACCTTGATGGTTTGGGGCTGGAGCGCTGCGTCGAAACCAGCGACTAAGTCGGGAAAGGGGACGCACTGCGAGATGAGGGGGGCCACGTCGAGTTGCTGCCGCGCCAACAGGTCCAAGGCTTGGGGAAATACGTGGGCAAAACGGAAAGAGCCGCGCACGGTCAATTCCTTTTGCATGACCAAGTTGACCGGCAGTTCAATCGGGCCGCCCTGGACGCCCAACTGCACGATAGTGCCACCGGCCTTGCAGTGCGCGTAAGCAGCTTGCAGAGCAGCCGGAGCGCCGGAGGCTTCCACCACGACGTCAAAGCCCTCGCCCGCCGCCCGCGCCACGGCCGCCGAATCGTCGGCGCGCACGGGCTGATCGGCCCACAGCGACGCCGCCAAGTCGAGCGCACTTTGGCGAATGTCGCTGACGGCGAGATGAGCCGCTCCGTAGTGCCGGGCGACCAAGCCGATGAGCTGGCCAATGGGACCGGCACCCGTCACCAGCACGCGCTTGCCAGCGATGCCCCCCGCTTGGCCGACGCCGTGGACGGCGATAGATAGTGGTTCGAGGAGGGCCGCTTGGCGATAGTCCATCGCCGTGGGCAGCGGATGGCAGTTGTGCGCATGGACTTGCACGTATTCGCGGAACGAGCCGTCTTGGGGTGGGCTACAGGCAGCAGAACCGAAGTAGCGCATCTGCGGGCAGAGGTTGTAGCGGCCTTGGCGGCAGTGGGCGCACGTGCGACAGGGGTGGGATGGATCGATGGCCACTCGGCTGCCCGTCGGCAACACATCTGCGAACGCGCCCGCATCGACGACTTCCCCGGCCGACTCGTGCCCGAGGACAAAGGGGCGCTCTGGGACGAAATCGCCGTTTCTGCCGTGAACGTAGTAGTGAAGGTCCGAACCGCAGATGCCGGTGGCGCGAATCTGCACTAAGACTTCGTCTGCGGCGATCTGCGGTCGCTCGATTTCCGCGGCGCGCAGATCGCGGGCACCATGTAGGTAAAAAGCTCTCATGCAGCGGATAGTAGCGGCCACAGTACGGCGCGTCAAGGGAATGGGCTAGCTGTGGCGAGATTTGCCTGCCGCAGGCCTTGTGCGTACTGTGCAAGCACCATTTTCGTTAGAAAGGGAACCTACCGTGAAACTCGGTCTCAAGTTCGGCCTCGACACACTCAGCAAAGAAAACCTGCAATTCGCCCAGCAGATGGGCGTCACGCACATCGTCGTCCACAGCCCCCACCTCGGCAACGAGGGCGTGCTCAATTACTTCGAGTTGTTGCGGATGAAAAAATTCATCGACTCATTCGGCTTGGAACTATGCGCCATCGAGAACTTGCCCGGTGACCACATGCACCCCATCACCCACGCGACGCCAGAGCGCGACACCCAGTTGGCAAAAGTCTGCACGTCCATTGAAAACATGGGGAAAATCGGCATCCCGATCCTCGGCTACTACTTCAGTTTGGCCGGCGTCTCCGGCCACTGGCGCGCGTACGAAAGCGGCGGCGGGCGCGGTGGTGCTGGTCTTAAAAGTTTTGATTACGCCCTAGTCAAGGACGCACCGCCGATCGTCGATGAGCCGGTCTCAGTCACCGAGATGTGGGACCGATTGGCCTATTTTCTCGAACGGGTAGTGCCCGTCGCCGAAAACGCTGGGGTCAAACTCGCCGCCCACCAAGACGATCCCCCGGCTGAAACCCTCTTCGGCACGGGGCGGCTCTTGACCAATCACGACGCCATGCAGCGGCTGATCGACCTCGTGCCCAGTCCGAGCAATGGGTTGGAGTTTTGTCAGGGAACCGTGGCGGAGATGGGGCCGGACGATACGATTGCAGCCGTGCGCCGCTTTGCCGCACAGGGCAAGATATTCTACGTGCATTTCCGCAATGTGCGCGGCGGTTTCCCCAAGTTCGACGAGGTCTTTATCGACGAGGGCGACGTCAACATGATCGCCGCACTCAAAGCCTACCGCGACGCGGGCTACGACGGGGTCATCACGCCCGACCACACGCCCCGCGTAATCGGCGACGAGCCGTATGGGCACCGGGGCCGCGCTTTCGCCCTGGGGTATATTCGCGCTGGAATGCAGGCGCTGGAATTGTTGGATTAAGGGGCTAGTGGTGCCGAGGGCCGGACTCGAACCGGCACGTCCTAAGCGGACAGTGGATTTTAAGTCCACCGCGTCTACCAATTCCGCCACCCCGGCGCACAGATAAAAAAATGGAGGCGACGCCCGGAATCGAACCGGGGATAAGGGCTTTGCAGGCCCCTGCCTTACCACTTGGCCACGTCGCCTCAAATTAGGAATTTGAAGGTACGCGGCGGGCATGTTCCTGTCAACCAGCCCGCCGCCTGATTGCGCTAGCCAAGATAGGTTAAAGATGCGCTAACACCTCGTCCACAGCACGGCCAAAGACGACCACACAAAACGCCTTTGACAAGGTGTACAAAACCTATAAACTAAAAAAGAGCTTTCACAATGCGACAATACCTCGACCTAGTAAGCCATTGCCTCGACCACGGCGAGGCCAAAGCCGACCGCACGGGCGTCGGCACCCTTGCCAGCTTCGGCTATCAGATGCGCTTTGATCTAGCCGACGGGTTCCCCTGCCTGACCACCAAGAAGCTGCATTTGCGCTCCATCATCCACGAACTCTTGTGGTTCCTCAAAGGCGACACCAACACGGCCTATTTGCAAAGAGAAAACGTCAGCATCTGGGACGAGTGGGCCGACGAAAATGGCGATCTCGGCCCCATCTACGGCAAGCAGTGGCGCAACTGGACAACCCCGGATGGCCCCATCGACCAAATTCAACGCGCCATTAATCTGATTAAGACTAATCCCGATTCGCGCCGCATCCTCGTCAGCGCGTGGAACGTCGGCGAGTTGGAGCAAATGGCGCTCATGCCCTGCCATTGCCTGTTCCAGTTTTTCGTCGCGCGCGGTCGGCTTTCCTGCCAGCTCTATCAACGCTCTTGTGACGTGGGGCTTGGCGTGCCGTTCAACATCGCCAGCTACAGCTTGCTGACCATGATGATGGCCCAAGTCTGCGACTTGCAGCCCGGGGAATTCGTCTGGACCGGCGGCGACGTCCACATCTATCAGAACCACATCGACGCGCTGCGGCAACAGCTCGCCCGCACCCCCCGGTCACTACCGGTTATGACCATTAAAAATCGCGGCCAGTCGATTTCCGACTTCCGCTACGACGACTTCAAACTACTCAACTACGATCCCCATCCCTCCATCCGCATGGAAATCGCCGTCTGACGGGTCTGTTTGCTCAGTCTTGGTTCAGGATCTTCACCTGTGAATGGACAGCATCTATGGTCCAAGCCCCAAGCTGACCGTCCCCATCCAAATCGGCCCGCACCACCAACCAGAATCCTGTGCTCATAGGCCAGAACTCCCAAGTATAGCCCTCTATCTGCCACCAAGCGTGCCGAATTCCCTTGCCATTCGGGTCGAAGTAGCGACCATGCTTAGCAAAATAGGCTTTTTCGAACAGGTAGAGCTGCTCCAAGCACGCCTCCATTTGGATCAGGGCCCGCTCATGTGGGGTCAAGCGAGAAAAATGCACAACCCCTAAGCCTATGAGCACCAACACCAAAAACGTCAACTCGATCAGTCTCAGCGGCATGGAATATTTACCTCTTCGACGATTTGGTCCACATCTAAGTCGATTGGCTCGCCATAGCGTCCATAAGGCTCGGAATAGCGAAAGGGGCTAAGCGAGCCGCTACTGTACTCGCCGTCGCCATCGCGATCTACAAACGTCCACAGCGAATAGGTACCGGCCAACAGACCATCCAGATCAAATCGCCCCTCTTCGCCCGCCCACTCCGCGTACGTCCGCCCGTCCTCGTTGATGGCGGCGATTCGGACGCGACCTTCTTCCCCGGCCTGCACCTGCCCTCGAATCGCCGCAGTCTCCGCGCCAACGGTAAAAGAAAGCGTCAGCAGGCTGTCGGCGAGGCTATTGCCGGTCCGGTCCACGAGTTGCGCAGCCGCCCCTGCGAGCCGATACGCACCCGGCACCAGCAGTTCGGCGGACGCGAAGCGGGCGCGATTGGGTGCCGGCCACAGCCAATCCCCTGCTAATGATTGAGTCGAATCGCTCGCCGTCCAAAACCCGGCCAACGCGACCGGCTGCATAGCTTCAGAAAAAAGTAAGTCCAGCGCGTCTCTTGGGGCCAGTCGATCCCGCGTCAGTCCGACAAAAGAGGGTGGCTTGCGGTCGGACCGCGCGCTGCCGCGAACAGGCGCATCCCACTGCACGGGCGCACCAGCGAACGCAAGCTGTACAGCATAGCGTCGGTCTGGCTCTTGCGCTGCCGTCTCGACGTAAATTTTCTCCTCCGCACCTGGGGCCGCATACAGCGACTCCACCGCCAGTCCGGCGACTTCCAATTCTAATTCTTGTAGATCCACAGCCTCGGCAAAAAGCAACATCAGCCGTTCGGCGTGTATGGCCTGGACCCGCTTGAGCACAGGCGCTGGCATCTGTCGGCGCACAAGCGCTAAATCGCCAGCCTGCACTGCTTCCTCCCCCACTTCCACAGAGGAAGACGGCAGGGCCAGCCACTCGTCGGCATCTGGCAGGGCGTTGCGATTTGCATCCCTAAAGGCTAGCACCCGATAGGGACCTGGAGCAAGGCGGACAAACTCGTAGCCCCCGTCAGCACCGCTCTGTGTCTGATAGGATGGTTCATCCAATCCTATCTCCCCGCTAAAGGTTCCCAAATCATAGGCCCAAACATGGGCACCGACCACGGGCTGATGATCTTGGTACACCCGACCCCGCACTAGCCCCTGATCGAGCTGCGAGCCGGTGGCAAAGGCTAAAGTAAAAGATTTCGTCAAGGCATTGCCCCGCAGATCCCGCGCCCCAGTCCCCACCGTCAACACATAAGTTCGTTCCTCGGCCAAGGACATAGCAATGCGCAGGCGTGGACCGTGCCACGACAGTTGCAGCGGCCCGACCGGCGATGTGAAAAGAGCGGCTTCGGTCTGCTCTCGGTTCATGGGTTCGCTGAAGACGATTTCTACTTCGGTATTCCGCGCCACTTCCAAGGCGTCGCTCTCCGGGTAGTGAGACAGAATGCGGGGCGGCTCTTTGTCCACCGGCCCTCCAGTGGGCGGCCCGACTTTGGCGCAACCCAATAACAGGGCGACCAAGATGCTAATCAGCACCGTGCGGATGGGCCTCGGCGTAGATGGCTTGCAGGTGTTCCAAGCTCACTTCGGTATAGCTCTGAGTCGCAGCCAAAGTCGCATGGCCGAGGAGCTCCTTGACGGCCACTAAATCGGCACCAGCGTCGAGGAGATGGGCGGCAAAGGAGTGGCGCAGACGATGCGGGCTGAGCGAATCGTCTTCCGACACGGTGCGCAAATGGCGCTCGACAATGCGCTGCACGGTGCGGCGATTCAAGCGCTTGCCGCGCCCATTGAGAAAGAGGGCACCGGCTTCTACTTGCGACATATCGCATTCGAGCAGAACCTCGGCGCGGCGTTGCAAGTACGCTTTGAGTGCCTCTTGCGCCTTTGCACCAATGGGAGCGATGCGCTCCTTGCGGCCCTTGCCCATCACCTTGATGGTGCCTTCGCCTAGATCCAGCGACGAAAGATTGAGCGCCACCAGCTCGCCGAGGCGAATGCCCCCTCCGTAGAACACCTCTAGAATAGCCCGATCCCGCACGCCGCTAAACCGCTCGGTCGCAGGAGCCTCCATGGCCTCAGCGACCTGTTCTACGGGCAGGTGCCGCGGCAATGCGCGCTCGACCAAGGGAGATGCTACCGCACCAGCCGGGTTGGCGACAATCGCGCCTTCTCGACAGAGATAGCGGAAAAGCGAACGCAGAGCCGCCAATTTGCGGGCAACAGTGCTGGCCTTAAGGCCCTTTTCCTCTAGGTCGGAAACAAAGGCCTGCACCTGCTCGCGCTGCACCACTCGCAGCGGCAGTTGCAAATTATCGACTCGCGGATAGAGAAAGCGGGCGAATTGCTGTAAGTCGCAGCGATATGAACTGAGGGTGTACTCGGCGCAGTTGCGCTCTTTGTCCAAGTATTCCAAGAAGCGGGCAATGCCCTCTTCAAGGCTGGATCCGGCGTGCAGAGCGCTCTGCGGTGCATCGGCCATGGCGTAGCGAGCCAAGGAAAGGATACTCAGGCAGCTTGGGCGCTTTTGTCCTTTTCGCCCTCTTCGCTTTCGTATTCAGTGCCGCAAACCCGGCAGTACTGGGTAGGGGTACCCGAGCGGCTCCCCTTTTCGTAGAGCAAGGCGGCATCACAATGCGCACACTTGCGGTCTATGGGGCGGTCCCAACTAGCAAACTTGCACTGGGGATAAGTGCTGCAACCAAAAAAGACCTTGCCTTTGCGCGACCGCTTCTCTACAATCTGCCCTTCGCAATCGTCCTCTGGGCACTGAATTCCGAGGACATAGGGCTTGACGTTTTTGCAATCTGGATAGCCGCTACAAGCCAAGAAACGGCCATAGCGACCCATCTTGACAAGCATAGGCGCACTGCATTGATCGCAGATCTCGTCGGTCTCCTCTTTACTTTGCTCTTCGAGGGGTTTGGTGTTTTTACACTTGGGGTAACCAGAGCACGCGAGGAAACGACCGTTGCGCCCCCACTTGACGACCATGTCGGCCCCGCAGTCCTTGCAGTCCTCGTCCGACACCTCTTGCAGCGCGAGCTTCAGCTCTTTGCGTTGGCTATTGGCCGCGTCTAAGTCGCCCTTCCACGAGTCGTAGAACTGCTGCACGATCTTCACCCAGTTAGTATCCCCATCTTCAATCTGATCGAGCTTATCCTCCATGTTGGCCGTGAAAGCTACGTTGAAGAGGTGGGGAAAGGTATCGACGAGTAGTTTGTTGACGGTCTGGCCGCGCTCAGTGGCCACGAAGTAGCGGTTATCGACCTTTTCGATGTACTTGCGGTCGAGGATGGTAGTAATGATTTGCGCGTAGGTCGAGGGACGGCCAATGCCCTCGGATTCTAGTTGCTTGACGAGCGACGCTTCAGTAAAGCGCGGCGGTGGCTTGGTGAAGTGCTGCTCAGGAGCGATCTGCTCTAACTTTAGCACCTCGCCCTCGGCGATATCAGCGGGCATGGCCCGCGACGCGTCCTTTGCTTCCCTCGCGGCCATGCCATTAGACTCGGTCTCCGACTTATCCTCTTCTTCCTTGCTCTCGCTGTAGAGCAGGGTAAAGCCCGGAAACTTGACGACGCTCCCCGTAGCGCGAAGCAAATAGGGCCCTGCCTCGACATTGGCCGTCGTGATGTTGAGAACCTGCGGCTTCATCTGCGAGGTCACGAATCGCTTCCAGATCAGGGAGTACACTCGCGCCTGATCTGGCGTGAGCAAGTGCTTGACTTTGTCTGGATGCAGGGCTACGGAGGTGGGGCGTATGGCCTCGTGAGCGTCTTGGGCGCTGTTTTTGGTCCGGTAGTGATTGGGCGTCTCGGGCACGTAATCGCGGCCGTAGAGGGCCTCAATCTGCTCGCGTACCTCGGCGATGGCATCGGCTGCAACGCGCACCGAATCCGTGCGCATATAGGTAATCAGGCCACGGGTTTCGCCCTCGACCTCAATGCCTTCGTATAGCTGCTGAGCCACGGCCATAGTGCGCTTGACCGAAAAGCGCATCCGCCGAGCACATTCCTGCTGCAAGGTACTAGTCGTGAAGGGCGGAGCTGAACGGCGCACTTGGTCGCGTTCCTTGACTTCTTTGACCGCTATATCTTGCGCGGCCAGCTCGGCGGCGATGCGATCAGCCTCCTCCTGATTGCCGATATCGAGCTTATCGCCATCTTTGGCCAACAGGCGCGCCCAGAACGAACCCCGGCTCTCGCGGCCCAAAAGGGCCTCAATCGACCAGTACTCTTGAGGCTCAAATGCCTTGATCTCGCGATCGCGCTCGCAGATTAAACGCACGGCTACGGACTGCACGCGGCCGGCTGAGAGCCCGGAGTGTATGACCTTCCACAACAGCGGACTGATCTCATAACCGACTAAGCGGTCGAGTACGCGCCGCGCCTGTTGGGCATCGACCTTGTGTAAATCCAGCACGCCCGAGTGCTCTAGCGACTCATGTACCGCTTTGGGCGTAATCTCGTTGAAGAGAATTCGCTTGACGTTGTTGTTCTTGTGGGAGATGGCTTGAGCCACGTGCCAAGCAATGGCTTCACCCTCGCGGTCGGGGTCGGTAGCCAAGTAGGTGGTATCGGCGGCTTGGGCTGCTTTGCGGAGGCCGCTGAGGATCTTGCCCTTGCCGCGAATGGTCACGTAGTGCGGCTTGAAGCCGTCTTTAACGTCGATGCCTAGTTCTTTGGGCGGCAGATCCCGCACGTGCCCCATACAGGGTTTAACTACAAAATCCTTGCCCAAAATCTTGTTGATTGTCTTAGCCTTAGCCGGTGACTCAACAACCACCAATGACTTGCCCATCTGCTCCCTCGGTTGATATTACTGAAAGCTGTACGTTACGTAAGTTACGCAATTTGCTGAATATATGGACGCCCTAAGACAATTGCAAGACGCGCTCTTGACAAACTAAAGCCACCGCCTTTTTGTAAACCATTCGGTATTGCGCGCTGCATTCTCTGAGGTTTGCTCCTTGATCCATCGCAAGAAATCAAGCGAAATAGAGCACATTGCCGCTAGCTGCGAGATCGTCTTCGCCGTCCAGCAAAAGCTCGAAGCGCTCGTCGCGCCTGGCATCAGCACCCTCGAACTGGACCAAGTCGCCGAAGCCGAAATCCGCGCCTTAGGAGCGGCACCCGCCTTCAAGGGATATCACGGCTTCCCCTACTCGATTTGCGCTTCAGTAAACGCCGCAATCGTGCATGGGTTCCCCGACGAAACTCCACTGCAAGAGGGCGACATCGTCAGCATTGACGTGGGTGCCTGCCTCGACGGCTACTATGGCGACGGGGCCTTTACCGTCGCGGTCGGCGCGATCAGTGCGCAGGCGCAGCATCTCATCAATGGCACCCTCGACTGCCTCGCACGAGGCATTGCCCAAGCGCGGCCCGGCGGGCGGCTCTCCGATATTTCGCACGCCATCCAGCGCCATGCCGAAAGCCAAGGACTGGCCGTAGTACGCGAGTACGGAGGCCACGGCATTGGCCGCGAGTTACACGAATCGCCCTACATCGAAAATTATGGCTCCCCCGGCAAAGGCCCGCTGCTCAAGCCCGGACACGTATTCTGCATCGAGCCTATTCTCTGCCTAGGCAACCCTCAAATCGACCATCTCGACGACTGGACCACCCTCACCTCCGACCGCTCGCTCGCTGCTCACGCAGAACATACCGTCGCCATTACTGAGGACGGGCCGCGGATTCTGACCCTGTCCGCTGTGCCAGCATGAAGGTTACCTTTCTTGGCACTGGCACCTCTATCGGGGTGCCGCGCATCGGCTGCTATTGCCCGGTGTGCGCCTCGGACGACCCGAAAAACAAGCGCTTGCGCTGTGCCTTACACTTAGCACATCAAGGCCGGTCAATCCTCGTAGATGCCGGCCCAGATCTCAGAACTCAAGCCCTGCGCTATCAGATCGACCGCGTCGATTGCGTGCTGTTGACTCACGGCCACGCCGATCATCTGCACGGTCTCGACGACGTGCGCTCCTATTGCTTTGACCGCGATCAGCCACTGCCCTGCTATGCGGATCCGCACACCATTGCACGCATCGAACGAGTCTTCGACTACGCCTTTGACAAAGACGCTCCAAGCGCGACGCCGCAGCTAACCCTGCGTCCGATTGCCGGACCGTTCACAGCTTGTGGACTCGCGATCGAGCCGCTCACCATCTATCACGGCCGCTCCCCGGTCCTCGCCTTCCGCATCGGCAACTTCGCCTACGCCACGGACACCAATTACATTCCAGAAGCGGCCATGGCGCGGCTGCGCGGCCTAGAGGTCTTGGTCCTCGACGCACTGCGCTACAAAGAACATCCCACCCATTTCAACGTCGAGCAGGCGTTGGCCATTGTCTCCGAACTCCAGCCTACCCGCACGTACTTCACGCATATAGCCCACGACCTCGACCATCATCAGACCAATGCCGAACTTCCTACAGGTGTGGAACTAGCCTACGACGGATTGGTATTGGATTTGAGATAAAAAACAAGGATGCCGCCGGTCTCCCGACGACATCCTCGCCTCGATCAAAAGCACTCCGGTTTTAGTTCAACACTTGGACCAGCCGCAGTGCTTGCACATCAAACAGCTACTCTCATACGATACCGTCGACCCGCATTCTGGACAGGTCGTCAGCGTCTTCGGCTCGCTGCTTTCAATGGAATTGGGCGGTACGCCCTCGGGAGCAATGGCATCGGGCTGTTTGCCCGCCTTCCGCTGCAAATAGCGCTCCATCGCCTTGCCAATGGCATCTGGTGTAGACAGGATCAACTCGCCATCTTCCCACACCGGACTTGGCCCCGAAATGCCCTTCAACTCGCTGATGACTTCTTGCGGGTCAACCCCCGAGCGCAACGCGAGCGAAATGAGCCGACTGATGGCCTCGGACTGGGCGGCCGCATTGCCACCTGCCTTGCCGATAGTGCTAAAGACCTCGCAAATCCCGTATTCGTCTTCGTTGATTGTTACGTAGATCTTGCCCTCGCCAGTGTTGATCCGCTCGGTGATACCCGCAGTGACTGCCGGGCGACGGCGGCGGTGAAGGAAGCCATCCGGCCCCAAGGAATCGGGAACTTCCACAACCAGATCTTCCTGCTTGTCGGGTTGGCCTTCAGTTTGCAGGATGCCCTCTCGGCTGCCTTCGCGGTACACCGTCACGCCCTTGAGACCCTCTTTGTAAGCGGTGATGTAAATGTCGGCGACCGTCTCTATCGCGATGTCTTCGGCCAGGTTGATCGTCGAGGAAATGCTGCTATCGGTGTACTTCTGGATCACGCCCTGCATCTTGACGCGGAAATAGGGATCAATTTCGTGGGCCGTCACCACGTAATCGGGCAAATCCTCGTCGTCGCCGAAGACGCGCTGAATGAGTGGGTGATAGACCTTGTATTCGCGAAAACTCTCGCCGTCGTCCTGCTTTACCCGGCGGGTGTAGCTAGTGCAGAAGATCGGCTCAATCCCCGAACTCGTCTGCGCCACAATCGAACCCGTGCCCACCGGCGGCATCGTAATCAAGGTGCAATTGCGCAAGCCGTGTTCAGCGATTTTCTTTTGCAGCGCTTGGGGCAGGCTCTGGATGAACTTGCTCTGCTTGATGCCTTCCCAATCGAAAAGCGGAAAGGCCCCCTTCTCCTGCGCCAATTCGACGGACATTCCATAGGCGTTGTGGCAGATGGTAGCCATAACGCGGTCAATGATCTCCAAGGCCTCGTCCGAATCGTACTTGCTCTGCATCAAGACCAGCGCGTCGGCCATGCCGGTGATGCCCAAACCCACCCGGCGGTCGGAGGCTACGGCCTCCCGAATTTTGGGCAAGGCATGATTGTCCACGTTGTAATCAATGACGTTATCCAAAAAGCGGGTCGCCACGCGGGCGGCCTGCCCCAACTCCTCGTAGTCGAGTTCGCCATCGGCCCGGACGAAGTTTACCAAATTGAGATTGCCTAGGTTACAGGCTGTGTACGAGGCCAGTGGCTGTTCGCCGCAGGGATTGGTGCTAGTGAGTGGGTTGGCGTATTCGACATTGTGATGCTCGCGCATCGTGTCCCAAAAAATAATCCCTGGCTCGGCGCTGGCGTGGGCATTGGCAATGATCTTGTCCCACAATTGGCGCGCCTTGACCGTGCGGAATACTTTGCCACCCCAGCGCAAGTCAAAGTCCGAGTCGGCCAACAGAGCCTGCATGAACTCGTGGGTAATCAGCACGCTGATATTGGCGTACTGCACTTTGGTGCGATTGGCGTCGTTTTTGATGGTGATAAAGTCTTCGATATCGGGATGATCGACCCGCAAGGTCAGCATCAAGGCACCGCGGCGGCCGGCTTGGGAGACGGCATTGGTGCTCTCGGAGAGCAGGTTCATAAACGCAGTGCAACCCGGCGAAGCATCCACCGTGGCGTTGACCGGGGCTCCTTGCGGCCTGAGAATCGACAGATCCGTGCCGACCCCGCCGCCCGTGCGGTACACCATCGCCGACTCACTCAAGCAGCGATAGATACCTTCTAGGCTGTCCTCTTCAATGGGGATGACATAGCAATTGGACAGCGTCGGCTTGCGCCTAGCCTCGTCCCGGCCCGCGCCGTGCATGACGCGCCCGCCGGGGATGAACTTGAAATCCATCAACAGCGAGAAGAAGCGGTCGTACCAGTATTGAGGATCCTTCTCTACCGAGGCCATGGCCCGAGCGATGCGATCCCAGATGTGCAGCGGCCCGGTCTCTCCGGGTGCCAAATACTTGTTGCGCAAAACGTCAATGGCGAGGTCGTTATCCCCGTAATAGGTCTCGGCATCAGCGGCGCGAGCCAAGAGAGCGTCGTGGCCGTTGCGCTTGAGCCCGTGGCCTTCGAGCTGCGCTAACATATCTTCAAAGCGGTGTGCGACTGCGCGTTCGGACTCCATCATGCCCTCCCATTAAAGCAAAAAAGATCCATGGGCGAAGTGGGAAACATCGCCAAAAATTAAGAACTTAGGTTAACTGCTGTTAGGATTAGGGGAGAGAGCAAAAGTGCAGCCCTGAGATACATTATCTCAGGGCATTACACTCATTTGACACTATATGTAGTGTGTTGAGGCCTAAAGTAGAAACGGCGTGCGTATTTGTCAAGTCAAAAACAAGGTCTAGAACAATTTCTTTTCAATCCGGTTACGATGCGCTAAAAAAACAGCTCTGGCCTTTAATTATTAGCCAATTGCTCCAATTCGCGCATGAAATCGCTCTTGTCCTTGAACTGGCGATAGACTGAGGCAAAACGCACATACGCCACGTCGTTGAGCTGGCGCAAATGCTCTATAACGCGCTCGCCGATCTGCTTGGAGGGAATTTCTTTCACGTTGAGACTGCCCACTTCGGCCTCGACCTGATCGACGAGTTGCTCGATCTCCTCGGCCGAAACGGTCGTCTTGTAACAGGCTACCTGTATCTTGTCGAGCAGTTTG
>JAJDYK010000310.1 GCA_022825185.1 Candidatus Latescibacterota bacterium | reverse complement strand
CACACACTGCCAGACGCAGTCCAGCTAGTCCTCATCGACGACGATTACATGAGCGATCTCAACATCACCTATCGCAGCAAGGAGGGCACCACGGACGTCCTGTCTTTCGACTTAGGAACCATACCGGGTCAGAACAGCAGCGGCGAAGTGTACATTTCACTATCCCAAACACAACGGCAAGCTGCCGCGCTCAGCGTCCCCCCCTTAGTAGAGCTAGCCCGCCTGTTGGTACACGGCCTACTGCATCTAGCCGGCTGGGTACACGATACACCCGAGCAGCTAGACGCTATGGAGCGCGAAACAGACCACTTTCTCACCACAGCCTCCCTCTCCCCCTAAGCGACCTTGGCCGGCCGCTTTACCGAAAGGAGCCTTTTTGGAACCCCCACAAGTTGACTTATCCTTGATCGCATACGCCGCGCTGGTCGGCACGGTCAGTCTCGTCTGGCTCTTCGTGGTAGCCAGCTATGAGACAACCTTCGCCATTCTCTCCAAATCCGTGTTAGAGAAAATGGCCGAAAGCGGCGTATCCCATACGCAAGCCATGCTCCGCATCTACGAGCCGCGCCTGCGCCTGCGCCTGATGACCCGCCTCGGTGAAGCCATCGGCATCATCGTCCTCGCTCTTTCCCTGTTCTTTCTCGCACAGGCTTTTGCCCTTGCGAGCTATATCTCCGCGGCCGTAGCCCTATTGGGTGCGCTAGGGCTTTTTATGGTCGTAGCGACACCGCGACGCATTCGCTTTGACGAAGAAGGCGACGAAGTACGCGTCCCCATCGTCGCCTTAGCCTATGTGCCGGTACACGCTCTACTCCTCCCCTTGACCAATCTTCTCGAACTTCTCAGCAGCTTCGATTACAGCGACGAAGACTTTCGCGCGGAAAAAGAAGAAGAACTGCGCAGCATCGTCGAGTCAGAAGGCGAGTCTGGCGTCCTAGAAGAAGGCGAGCGCGAGATGATTGAGGGCGTTTTTGGTTTCCACGACCGCATCGTCCGCGAAGTCATGATTCCCCGCGTCGATATGGTCGCCATCGACCAATCGGCCTCCTTGAAAGACTTAATCGATCTCATCCGGGACAAAGGACACTCGCGCCTGCCCATTTACCGAGAAAGCCTCGACCACATCCAAGGGATTGTGTACGCCAAAGATCTGTTGCAGATATTGGTGTCCCGTCCCGAAATCGATCTGGCGACACCGATAAACCAACTACTGGCCAGCAAGCAAGAGGACGATCTGCGTTTTACCCATGAGCCTTATTACATCCCTGAGACCAAGAAAATCGACATCCTGTTCAACGAATTGAGAGCCAACAAAATCCGTCTCGCCATCGTCCTCGACGAATACGGCGGCACGGCTGGCTTGGTCACCACCGAAGACCTCGTCGAGGAAATCGTCGGGGAAATCCAAGACGAGTATGACGAGGAAGAAGCACTGCACCACTGGGAGGTTCCCGGCGAGGTGCTCATAGCCAATGCCCGCATCGACATAGACGATCTCAACAAGTTGCTTTCTACCGATCTGCCGAGGACGGGTTTTGAAACCTTGGGGGGATTTATCTATGACCACTTGGGAAGCATTCCCGTGGAGGGCTTAGCCTTCAAGGTAAACGATCTAGAACTCGACATCCTCAAGGTGGAAGGCCAGCGCATCGCCCAAGTCAAACTCCGGCGCTTGACGCCCGTCGGCCATTGAGAGGGTTGCGCCCGCCTGCCCCATCCTTTAGATTAATTGTCACATAGCTTGTTGCGGGGTGGAGCAGTCTGGTAGCTCGTTGGGCTCATAACCCAAAGGTCCTAGGTTCAAATCCTAGCCCCGCTACCACCTTTTCAGGGAGTCGCTTGCGGCTCCCTGATTTTTTCTATGCCTATCTATAATAAGGTCCCCGACAATCCCACCACTGCTCCGGTCGAGCGCATCCGCCTCGACGAGCGCTTCGTGTCCTTGCTCGTCGCCGAAGACGCCCAAGATCGCCTTGAAGCCCAAGAGTTGCGCCAACTCGTCCACCGTGCCCTCCAAGCCCTCTCCGACGACGAGATGCGCGTTATTCAACTCCGCTATCAGTACAAGAAATCACCCGGCCAAGTCGCAGCGCGTCTAGGCATTTCTCGCGACGCAATGGCTGCACTAGAGCAGAGCGGGTTAGAAAAATTGCGCCAAGGGCTCGAGGATTGGCACCGAGGCGTCTGAATTGCCGCAGCGGCTCTTTCCCCTGCTGGCCCCGGCCTTACTCTCGGGCCTGCTCTTCGTAGTTAGCATCCCCAAATTCGATCAGTATTACCTCGCTTGGATTTGTCTGCTGCCGCTTTTTTTGGCTCGAAACTGGCTGCCCGCCCAAAGTCACTTCGCCCTCGGACTGGTCGCCGGCATCGTCTGGGCTACCGGGCGCACGTACTGGATTACCGAAACCTTGCAATTGTACGGTGCTCTGTCCTTGGCAACCGCCGCCGCGACGAATGTGCTGCTCATTTTATACATGGCCTTGTATCTGGCCTGTTTTGTCGCGGTGTGCCGCCGTCTAAACTTTTCTTCTCCGCTCTTTACCTGGTCGGCGGCTAGCATCTGGGTTCTGTTAGAGTGGGTGCAAAATTGGATGTTGAGCGGCTTTCCTTGGCAACTCTTGGGCGACTCGCAATACCTCAACCTGCCCTTCCTACAATGGGCTACCATCACAGGCGTCTATGGCCTGAGTTTCCTCATCGTCCTATTCAACGCCGCGTTGGCCCAAGCCCTCACGCACCGGGCCTTCATTCCCTATCTGAGCCTGCCCCTTTTCTTTATAGTCGCCGTTCATCTATGGGGCTTCTATCGGCTGCACGACGAGCCGGATCCGCCGCCATCCACCCTGAAGGTCGGCGTCATTCAAGGCAATATCCCCCAAGACCGCAAGTGGAAGGAGAATCGGCTGGCTTGGACGGCTCGGCACTACGCTGCACTCACTCGGGACCTGGCGGCCGCGGAAGAACCAGCCCTGATCATCTACCCCGAGACGGCTCTGCCGCTCTATTTTGGCGACCCTTTGTACGCACCCTATGTCGATTCAATCACAGTTCTAGCACCGGAGCTAGATACGCCCATGCTAGTAGGCAGCCTCGAGGGGGATTCGCAAAACCGCACGGCCCCGGTCTATAACCGGGCGTTCCTACTCAACGTCCAAGGAGAAGTAGTCGATTACGCCGACAAAGTGCACTTGGTGCCTTTTGGCGAGTTTCTGCCCTTTCCATCCATCTTTCAGTATTTGGGAGGACTTACAGCGGAAAGTGGCATCTTCGCCCACGGAGCAAGACACAAAGTACTGCAGCTTCCGCGCAGCGACACCTCCTTCGGGGTCTTTATTTGCTACGAGTCCATCTTTCCGGAAATCACCCGCGCACTGATGGATCAAAATCCGGACTTTCTCATCAACACCACCAACGACGCTTGGTTCGGCACCACCGCGGCTCCTCACCAGCACTTTGCGCAAGCCGTCCTACGGGCTGTAGAAAGCGGGCGGGCCGTAGTCCGCGCCGCCAATACCGGCATTTCCGGCTTAATCGAACCGAGCGGACGCATTGTCTATCGCACGCCGCTTTTTGCCACCGTAGGCTTTGCAATAGACGTGCCCCTGCACCAAGGACAGACGATCTACACGCGCTGGGGGGATTGGCCGCTCCTGCTCTGCGCTCTCACGCTCTCGCTAATCGCTGCCCGCAAAATTGGAATTAGGAATCGCGATTGAATTCTACCGGGCAATGCGTCGGGTCGTCGATAAAACCCATCCCGCACATACGCTGCTTTCGGACTTTTGCTCATCATCGTCCCGCCTAAGCCGAGCAATCGGGAATATCGACCCACCGCCGCTCGGCTGCGGCTTGGAGGATAGAATCGGCCACGGCTTGCGCTCGCATCCCGTGGTAAAACGATGGGACGCAATCGCGTCCCTCGCGGATGGCGCTGACGAATTCCCAAGCTTGGTCGTAGCGGAAGGTCTGCACGGGATCGCCGACAGACGGATCGCGCGGCGCATTGGGGCGCGTGAGGAACTCTGCGGGCACAGGCTGACTCTGATAGGGTTCGCCGCGAGGGGCAAAGAGCACCTCGTGCGGCGCGTGCAGCCGATAGACGACCGAGGCATCCTCCCCGTTGAACTCGGCCAAGTCGTGGTCGCCCTTTGGGCCGGAGCCCTTGCTCAACTTGCCCATCTCGAAGACACCCGTGGTGCCGCTTGCAAACTCGGCGATCCACGCGATCCAATCTTCCACGTCCTGCGGTGGGCACGGCTGGCCTTGGCGGGTCTGATCTCTTGGCACCAACTGCTTGGCTGCGCCGCACACAGCCTCTATCGGCCCCAGCAGATCCTCGGCAAAATCAATGCGGTGAATGCCCATATCACCCAGTTCGCCCGACCCGGCGTAGCGCTTGTATTGCCGCCAGCCAATGGCGCACTCTCCCCAGTCTTGCAGGCGCTGAAAACGGGCGTGACGAATCACCCCCAAGGCACCGGTCTGCACCAAGTGGCGGATGTAGTTCATGGCCGGTACAAAGCGATAGGTAAACGCCGTCATGTGGCGACGCCCCGACGCCTTGCCCCGATCATATATTTCCCGAGTTTGAGCAAAGTCCATACCTAGGGGCTTCTCGCATAGCACGTGGCAGCCAGCGTCTAAGGCTTGGACGATCAACTCGTAGTGATAGACGTTGGGCACGGCGATACAGACCGCATCTGGGGCCACCGCATCTAAGAGCGCGTCCATCCGGTCAAAAGCAGCCTCAATGCCCCATTCCGCCTGCCGCTTTTGCCGCAGCGTCTCATCTGGCTCGCAAATCCCAGCGATCTCGACCCCGGGAATCAGCCGCAGCCCTGGATAGTGTACTCCTGCACAGACGCCGCCTGTGCCCACCAGCCCTACGCGCAGTTCATCTTGGTTCATACGACCTCTTTCATTTGCATTTGCATTTGCATTTGCATTTGTCTCTCTGTCTCGTCCAGCTTATCGACGAGCGCGTGCAATCTCGGCAGATCCTCAGCGGCCACATCCTCGGCAAAAGGCACCACCGGCCCTCCAGCCAGCCCAAACCGCTCCATAGCCGCATGCAGCGCCGAGCCACTATAGCGCGCCGCTCGCTCACCGCGCAGATCCTCAAACGGCACCATCTGTCGCCGAATCTCCTCCGCTCCGGTGCGATCCCCCGCCGCAGAGCGCTCTAGCAGCGTCAGGCTCATGCCGGGGACAAAGTTGGCCATCCCCGAGCTAAATCCAACCGCACCGGCTGCCATATAGTCGAGACAGGGATCCTCGGCCATGCCGCAGACCATGGCCGCGTCCTTCCCAGCACCAGCGACGATCCGCTGGAACGCCTCCAAGTCTTCAACGGCGTATTTAAGCCCCACCACTTCGTCTAGCTTACACAGCGCCACTACTTGCTCGACCGGCATAATATCCAGCCGGCGCTGGTACAGTATCGTGGGCAACTGAGTCTTCTCGGCAATGTCGCGCAAGCCCACGGCAACGCCCCCGGCTGAAGCCGGCCCGACGATGGGCATAATCATCACCCCAGCGACGCCTAAAGAGCGGGCAATCCGCCCCATTTCCAGCGCCCGACCATACCCCGGCCCAATCCCCGGCACCACCAACGCCTCCCCGGCTGCCGCCTCCACAAAAGCCCCAACGACGGCCTCGTATTCCTCTAAGGTCATATCGTACACCAGCCCCGTTCCGCACGCTGGCATAATAAAATCGACGCCCCGCTCACAGAGAAAGCGCACATTGCTGCCAATCCCCGCCAAGTCAATGCCCCGTTCCGCGTCGCGGGGCGTAATCGCCACAACCAGCACATTGTGGCAGTGTTCCTGTTGCAACATCTGCATAGTATTCTCCCTTATCGCTAGGCCCAGACGGTCTCGGTGGAAGTTGTGGCGTGTTTATTGTAGTGCTCTATGTAATCCTCGCGCGGCG
>JAJDYK010000084.1 GCA_022825185.1 Candidatus Latescibacterota bacterium | reverse complement strand
CCTCCTTCTACTACCACTCGAGTTAAGCCGACGAAGATAAGGATGGCCAGCATCAGGGTCAAAAAGGCCGCCCACAGCGGCAAGCCAGACTGCCACAGCCAGATGGTCATTACTGCGACGCCGGAGAGCCAAGTTAAGACCGCTGCCCGATAGGAGAGCATTTCGCCGCGGTCGTCGATGCGGTCGTCGCCCCGGAATGCCTTGCGCAGCACGTCGCGCAGGTGCTCGCGGCCGACCCACAGGCCGAAGACCACTAGGACGACCATCGCGCCCTGTCCCTGATGGGCGAGGATCGGCTCGCTAGCAGCGCCGTAAACGAGCCTTTCAGTGCTACCAACCCCTAAAACTCCCAGCCCTCCTCGAATCAGCTTGGCGATGGTGTTGAAAAACCACAGGCTGAAGGCGATGTCGAGGTTGATTAGATAGGCGAACCCAATCATGGGAAAGCTCAGGCGGAAGATCAGGCTGACGCTGTTGCGCAGGATCGGAATCGAAGAGACGAGCTGGATGGCGGGGATGAAGTTGAAATACGCGTGTAAAGCGTTGAGGCTACTGACGAGCACGGGCAGGGCAAAGCCGACCCACATGATTGGATTTTTGAAGAAAGGGCCTAGGGCTTCTCCGCGGCCTCCGCTCTGCACCATGGCCAAGGGCACTTGCACCAGCGGATAAACTAGCCGCTCCCGCTCTACCCACTGGCGGCGCATAATGACCATAGACGAGATCATCACCAAGTACAGGGCTACAATGAGAACGACCCAATAGCACAGCGGGCCGCTCCAGGCGGCCCAGGGTACCCCAGTGGTGCGCGGTGCTCCTTCGTAAAACCACTTGATCGCATTGGGATCCTGCGGTGCGATCCACTCGGGAAGGTGCGGCAGGATGAGCAAGGCCCACTCGTTTTCCGGGGTGGCGTAGTACTGGGCACCGGTGATGATCGTCAGCCAGTACTCACTGAGGCCCATCGTGGGGATGGCCGAAGCCGTGAGCATCATAATGTACGCGACGATTAGCTCGCAGCGTCCAAGGGCCACAGGAGCGGCAAAGCGCGTCAGCAAGGCGTTGAACAAGCCCGTCAACAAAAAGAAAAGGAACAGGGCACCCGCAGCGCTGAAATCAATCGACATGTAGGAGCCGCGGATGACCATGTTTCCGTACGGTGCTCCCACGGCGATGCACAGTGACCCTAGGGTGCCCGCCACCAGCGCTTTGGCGCTGAAGACCGGTTCGGTTTGCAAGGTAGGCTTTTGGGGCGAGTCCATTGAAACGATCTAAAGTCTATACATTTATAACTTACCTTGGTCCAACCAGCCTATTTTCTTCAATTGTTCCAAGGTAAACCAAGCCAATAAGCCGATCGCTCCTCCGCTCACCAGAGCGCTGAACAAGGCCAACGGCAAAAGAGCGAACAGACCGCTGTGGCCGATATAGCCAGCGGCGAGAACAAGCTGGCTGAGCTGGTGCGCCAACGCGCCCCAAATGCTCAGACCCACGACGCTGAAAAGGCCTCCCATGCGGCGCGCCGCAACCATGACCAACCAACTCGCTAAACCAGCCCCGCCGCCAATGACAAAGGCCGGACCGGCAAATCCCCCGCTGAGCAAGCCGCCAACTACCAGCTTGATGGCACTAACGGCCAAGGCCGGACCGCCGCCAAAGCTCACTAGCGCGACCAAAACCGGCAAATTGCCGAGTCCCAACTTCATCCAAGGCAAGGGTTTGGGCACCAGCGATTCAAAGGTGAAGAGCACGATTGCCGCACTGGCCATAAGCCCCAAACGGGCCACGTCTCTAGGGCGCACAAACATCAGCGAATCATCGCGTCTATGGGCGCGGCCCCAGCGATTCTCAGCACTAGGCCATTGGGCACGCACGCGGCCACGTCGCCCGCCCGCTGCATCCAGCCCTGCCGCATACAAATTTTGTGGACGCAGGGTGCGGAAATCACGCGTGCGCCCTTGGGGCCGATCTCGATCTGGCTCGCGCCCAAAGGTCCTACAACTGGCAAGATTCCGTAGTTGGAGAGATCATGCGTGGCGGGCGCGGCTCCGGCCAACTCGACGATGAGCGTGCCGCCAGCCTCGGCTGTATAGCGGCCGTAGAGTATCAGCCCGATCGCACTCAAGCCCACGACGAGCGCGAGGATTTTATCCGCTCGCGTCAGCGCCGGTGCGTTTTCGGTCTTTAGTCGCCACATCCTGCGTCCTTTTCTCTTCCCATTTTAATAACTTCTACCGCACGTGCAAACGAGCGTGAAACTTCTGCTTGTATGTACTTGTTTTTTTTTTATATGCTTGTTTATATTGACGGGCGAGTAAATAGCGAAAGATCCCATGACCGAAACCACTTTGCCAAATACCTACCTAGACGACCTTGTCGAGCAGGGAGGCGACGAACTGCGGCTACAGATGCTGCTGGTTGAGGTCTCCTCCTGCAATGACCAAGCCGATTTTGAACTTCTCAGCCGCGCCTATTACTTCGCCAAGGAGTATCACGAGGGCCAAATCCGCAAGTCCGGCGAGCCGTTTCTCGCCCATTGCGTCGAAGTGGCTCGGCTGCTCGCCCAATTGGGCTTGGATCACACCACGGTTGCAGCCGGACTGTTGCACGATGTTGTCGAGGATACACCGGCCACACATGAGGAGGTTGCCAAGCAATTTGGCGACAAGATCGCCGAACTGATCGCTGGGGTTACCAAAATCGATCAGATAACCTACGAAAGCCGCGAGGCGCGCCAAGCTGAAACCTATCGCAAGATGCTGCTTTCTATGGTCAAGGACATCCGCGTCATCCTCATCAAGCTGGCCGACCGCCTACACAACATGCGCACGCTCCAATACCTAAGTCCCAAATCCCGCGAGCGCACGGCAAGGGAAACGCTTGAAGTGTACGCGCCGCTGGCTCACCGCTTTGGGTTGGCACGGATCCGCTGGCAGTTAGAGGACCAAAGCCTCAAGTTCCTCGAACCCAAAGTGTATCAGGAGTTGCGCGAAAGTGTGGCCATGACGCGCCAGGAGCGCGAAAACTATATAAAGGAATTCAAGATCCCACTCGAAGAGTGCCTACAGGCCAATGGTATTAAAGCTGAATTTACGAGCCGCGCCAAGAACTTCTACAGCATTTACAATAAGATGAAGGCGCGCGGTAAGCCATTTGAGGAAATCTACGATCTGCTGGCCATGCGCATCATCACGGGCACCCTGGACGAATGCTATAAAATCCTCGGTTTGGTCCACGACATTTACAAAGCCATTCCTGGACGCATAAAAGACTATATATCGACTCCCAAGAGCAACATGTACCAGTCGCTGCACACGTCGGTGATCGGCCCCAAAGGCCAATACGTCGAAGTGCAAATTCGCACCCCGCAGATGCACCACACGGCTGAAATCGGCATTGCCGCCCACTGGCGTTACAAATCCAACGACACGGGTCCCAGCGATTTAAACCAACACATGGGTTGGTTGCACCAAGTCATCGACTGGCAACAGGAGGCTACCGATCCGGTCGAATTCATGGAAAATCTGAAGACCGAGCTCGCGTCTCAGGACGAGATATTCGTCTTCACGCCCAAAGGCGACCTACACCAGTTGCCCAAGGGGGCCACGCCGATCGACTTCGCCTTTTCCATCCACACCGACATTGGGATACACTGCGCGACGGTCAAAGTAAATGATCGAGTTGTACCACTAAGCGCGACTTTGAACAGCGGCGAAACTGTGGAGATCGTCACGGCACCCCAGCAAAAACCCAAACTCGCTTGGCTGGACCAAGTCAAGACCGCCAAGGCTCGCCAAGCCATTCGCCGTTGGCTACGGGAGGAGCAATACGATCACAACGTGCGCCTTGGCAAGGAGGCGCTCGACAGGGAGCTAAAGCTCAATCGGACTGCCGACCCACCCGACCTCGATGCCGTGGCTAAAGAGTTCGGGTTCAGGGCCGCCGAGTACCTCTACGCGGCCCTTGGCAACGGGGACCTGTCAATCGGCAAAGTCATCAGCAGAATAGCCCCGCCCACGCCCATGCGGCGTGCGCTCCAACTCCAAGACCGCAGAGATATTCGCATCCAAGGGATGCAAAACCTGATGATCCGCTTTGGCAAGTGCTGTGGTCCCATCCCGGGCGACGAGATCGTCGGCTTAGTTACCCGAGGCCGCGGCGTTACGGTCCACCGCACCGACTGCCCCAACATCGGCCGGATTTCCGCCGAGCCAGACCGCCTGCTCACGGTTGAGTGGGAAATGGAAGATGAACCGATCTTTACCGTTCATCTGCGCACTCGTAGCTGGGACCGCACGTACTTGCTGGCGGACATTTCGAAGGCGATCAGCGACGCTGGCTCCAACATCCGCGACGCCACTACCAGCACCGATGGCCATACCGCCGAACAGGACTTCTGGATAGATGTTGCCGACAACGAGCAACTGCGCCAGGCCATAGACCAAATCGAGCATATCGAGGGCGTTTTGGAAGTGCTGCGCGTGGATGAGCCGGCAAACAATTAGTCGTGTCGGACCTGTTTCGCCCCAACATCGCCCGCCTGCGCGGGTACGTCCCTGGGGAACAGCCCCGCGAAAAGGGCTACATCAAGCTCAATACCAACGAAAATCCCTACCCGCCTTCTCCCTTAGTGCTTGCGCGGTTGCGCGAGGCCTGCGCGGCTGATCTGCGCCTCTATCCCGACCCAGACGCTTGGGCCCTGCGCCAAAAGTTGGGCGAGATATTCGCCATTGCTCCCCAACAGATCATGGTCGGTAACGGCTCGGACGAGTTGCTCAACGTCATCATCCGCAGCTTCGCCGGTGAGGGCGACAAAATCGCCTATCCTCATCCCACGTACGGCTACTACAAGCCCCTGATCGACATCCAAGGAGCGGAGGCGGTCCCGGTCGAGTTCGGCGAGGATTTTTCCCTGCCCGAAGGCCTAGTTGTGCCTAGGGCCCGCATTACCTTTCTCGCCAATCCCAATGCTCCCTCGGGCACCCTTGTGCCCTACAATGAAGTCGCCGCACTCTGTGCGCGGGTTGACGGCGTCTTGGTGGTGGATGAAGCGTATGTCGATTTTTCGCAGGGAGGCTGCATTCAACTCATCGAGCAACACCCCAACGCCATTGTCGTGCGCACCATGTCCAAATCTTTTTCCCTCGCCGGTATGCGCATTGGTTTTGCCTTTGCCCCGACCGCGCTGATCGAGGGGATGTGGAAGGTTAAAGACCACTACAATCTCAATCGGCTGAGCTTGGTGGCCGCCGAGGTGGCCTTAGAGGATATAGACGCGATGCACGCAAACGCCGCTCGCGTCTGCGCGACGCGCACGCGCCTGTGTGCTGAACTGCGAGAGTTGGATTTTTACGTGTGGGATTCGCAGGCAAACTTCGTACTCGCCAAGCTCGGCGAGCGCTGGGCTAGCTGCGCCGCTGCCGAACTCTACGCGGAACTCAAGGAGCGCCGGATCTTAGTGCGCTATTTTGCCACGCCGCCGCGCTTGGCCGATTGCCTACGGATCTCGGTGGGCACGGACGCCGAGATAGACGCGTTGCTAGCGGCCCTAAAAGAAATGTCACCCGTTTAGCCGCTCGGCAATGCGCGGGGTGCGCCCGCCGCGCTGGTGCATGCTGGCGATCATGTCTCCTAAAAAACCGATGGAGAAGCACTGAATGCCGACGATGATCAGCAGGATGCCCAGCATGAGCAGGGGATGGCGATTTTGGATGTTGCCGTGCTCGTAGCGCAGCAAGGCCACATAGGCGCAGATGACCGATCCGCACAGCGTAGAGCCAAGCCCTAAGCTGCCGAAGACGTGCATGGGCGTGGTCATAAAGCGCACGACAAAGGTCACGGTCAGCAGGTCCAAAAATCCGTTTAGCAACCGCTTGGTCCCGAATTTGGAATGGCCGAAGCGGCGGGGATGGTGCTGCACCGGGATCTCGCCGACTCGATAGCCCATCCAGTGGGCCACGGCGGGCAAAAACCGATACAATTCTCCGTATAGATACGGCAGTGCATCTTCGGCTACCTCGCGCCGATACGCTTTGAGGCCGCAGTTGAAATCGCGCAGGCGCACCCCGGAAACTAGCGAGGTGATCCAATTGAACAAGCGGGAAGGGAGGGTCTTGCTCAGAGGGTCGCGGCGCTTGGCTTTCCAACCTGAGACCAAGTCGTAATCTCGGTTGAGTTCTTCCAACAGCCGAGGGATTTCGCGGGGGTCGTCTTGCAGGTCGGCGTCCATGGTGACGATGACTTGGCCGCGCGCCTGCTTAAAACCAGCGGCGAGGGCTGCGGCCTTGCGGTAGTTGCGGCGGAAGCGCAAGGCGCACACCTGCGGATGCTGTTTGGCCAACTCGCCCAAGACGGCAAACGAGCCGTCCGTGCTCCCATCGTCCACGAAAATGGCCTCCCAGGACCATTCCGCAGTTGCCAGAGCACTCTCGATCTGGCCCCAGAGATGAGGCAGGCTTTCCTCTTCGTTGAAAACGGGAATGACGAGGGACAGAAAAATCTCCTGTGCCGCTTCTTTTTCTTGGCCCATGGTCTCCTCTATTGCAAGCAAGTGCCTCTACAATAAAACAATCGCCGATTACTGAACACAAACCGGCCGCTTCCCTTGACACCTGAATCGCCCCAACGGTATATACGGACATGCAGCTTCCATTGGGTTCCCACATTCATCTGATCGCCGCTTGCGGCACGGCCATGGGGTCTTTGGCCGGTATGCTGCGCGAGCAGGGATATCGCGTCACCGGGTCGGACAGTCGCGTCTATCCACCGATGAGCACTATGCTCGAAGAGTTGGGGATCGATGTGCGGACTGGCTTCTCGGCAGACCACCTAGTGCCAGCGCCGGATTTGGTCGTCATTGGCAACGCCGTCTCGCGTGGCAACCCAGAGGCCGAGGCCGTACTCTCGCGCCGGATCCCGTATCTGTCGCTGCCGGAAGTGCTGCGCGATTTCTTCATCCGCGGCAAGCGCTCGGTGGTGGTAACAGGAACCCACGGCAAGACCACCACTACGGCACTCATCGCCCACCTCTTCACCGCTTGCGATCTGGACCCTTCCTTTTTGGTAGCTGGGGTGCCGCAAAACTTCGACCGCTCCTACCGGCTCGGTCAAGGTGCGCACTTTATCGTCGAAGGCGACGAATACGACAGCGCCTTCTTTGCCAAGTGGGCGAAGTTTTTCTACTACCTACCCGAGGTGCTAATCATCAACAACATTGAATTCGACCACGCCGACATCTACCAAGACCTTGCCGAAATCGTCAAAGCCTTCCGCCAACTCGTCAACATGGTGCCGCAAAACGGTTTGATTCTAGCCAACGGCACCGACCCCAATATCGCTGAACTCCTCCCCAACGCACCGGCACCAGTGGAAACCTTTGGCCTTGCAGAAGGCGCGTTTTGGCGCGCTACCAACCTCCAGGCTAGTGCCAAGGGCACGCGTTTCACCTTGTGTCGGGCAGGGCGAGAGGTGGGAGTTTTCGATTTGCCGCTGAGCGGCGATTACAATGTCTGCAATGCGCTCGCTAGCCTAGCTGCTGGGTTCCACGCTGGTCTGACTGCCGATGACCTACGCGCGGCCCTGGCCAGCTTTGCTGGCGTCAAACGCCGCCAAGAGCAGCTTGGCCTGATTGACGACGTTCTCCTCATTGACGATTTCGCCCACCATCCCACTGCGGTCGCTCACACTCTAGAGGGCCTGCGTCGGTCCCATCCCGGCCGCAGGCTCATCGCGGTTTTTGAACCGGCCAGCGCAACCAATGCTCGCGCTATCTTTGAGAATCGCTATGTCGAAGCATTTGCCTTGGCCGACGCATTCGTCGCAACCGCGGTCCCCCGTCCCGAACGCGCCCGGGACGACGAGCCGTTTTCACCCGAGCGTTTAGTGGTGCGTCTCCGCGCCACCGGCAAGCCAGCGCATTACCTGCCCGATGCCGAATCGATGGCCGATTTTTTAGCTGCGGAAGCTCGCCCAAACGATTTAGTGGTTTTTATGAGCAATAGCGGTTTTGGCGGCTTGCAACAGAAGCTGTGCGCGGCACTCACAGCCCGTGAGTCCTGTATCGAATAGGTGTCAGAACTGTTGCCGGATAGACGCACTGAGTACGGTTAATACGCGCAG
Organism: Candidatus Latescibacterota bacterium; assembly: GCA_022825185.1. The sequence goes on along the minus strand of JAJDYK010000084.1, from coordinate 9,921 downwards.
TGTGAATTTTGTATTTGTATATTTTACAATATGTTATAAAAAATAGAAAATATAGGCACGCATATTGCATTAAGCGCATGGCAATTGCCATCTCACCCTAACCTGGAGGCTGCCATGCGTCCTTTTATTGCCTTTATCTTTTTCGCTTTCGCCGCACCTGTCGTGGCCCAACCCGGCCCGGTCGTCATATCCGAGTTGATGTGGTCGGGTAGTACGGCATCTACGGCCGACGAGTGGATCGAACTCTACAACGCCAGCAATGCGGCCATTGATCTGGCCGGCTGGGCTTTGACCTACCGCAGCGGCACCGAGGACAAGGTTATGTTCGTGCTCGACGCCGCGATGATCCCCGCCGGACAGACCTTTCTCATCGCTAACTACGCTGCCAATCACAAAAACTCCCTCCTCGCCGTCGAGCCTCAGCGCGTTGACCCTGCCGTTTCGCTGCCCAACACCAAGCTGCTCTTACATCTGTACGACGGCGATCCGCAAGCTGGCGGCCAGCTCATCGACGTAGCCGACGATGGCCGCGGAGCTCCTTTCGCCGGTGACTCAGCCAGCAAAAGCTCCATGGTGCGCATCGCCTTTGACCAGCCCGGCGACCAGCCCGAAAGCTGGGCGACAGCGACCGAACAAAGTGGCTGGGATGCGGGTGCCAGCGAGTTGGGTACGCCGGGATCCATTCCCGCGTACCTGCTCCCGGATGGGAGTGAAGCGCCCGAGCCCGTCATGGGGACGAACATTTCACCGATGTCTTGGGCCTTGGTGAAACAGCATCTATATCGCTAGCGCGGATTGCAAAACAAAAGGCACCTACTTGCGGGTAGGTGCCTTTTTATTGCTAAAAAAGGCCGTGGAAACTGATATGCGCTTCACACGGCCTTTAACGATGGTGGGCAATCGCAGATTTGAACTGCGGACCTCCGGTATGTGAGACCGGCGCTCTAACCAACTGAGCTAATCGCCCAAGAGGGTTTTCTAAATTAGCCTCCAACGACTACTGAGTCAATGTCCGTTGTGCCCGGTGGCAAAGTGGAATTTTGGCAAGGTCACTTCAGTCGCCGATGGGTCGCCCTCGCGCAGACGGTACGCGTGGTCGAGCTTCAGCCCTGCCCAGCGCTGCGCCTTATGGGTCGCCGGCCAGGTGATTTCCACGAACACCAATCCCGTGGCGTCTCCCAGCCCAAGATGCGGCGCGAGCGGATTGGCTCCAAAGCTGCCGCCCGAGCCGATGAGGTGATGGATGTCGCGGGTACTGCCGTCTGGTTGCCGCACGCGCACGCGCACGCGGCCGCCAATAGCACCCCGATTTGACTGCACGCCTTGAGGAAACAGCCGCAGCCAGTGATTGCCGTGCCCGGGATTTTCGTAGAGTACGTTCTGGTAGAGGTCGCCCTCAAAAGCGCCGCCCATGACCTCGAAGACATCTTGGTCTCCATCGTTGTCGAAGTCGGCAAAGGACACGCCGTGCCCTTTCTGCACGTTGCCGAAGCCGCCTGTCGTAGTGACGTCCAAAAACCGCGCACCACCGTCGTTGCGCAACATGCGGTTGGGCGTGAGCGAGCGCAGATCGGGAATCCCAGTGCCGACGTAGCAGTCGGGGAACCCATCGTTGTCCAAGTCGCCGTAGTTGGCACCCATAGCTAGGATGACTTGGCCAAAGCTCCCCAGCGCTTCGGTGACCTCGTCGAAGGTGCCGTCGCCGTTGTTGCGATACACACGCGCGTGATCGGCGGCAAATTCCTCGCCGAGGTACGCGCGCGCCATGTCGCCGAGGTCGTTCATATTGTAGCCACCGGCGAACAAGTCGAGCCAGCCGTCGTTGTCGTAGTCCCAAAACCAAGTGGGAAAGCTCTCGTTCGGTCCCGGCGCGACGACCGCCACGGCAAAGCGCCAGCCCGCTGCTGTGTCGCCGAGGTTGCGGTAGAGGACATTTTCTCGGTAAAACTGAGATACGTATAGGTCGATCAAACCGTCGTTGTCTATATCGCCCCAGGCAACGCCTTTCACAAAGCCCACGTGATCGACGCCGACTGCGGGAGCCGCATCGACAAAACGACCGTCCCCTTGGTTGAGAAACAACTGGCACGGGTGGGACTGCTTGCCGGACTCGTTGCCGACGAACAGATCCAGCCAGCCATCGTTGTCGAAGTCGGCAAAGGCCGCTGCGTGGGTTGGGTGCAAGGAGAACAAGCCGGTGCGCCGCGTCACGTCCACAAAGGTGCCGTCGCCGTTATTGCGCAACAGAGAGTTTGGCATGCGACCCTCTTCCCCCATCCAAGCACCGCGCAAAACGAGCAGATCGACATCGCCGTCGTTGTCGTAGTCGGCCTGCTCGAGGTTGATCCCTCCTATCTGACCGTCTAGCCCGGCCGCTGTCGTGGCCTCGGTAAAGGTGCCGTCGCCCTCGTTGTGGAAGTAGCGCAGTGGATCGCGCAGTCCCCACGAAGAGACCGCGATATCCAGCAGGCCGTCGCCGTTGAAATCCTCGACTGCGCTGCCGCCTGCTAGGCCAACGGCCGCGACTCCAGTCGCCGGTGCCACGTCGCGGAAGCGCTGGATTCCGCCGATGTCGCCGTCGAATACGCGCGGGGGAATGCGCCAAGGTTCTGGCACCCCTTCCGGGTATTCGCCCAAGGTCATGTACGCCAAGTTCAACAGCCAGCGCGCTCCCAGATCGCTTGGGCGTTTGTTCAAGTTTATGGTGTAGTGCTCGATGGCGCGGCGGGAGCCTTCCTGCAAGGTGTGGATGCCGGCGTCGCGGATCGGCAGCAAGCAGGAATTCGTGGTGTGGTTGCGCAGGCAATTTTCCTGCTCTCCGAGGCGCAGATAGGCGATGGCGAGCTGGTCGTGCAGCATGTAAACAAAACCCTCGGTCGCTGGAACCTGCCCGGCCTCTACAGCCGTTAACACGCGCTGCATCTCTTCGATGCCCGCGCGCAAATCTCCGGCACGCACCTGCTCTTGGGCAATGCGCAGGCGCATGTTTAGCCGCTTGCCTGCGCTCATCGGTTGCCCCAGCAGGGAACTAAGGCCCTCGACGCGGGCTTTGTTCAGATAGATGTTGGCAATGGGATCGGCCCGCTGGGCGAGGCGTGCTAGCACCGTCGCCATAAAACGCGAATCCCCGCGATCGACGCCGGTGTCCACCTGCCCCCAGACGATTGTGGCCCATAGCAGGATGGCTAGAATGCTCTGCATGAGAAATAAAAAACGGCTACAAAAATTGGCTGCCCAATCCTCGTAACCGCGCATGTCGCAAAGTAATGGTGGGCCCAGTAGGACTCGAACCTACGACCGACGGATTATGAGTCCGCTGCTCTAACCAACTGAGCTATAGGCCCCGTAACGTAGTTAAAAACCTAGGATTTTTCCCCAAGTAGGTCAAGAGCGGCGTTGGGCCTCGACCGCTAGCTGGTCTTTTTTGAGCGTGTTGATCTTTTGTAGAATGCGCTCAACTTCGTCGTTGTTGGATGACCTAGATGCCTGGTCAAGAGCTTGGAGTTCGTTTTCGATGCGCTTTTCCAACACGCTCTCTTGAAAATGAAGCAAATAATCGCGCCATTGCCGCTCGACTTGTTCCTCGTCGAAACCTTGGGCCGCGCATTGGGCGACTAGGCGTGCGAGTGCGTCGTCCTCTAGCTCGCTGATGATCATGCCAAGGTCGATGGCCTTACCGTGGGCATGGCGGTCAAAGATCGTACGACACAGGGTCTGAGTGCGGGCGTCGGTTAGCGAATCGGGGGAGAATTCGCGGACAGTTTGGGGGATGAATTGCGGGAAGTTGAGCAATAGCCCTATGAACTCGAGCTCGTGGCGCGGTGGATCGGGCGTGGTTGTAGGGGATGGCTCGGCAACTGCCTTGCGCGATTGTTGGGGGCGGCGCATGGAGGCTTGCAGGTCGTAGCGCAGGGATTGCTCGTCAACCGAGAGGCGCTCGGCGACTTCGCGCAGCAGTAGGTCTCGGCGGACCGCATCGCGGGGCTTGGCTAGGAGAGGTTTGAGCCTTTCGACGGCGCGCGCTTTGCCTTCGACGCCGGAGAGATCGTGCTGCTGGGCGAGCTGTTTGAGGTAGAAATCGAGAACCGACTGAGCGTTCTCGGCTCGTTTGAGCAGCGCGTCCGAACCGTGCGCTTGGACGAAAGTATCGGGGTCGTGCTCGGAGGGCAGCGAGACGACGCGGGCGTCTATGCCAGTACCTAGGAGGGCTTCGCAGGCTCGCATGGCGGCTGTGGAGCCGGCCGCGTCGCCGTCGAACAGGAGCACAACTTGGTGGGCAAAGCGAGCCAACAGACGACCGTGATCTTCGGTCAGGGCCGTGCCGGAGGTGGCAACTACGTGCTGGATGCCGGCCTGCGCTAGGCTGATGAGGTCCATATAGCCTTCGACGACTAGTGCAGCATCTTGGCGACGAATGGCGTCGCGGGTGTCGGCTAGGCCGTAGAGTACTCTTCCCTTGTGATAGATGGGCGTTTCGGGCGAATTCATATATTTAGGCTCTTGGTCGGGCTGGAGCGCACGCGCGCCGAAGGCAATGGTCCGATCGGAGAGATTGGCGATGGGAAAGGCGACTCGGTCGCGAAAGCGATCGTAGTGTCCGCTGCCTGTAGAGCGCGGCAGAGCCAACCCAGCTCGCTCCAAGATCTGGGGATTCAAGCCTCGGCGACCTGCTACTTTGAGCAGGGCGTCCCACTCCGGCGGCGCGTAGCCCAAGCCGAAGCGCTCGATGGTTTCGCCTGTGAGTCCGCGCGTCTGTAGGTACGAGCGGGCACTAGCGCCGACATCATCGTTAAGCAGCAGATGGTGAAAGTACTTTCGCGCTAGGTCGTTGGCTCGGTAGAGTTCATCAGCGGCCTCAGTCTCTGCACGCGATGGCCCCGAACGCTCGGGCAGAGCGATACCGGCGCGTTCGGCGAGGAATTTGACTGCTTCGACAAAAGTAACGCGGTCAATCTCTTGGATAAACTTGAAGACATCGCCGCCGGCACCACAGCCGAAGCAGTGGTAGAATTGGCGGTCGGGGTTGACGTTGAAGGAAGGGGTCTTCTCTTCGTGAAACGGACAGAGGCCCAGAAAATTGCGGCCCCTCCTAGTGAGTTGGACGTGTTCGGACACCAAGTCGACGATGTCGGTAGCGTCGCGGATGCGATCGCGAATGGCTTCAGCTTCATGGTTGCGTGGCATTGCTAGCAGCGGGCTTTTTCTCTATATTAACAGCGCCATTGAGCAAGATATGGCGGCCCATTAACCGGGTCAAGAAAGTCCATAAGCGACGCTAATTTGCGTTAATTCCTTGAGTTTACAGCGAACTGTTGGTATTATTGATAAGTTAAACGCTTATTCATGGCCTATGCTGGGGCCAAATCGGAATTTGACCCATTGAGCATTCAGAGGAGGAATCAGATATGTCGAGAGGCATAAAGGGAGCTATCGGGAGTTTGGCCTTGTTGGGACTCGGCGTTTTTCTGTGCGCGAGTCCGGCGGCAGCACAGGTGACGGTCTCTGAGTCGGTAGCGGATACTGACGACCTTGCACCTAGCCCGGTTGGCGGAGTACAGGCTGAGTTCAACGAAGGTGGAAGGAGTATCTCCGTCTCTTGGGCCTTGTCCATTGACGATGTTGTGCGCCAGGTCCCGACGAGTAGCGACTTTACGACGGGCGGCACCTTTAGAGAAGTCAACGATGTGGCTGGTTACAATATATGGCGTCGCCTCGCCGATGGCTCCGGCAGCTTGGTAATAGTCGGCACCGTCGGTCCTGGCGTGACGTCCTTAGTTGATGCCTCGATTGACGTGAGCGCGGGGAGCAGGCGGTACTTCTACATGGTCTCGGTCGTCGATGAAAGCGGCAACGAGAGCGCTCCTATCGAGTCTGCCGAAGTCAGGAACATGTTGCTCCTTGGCGACTTTGACTACGACGGCGATGTGGACCTTTTAGACTACGGCATTTTTCAGACCAACTTCGGCCAAGCCGAATTCGATCCAGCCACGGATATCGACGGCAATGGCGTGGTTGATCTCGATGACTTTTTTCTTTGGGCCGATAACCTCGGTGCCGATTTGTATTAGTGCCGGCCGCAATATGGCTGTGTATTTCATCTTTTCACAAGGAGTATAGTTCGATGAAAGAGTATATTCGCATCGTCGCGCTAGCTGCTTTTTGCGCTGCTCCCGCAGCCGCTCAGTTGACTACCTCCGAGCCCGTAGCTTCCGTCGATAATATTCCTCCTGCACCTGTGACTAACCTCCAGGCCACAGCGAGTGATGCGCCATCCGTGTCGCTTTCTTGGACGCTATCGGCAGATGATGCTCGTTCGTTTACGACCTTTGGGGGCCAAGTGGTGCCTACGGGCGACGTACACGGCTACCGCGTGTATCGCACGGATTATTTCCCACCCGTGGACGATAGCGGCGAGATAGTACTCGGCTGGTTCACGCGCGAGGGGGATAAGGTTGACTTCGACGACTTCTTCCTCTTAGCTGATCGCTTCGGCTCTTCTGACGCCGATGGGGATTTTGAGTTGTTCTTCGACATAGTGCCCAATGGCCAAATTGATGTCGATGATTTTCTGCGCTTCGCCGATGATTTCGGCAAGGCCGTAACTCAGGAACAGGGCAGCGAAAGGCTGGTTGCCACGGTGGGGCCGGGCGTCTCCGAATTCGTCGATAATGACGTCGTCAGTGGAGCCTCCTATGCCTATGACGTGCGAGCCTTTGACGGCGACAACGAAACTGGCGTTGTCGCACCTTTTGCTTCCAATGAAGATGTAGCTAGGATGGCGATGGCCGTTGGTGTCGATCAATAAGGGCACGAGAAGTTGTAAGTTGCAGGGCTAGGACGCCCGCTCGACGAGCGGGCGTCCTACTTTTTAGTATAGTACGCCTTGACAAACAAAGATATTATCTGTATCCTTTAGTCTCTTTCGCATCTCTCCTTTTCAAATCAAATACCTCAGCGGTTTATTCCGCTTGAAATTCCACTCTCCTTTTAGAGATTCTTCGCAATAGACCTCCTGTAGCTATTAAAGAATTTTGCCAAGGTACGGCATACCTTAGGTAGGTTTTTAGTGTTTTAGCAGTACTACCGCATGTACTCCAATCCTCGTAATAACTCTAGGTGCTTACAGTGCCGTAGCGCACTCGAATATTCCCTTTGTATTCCTGCACTCTAACCGCAAGAAAGGTTGCCAGGAAGAGATGCCGCCCCTCAATAGAACGCAAAAAATGAATATTGTCGAACTCCAGCGCATGAACATCTTGGATCTCCAAGAGCTGGCCAAGAAGTTGGAGGTTGTAGATTGCACCTCTTTGCGCAAGCAGGAGTTGATCTTCTCTATCCTCAAACACCAGACCGAGCGCAGTGGGCTGATCTTTGCTCAAGGCACTTTGGAGGTGCTAGACGAGGGGTTCGGCTTTCTTCGCTCGCCGAGCTATAACTACTTACCTGGTCCCGACGACATCTACGTTTCTCATTCGCAGATTAAGCGGTTTAGCCTGCGCACGGGCGATACGATCTCCGGCCAGATCCGCCCGCCGAAAAACGACGAGAAGTACTTTGCGCTGCTGCGAGTCGAGGCAATCAACTTTGACGATCCAGAAGTCACCAAGAACAAGACGATCTTCGAAAATCTGACGGCCTTGCATCCTACGGACCGCTTTAAGTTAGAGCACAATCCCAAGGACATGACGACGCGGATTCTCGACTTGCTCTCGCCCATCGGCAAAGGACAGCGCGGCCTAATCGTTGCGCCGCCCTTCACTGGTAAAACCATGCTGCTGCAAAAGGTCGCCAACGCCATCACAACCAATCATCCTGAAGCGGTTCTCATCGTCCTGCTTATTGACGAGCGCCCCGAGGAAGTTACCGATATGCTGCGTTCGGTGCAGGGCGAAGTCGTCAGTTCGACCTTTGACGAGTCGGCTACGCGGCATGTGCAGGTGGCGGATATGGTGATCGAAAAGGCTCGGCGTCTAGTCGAGCACAAGCGGGATGTGGTCATCCTGCTCGATAGTATCACGCGCTTGGCACGGGCCTACAATACGGTGACGCCGCACTCGGGGCGGATCCTCACCGGCGGCGTTGACTCGACGGCTTTGCAGTGGCCACGTCGCTTTTTCGCCGCCGCCCGCAATCTTGAAGAAGGCGGCAGCTTGACGATTATCGCCACGGCCTTGGTCGAGACCGGGAGTCGCATGGACGAGGTGATCTTTGAAGAGTTCAAAGGCACGGGTAATATGCAGGTGCAGCTAGACCGCCGGTTGAGCAACCGCCGCGTCTATCCGGCCATTGATGTGACGGCGACGAGCACCCGCAAAGAAGAGTTGCTGCTGACGGAGTTTGAATTGAACCGCTCGTGGGTCCTGCGCCGCATACTCAATCAGATGGGAGTCGTTGAGGGCATGGAGTTCCTCCAAGAGCGCATGCAGGGCACGGAGTCTAACGAGGAATTCCTCAAGGCTATGAACGACTAGGTGCCTTGTTTTTTGAGCGTCGAGCCTCTATTTTTTATAGACTTGGTAGCCGAGTTTCAATCCCCAGAAAGCAGAGGAGTGCAAAGGTGCAAAAAGACATGCATCCCCCATACCAAACGGTTATCTTTCTCGATACTAGCTGTGACTACAAGATACTGTCGCGTTCGACGATGAAGTCCGAAGAGACGATGGAGTGGGAAGACGGGAATTCCTATCCGGTAATCCGGGTCGAGATCAGCTCGGCGTCGCATCCTTTCTACACAGGCAAGCGCCAACAGATCATGGATCGCGGCGGTCGCATCGACCAGTTCAACCGCCGCTACGGCAAAAGCGAACAGCAAGCCTAGCGATCCATTCCGCGCGAAGAGGTGATAGGACGCCCTCCCAAGGGTGATCGTATCGCCTTTTTCGTGTACGCGAGTCCATGGACAGAGAACAACTCACGCAAGATCTACCCGTCGGTGGCCAAGCCGTCATCGAAGGAGTGATGATGCGCGTGCCCGGCAAAATTGTCACCGCGGTGCGGGCGGCTGATCACCAGATCGTGGTGCGCGAGGAAGCGTACGATCCTCTGGCACAGCGCTATCGCCTGTTGGATCTGCCCGTATTGCGCGGAGCCCTCTCCTTTTTTGAAATGATGCTCATCGGGCTGAAGGCCCTCAATTTCTCAGCCGACGTCGCCAGTCAGGCGGAAGGGCAGACTGAGCGGCGGGAGGAGGGTTGGCGGGAGCAATTGGCTCTGTGGGCGACGATGATTTTCTCCGTGGGGCTAGGCGTGGGCCTGTTCTTCTTTTTGCCACTGTTAGCTGCCCAGCTTTTCGGCTTGCAGGAGAACGCGCTCGCATTCAACCTAGTGGCCGGTGCCGCGCGGGCGACGCTTTTGATTCTCTATCTTTGGGCGATAAGCCAGTGGCGCGAAATCCAGCGAGTTTTTCAATACCACGGTGCCGAGCACAAAAGCATCTTCACCTTAGAGGCCGGTGCCGAACTGACGGTGGCAACAGCGCGGGGTTTCGGTCGGCTGCATCCGCGCTGCGGAACTAGCTTCATGCTGATCGTAGTACTCTTTGCGATTTTGATCTTCGCCTGCGTAGATTCGCTGTTCCCGCTCGTCTTTGGGCATACCCAGAGCCTTTTTGAGCGCTTTGCCACCCATTTTGCGGTGCTGCCCTTTATCGCGGGGACGAGCTTTGAGTTGCTCAAGTTCTCGGGCAAGAAGCGCAATGCCCCGCTGGTTCGGTTGCTGAGCGCTCCAGGGCTGTGGTTGCAGCGCATTACGACCCGCGAGCCGGACGACGACCAGTTAGAGGTCGCTCTGTTCGCGTTGCGCCGCGCCCTAAATGAAGAAGTCGAGGCCAACCCATCGTGTTAGATAAATTGAACGAATACGAGCAGCGCTACGAGGAGCTAAGCGCGCTTATGGCCGATCAGGCCACCAGCCAAAACCCGA
>JAJDYK010000337.1 GCA_022825185.1 Candidatus Latescibacterota bacterium | reverse complement strand
GACGATCCATATTCATATCGAAATTTTCTCGCCGGGGACTATTCGCTGGCATACCCGATGAATATTGATTTCATGGAAGAGATCATAGGAATTGCCATAGCAAGAGATGTAGGCTTCATAGAGAATGAGTATAGATCTCTCGGCTTTGATTACAATGGATCAGAGGCCAAGAGCGCAGCCTTTGGGATGCTCACGGTTAATATAGGCGAAAAGATTACGCTACTGCCCGGCATGCGTTTCCAGAACCTTAGGACGAGCTATACGGGCAATCGCGGTGTGCAACTGCCAGATGCCGGCGGTGGGATAGCATTCAATGCTAGGGATACGACCGCAACTAATTCTCGTGGCTTTCTGCTTCCTATGGTCCATGCGCGGTACAAGCCGCTACGGTGGTTGCAAATTCATTTTGCCTATACCAATACATTAAACTACCCGGACTATAGCGCAATTGTCCCACGGTATGACGTGTCACTGGCGACGATCATTTACAATAATTATTCGCTAAGGACGGCTTCGTCGGAGAATATTGATCTCGCTGTGTCGATCTATGGAAATGCAGTAGGATTGTTTACTGTCAATGCTTTTCGAAAACGCATAGAGGACTTGATCTTCCCGTCAACAACATTCCTTAGCGATCTCAGCGCATATCCGGATCTGCCACAAGGCGGTCAGGGGAATGGACAACTGTATAACTTCAGTACGTTTATTAATAATCCAAACCCGACCGACGTTCGAGGTATTGAAATTGACTGGCAAACGCATCCATGGTATCTACCTGGTATCCTGTCTAATCTGGTCTTTAATATCAACTATACGCGAGTGTTTTCGGAAGCAAATTATCCGCGAACGGAATTGGATATATCGTATGATGAACTCGGAACGCTGTACAGAACGGTGGTGGATACGTTTTATACGAGCCGCCTATTGCACCAGCCCAATGACATTTTTAACCTAGCAGTTGGATTCGATTATCGTGGATTCTCAGCCAGAGTGTCTGCCTTGTACCAAGATAATATTTTCAAGAAACCCGACTTCTGGTTGCAACAGCGAATTCACTCTGACAAGTACACGCGGTGGGATCTCGCGATCAGTCAGCGGCTTCCGTGGTCTGGAATGCAGGTGTTTTTTAACCTAAATAATATTACAGGCGCGGATGATATTGATCTCAATCAGAAAACTAGCTTTCCGGCGTTGCAAGAACGTTATGGTATGACGGCGGATATTGGATTGAGAGTGATGCTCTAGTGGCACGATGAGGGGCCAAGTCTTCAGTTCACCGATCTAGTCTCACCAGTACTCGCAGTCTTTTGGCAGAGTAGCTCTGTGCATTGCCGGCAAAAGTCCAATCGGAGTGTTTATCCGCCCGATTGCCAATGCCGATATCGGCGCGTTCACCTCGACGCCAGTGGTTGATGGCAAAGAGCGTCTGTTCCGTCGTGGCGTTGTGTATCTGCATACTACCATAGCCGTCAGTGGGGTCTATTGGCTGGTCGCCAAAGTCGTAGCTATGCTGAGAGGCATTGGGCACGGCAGAGGAGTTGGCTGCGGTGTAGTTATTGGGCCAGAATTCGATGTGGCCTCCTTCTAAGCCGATGCCGTTGTGTATGCCAGTGTTGGACCAGATGTTCATCCGAGTGACAGGTTGTTGGAAGTGAGCCCCCGAGGCCAAGGTGGGTACGCCGATCATTTTGAGATCATCGGTAAAGGCATCCAGTGAAACGTAGAGAAAGCGCGTTTCGCCATCACTGCGTTGCAATTCCATAAAGTAGGCGATGCGGTCAAAGGGCGCGGTAATCGCAGCGCTATTGTCGATGTCGTAGTGGATATCCGCGCCGAGGTTGGCCAGGTCGAGGTCGTACACGAGGTGATAGTCTGCTGCTTCGGGCACTTCCATTTTGAGCCGATCGCGTTGGGGCACGACCCCCACGCGGAATGGGGTGGCGGGTAGGCCGGCGGCGTTGACTAAGTTAGGTTCAGCCAGCTTGTGCCAGGCAAAGCGCACTGCCACGGGGTGTTCGACACCCGGTGCCGAAACTACGACCTCATCGCCTACTATTTTAGCATTTGCTTTGACGAATCCGCCGCGTTCTTGGTCGATCACCGCAAAGTGATTTGGTGTCGTACCATCGCGTGTTTTCAGGCCGTCGCCGTGGTCAAAGCGCAAGTGCATTTTGTCGCCTTTGATCTGCATCGAACGGTAGAGCGGACCTGAGTAGATCACTTCTTGGTTATAGGTCTTGGCCAGCGCGATCAGTGCCAAACGCCGCCCGACCTCCTGCTTGTTTTTGGGATGGATATCATTGAGGTCGCCTACATCGTGGATGACGGCCATACCGGTGTGGGGAATTCCCAGCGCGGCCGTTTGCGCTTCCCAGAATTTGGGTAGGACATCAGAGGCTTCGTCACCGTAGGAATAAGGGGCGATCTGCACGTAGTAAAACGGAAACTCTCCGTTCGGCCAAAGGCCGCGCCAACCCCCGATGAGTGCCTTCATTTTCTCTGTGTAGAGCATGCCCTCAGTGTGGTTGGACTCGCCTTGGTACCAGATGGCACCGCGCAATGCAAAGGGGACGAGGGGGTGGATCATGGCGTTGTAGAGCACGGCGGGTTGCTGCGGGTCGTTTGGCGGCAGGAGTTCGGGGGGATAGGTCGGCATTTTCGGTACCGGCTCTTCGCGTTGTCGCGCCGCCTGGGCGACATTGAGCCAGGCTTCGACTTCGTCCAATACGTCTCCTAAGTGCGCTTTGTACAGAGCACTGCGCGGATTCCGCAGTTGTAGCTGCTCGTAGATGTCGCGCACAGCAGGTACTGCGGCAAAACCAGCGGGAGGGATCCAGGGTTCGATGCGGGTGCCACCCCAAGCGGCCTGAATCAAGCCGATGGGCACGTCGAGTTCGCGCTGCAAGTGGCGACCGAAATAGTAGGCGGCGGCTGAGAATCCACCCCAGCCGCCCTTGGCGATGGTCTCCGGGGTACAGAGGTGCCAATCGGCCTCGATGTCCGTTTGCGGTTCAGCGCTGAGTTTTTTGGGAATCTGGAAGAGACGGATTTGTGGATGATTGGCTGCGGCGATCTCCGCTTCTGGGTTGAGGCAGAGACTGATGCCCATTTCCATATTCGATTGCCCCGAGCAGAGCCAGACTTCGCCGACGAGCACGTTTTGCAGTTCAATGCTATTGGTGCCTGTCACTGTCAGCACATGGGGGCCACCGGCTTGGGCTGGTGGCAATTCCACCTTCCACTCGCCTTGTGCATTGGCACTGGTACTGTCGATTTGGCCGAGAAATTCGACGATGACCTGCTCTCCCGGCTTAGCCCAGCCCCAGATAGGCAGGGGGCTATCGCGCTGCAATACCATGTGATCGCCGAATATCTTGGGCAGACGTACGTCGGCAAAGGTTGGTAGAGCGAAGACTGATGCGAGGACTAGGACTATCGCATATAGGGGGCTGAGGGTAAGGAAATAGATAAGGCTTCGCATGCGTTCTATGCAATTCTTCTTCTTCGGTGTTTGGATAGGTACCTGTTTTCTACAGAGAATATATGGTCAATCTCAATGATAGACGATGGGTTTATTTTTGCACGTTATTGCGTATTTTGGGCAGTGGGCAGGGCAACCTTCTCTACTCTATGGAAATGAAACTAATGCGTGGATGGATCGCCGGCATGGGGCTTGTAAGCCTGATGTTGGGAGTAGGGTGCGAGCCGGAAGCGGAGATCGAAACAGCGACAGCCGAAGTGCAATTCGTCGATGTGACCGAGATTGTCGGTCTCGATTTCCGCCAAGTCTCCGGTGGCTCAGAGCAGCGCTATATCCTCGAATCGATGTCGTCGGGTGCCGCCTTTTTCGACTACGATGGCGATGGGTATCTCGACCTGTTTTTGGTCAATAGTACGCAAGTGGAGGCCGATTCCTCGCATCACACCAATCGGCTCTACCGCAACAGCGAAGGGACCAGTGGGCGCGTCTTCGAGGACAAAACCGATGAGGCTGGTCTGCGGCGGACGGGTTGGGGTATGGGGTGCGCGGTAGGCGACTACGACAACGACGGCGATCTGGACCTGTACGTGACCTATTGGGGGCCTAATGTATTCTATCGCAACGATGGGGAAAGGTTTGCCGAGGTCGAGATGGGCGTAGAAGACGATGGCTGGGGAACTAGCGCGGCATTTGGAGACGTGGATGCCGACGGATTTTTAGATCTCTACGTGGCCAACTATTTGATCTTTGACTTGGAAAACCCGCCCGGCGGCGGCCAACTCTGTAGTGGCTTCAAGGGGCTAGATGTCTATTGCGGCCCGCACGGCATGGTGCCTCAAGCCAACGTGCTCTACCGCAACGAGGGCGGGGCTGGCTTTGCGGATGTGAGCCAAACGACGGGGATTGCCGCAGACAAGCAGGCGTCCTTGGGAGTGGTTTTTTTAGACGGCGACGGCGACGGCGATCAGGATCTCTACGTGGCCAACGACGGCTACCCCAACCTGCTCTATCGCAACGACGGGCATTGGCAATTGACAGAAGTGGCGGCCTTTGCTGGGGCGGCCTACAGCGAGGATGGGCGGGCGCAGGCCGGCATGGGCGCGGCGGCTGGCGACTACGACAATGACGGCGATTTGGACCTGTACATGACCCACTTTTCGGACGACGTCAACACGCTGTACCAGAATCAAGGAGACGGTCAATTCGTCGATTTTACAGCAGCAGCAGGGCTAGGTGGTGAGGTGCGTCCCTACTTGGGCTGGAGCACGGGTTTTTTCGACTACGACAACGATGGATGGTTGGACCTGTTCGCGGTCAACGGGCACATCTACCCCCAGGTCGCCCAGCATCCTTCGGGACTGCGCTACGCCCAGCGCAACCTGCTCTATCAGAATGCGGGTGGAACATTTGTCGAGGTAGGAGCTGCAGTTGGGCAAGGCTTTGCCGAAGAAAAGGTCAGTCGCGGCGGGGCGCTGGGCGACTACGACAACGACGGCGATTTAGACCTGCTGGTCGTGAACCTGAACGACGCGCCGACTCTTTTGCACAATCTCGGCGGGAGCCGCAGCAATTGGCTGGGGCTCGAACTGGTCGGTACTGAAAGCAACCGCGACGCACTGGGGGCGCGGGTCGTGCTCTTGGCGGATAATGGACAGCAGATGCGGGAAGTACAGCGCGGAGTGGGGTACTTATCACAAAGCGACGGTCGGGTGCTCTTCGGGTTGGGGGCAGCCGAGGAAGTGGAGCGCGTAGAGATCCGTTGGCCCAGTGGTCGGGTACAGGTATTGGAGCGACCGGAGACTCGGCGCTACTTGGTGGTGCAGGAGGGGGAAGAGGACATCGTTGCTAGTTATGTCGGGCCAGCGGATACAGAAGACTTGGTCGCACGCAAGCAGCCAGTCCAAATGGACAGCCGGCTGACGGCCACTCGCTACGCGGCAAGGGACGACCAGACGGCTACAGACCACTATAAAGCGGGAGTAGAACTCTATAGACAGGGGCGCTACGAAGAGGCGATTGACGCTTTGAGAGCGTCCATCCACATGCAGCCGGACAGTCTCAAAACCTACTACTCCTTGGGGATTGCGCTCTATTCGGGATTGGGGCGGGCCGAGGAGGCCGCGGTGGTTTTGGAAGAGGTGGTAGCCCGCGATTCGGCGTGGGTGCAGGTCTATCCGCTTCTGGGAGCGATTTATATGGATCTCAATCGCAAAGACAGGGCCATTCAGTTCCTCAAGCGCGCCGTGGCCCTGAACCCTGAATGGGAAAACTACAACCGACTGGGACTGGCCCAACTCCGCAGCGGCAACCTGACGGCGGCGAGCTCGGCGTTCGAGCACGCAGTGCGCCAAGCACCGTGGCATCCGCATCCGCACTTGAATCTATCCCGTATTTATGAGCGACAGGGGAGGAAGCAGACGGCCGCACGGCAGCGGCAAATTTTTGCACAGTTGCGGCCTGTGCAAGACCAAGTGCAGCGCCATCTGGAGAACTTAGCCGCCTTCCCAGGCGACATTGAATCTCGCCATCTACTGGGCGAAGCCTACGTGGCACAGGGACGCATTGAGGAGGCCCTTGCCACCTTTCGCCAGGTCATCGTCATCGACTCCAGCTATGCGCCGTCCCATTACGGCTTGGGTGCTGCGCTGCACTACAAGAGTGAATTGCGAGCTGCGATTGTGGCCTATGAGCGGGCCTGCAAGCTGCAGCCGGATATGGTAGGGGCCTTTGCCGATCTAGGCCAAGCCTACCACCAACTCCGCGACTATGAACAGGCTATCGTCGCTTATCGTCGGGCGCTGGCGTTGCAGCCGGATTTGCAGGCAGTGCGGACCAAACTAGGCATGGCCTACGCCCAGCAGGGCGATTTGCAGCAGGCGGTAGAGACCTTCAAAGCGGTCCTGAACGTCGATTCCACCTTGGTCGAGGCCCGCGATGCGCTGGCACAAGTATATGCCGCACAGGGGCGGTACGCAGCGGCCATTCGCGAGTGGGAGGCCGTGCTGCGGCTGGACCCGCGCTATCCCCGCGCGGTGAGTCAGTTGCGCTTGGCGCGCGAGAAGCTCGTACAAAAGAAAGCCCCCGATTCGCAGACAACAGCGAAACGAGGGCTTGGAGATAAGTAAGAAGCTAGCAGAGGGCTTTAGCGGTCCAAACTGCTCTTGAGCTGGCCCCAACTGATTGCTTCGACGCTCGTCGCTGAAAAGTCAATGCCCTCTTCGAGCGGAGCGAGGACAAAGTCGTTCAGCGCGATATTGCTGCTCTCCGGGGTGGTACCCCAGAAACCCTGATAGGCGTGGTCGGACTGGGGGGCGTCAATATCGCCGTTGTTGATCGAGATGTGGATGATATCTTCCTCTTCGAGGTCGTAAATCTCGATATTGTCGGGCGTGGCACCCTCCCGGGGAATCTCGGCAATCGGCGTAATACCTAGCTCATAGTAATAGGTGCTTTCGCCGAACATGTCGCCATCAAAGGACCAGCCATACGAAGTAAAGTCGCCACCGTCCGAAAGCCAAGCTAGGTTGCCGATGGGCTCGAGCGACTGATAGACTCCTTCAATCGGCGGCACGACCCATTTATAGGCAATCCGGTTCACCGGCTCGTCGGAGAGGTTTTGCTCGTCGGCCGCTAGGTGGGTGGGGTTGACTTCCACCTCCCAGTTGTCGTCGTCCCAATGGCGGGCCGGATCTTCGCGGTCGGTATTGTGGATATTGTCAAAGACTTGGTTGGCGAAGTAGAGCTTGTTGAAATTTTCGTTCCAACCGAGGATGTGCAGCGGGTTGAAGTCGCTGAGATCGAGCTCGCCGCGACCCGCCTCGTGGAACTGAGCTGGGTCGTAGAGCTTGTCGCTGCGGATCACATAGGGCCTATCCGGGACGATACTCCAGTCGGAAAGGTCGCCGTCTATGGTCGGCACAGCGTTATCGGGAAACTGAAAGAGAAAGAATAACTCACCCGGTGGGTTGTGGGCGCTAGCGAGCCCAGCCGATACTAGCAGGACCATCAGTCCTTTTGCAATTTTTTGCATGTTGAGAAAACCTCCTCAGAATATCGGTATATTGGTCATGGGACCAGATTTGAGTAGAGGGATGCGTTGCGAAGAAAATCGCCTGTCGAAAAACCTCCTTTCAATGACCGGCACGTGGAAGGTTTGGCTGCGGCTAACAAAATTTTGGCTATACCCTACGACAATCGCAAAAAAATGTCAAACAGTATGGTGCATAGAGACCCTTAATACGCCACCCCGAGGAACCCCATTTTTCTTTCCTTTTGCTCGACATTGAGGGACAGTTCGTACAGGTAGAGCCCCGGAGGGACGCGCTGGCCGCTGGCGTCGGTGCCATCCCACTCTTGGCGAAACTGCCCACTTCGAGACCGCGTTGGGGGCAATGTGACCACCTCTTGCCCGGCTAGATTGTAAATATGCACAGAGACCGTGCGGTCCGTCGCCACTTCGCGCAGATTGTAGGCGATGGTTAGCGTCTCGTTGAGGCCGTCGCCATTGGGCGTAAAGGGGTTGGGGCCGACTTCCACGTTGACCAGCAAATTGCCGCCCACTGGGGTTTTAACGGCGAGCACATCGCCGGAAAAGCGGAAGGTGGCGTTGCCAGGCCGGACCTGCTGGCGGATCTGATCGGGGTCCTCGCTGTTGAAGACCCAGCTACTGAATTCAGTGCCGAAGCGCAGCACGGGCGCGTTGAAAACTACCTCCAACTGCTTGAAGCTGTCTTCTTCGCCCTTCACCGCTGGAAATTCGACTACGATCCGGTCGTCGCGGATATCATAGGGAAAAAGATCGAGGTCCACTGGGGACCCATCGAGTACGACCGCCTCTATAGTATCTACTCGGGCGTGAGTTAGAATCTCTAGGCGATTGAAGCCGATATTGTCCGCCGCAAAGGAGGGCAGCACCACATAGGTGAAGGTGGTAGGCTCGAAAGAGTCCACTTCGATGGGCCAAATCTCGCCGACGACTTCTTGGGCCGCAGGTGCCTCACCCAACTGTAGTGAGAGCTGATCCAGCCGGGGGGCGGCAAAGGGAGCAGAAAAAAACTTGATGGCGATCTGGATATACCGGCTGGGACCTGGCGAGAGCAAAGGCGTGCCGTCCTGCCAAGCTTCGGCGGGCAATGTCTCGTCGCGCAAGCCGGCGGCAAAATCGTAGGGTGGCGACCAGAAACTCCAGTTTTCAGTATCGTACTGGGTGGGCAGGCGGGACAGCGCGTCGATCTTTAAGTAGTCCTTCAGGGTGATTTGGTCCAGATCGCCGTTGTTGTTGGGGGCGAAGTAGAGCTTGGGGTCGGGAGTGTGCCCGGTGCGGGTGCGGATCTCCGCTCGGGCGCCCTCGGGCAACTCGCCACTCCAGCGGATTTGGCCCCAGCTAATCGGGCGGCCAAAGTCCAAGATTTGGGTAATGTAGGTCATCTCTTCGACGAACCCTTCGCCGTAGATTTCAAACTCGGCGAGTTCCCAGTTGCGCAAGGGATAGGCTTGGAAGGTGAGAAAGCGGATGGACTGCCGCTTGAAGCGCAGATCGGTCACTACGTCGAGGTTTTCGCGGGTGGAGTGCAGCACGCTCAGCAAGGGGTCGTTTTTGGTGATCCAGCGCCTGCCGGGCGTGCGCCCGCACGCGCCGTCTTGAAAGGGCAGCGAAGCGTCGCCCACGCGGATGTCAAACCAGCCCACGAAATTATCGGCGAAGCTATCTTCACCAAAGGACTCAAGGGCCGGCTTGGGCTCGGCAAAATCTTCGATCAGTAGGCGGTCTTCCTCTTGGCTGAGGCGCGGATAGAAGCGAATGCGGTTGATCGGCACATTGGCACCGAAATCGAATATAATGGCGTCGTAGAAAGGACGCCCCAGTCCGATGCCCGGTGCTTTGTTGGGATCCTGCGAGAAGGGGCGAAACTGGGCGGATACCGGATTGGCATCGAGCATGAGCTTGTTGAGGGGGGCATTGTTGCCGGCGAAGAGGCAATTGTAAGCCGAATTTCCACCTCCGTAGGATACGCTGACTTCCCCCCCGGTGAAGTTTAGGGGGACCTCGTTTGACTCGGCGCTTAGATCGGTCAGAGCCAAGTTTTCGGAAGGATCGATGAAGCGGGGGCGGATGGAGATGTCGGAGAAATCGACGAGGGTGTCCCCACCGGTCTCTTGCTGAGGCGTGCCCACAGCAACGCTTTTGAGCAGTTCGCCGTTGGCGTCATAGACCAGATACGCACCCACTTCGGCTTGGCTACGGGCGTCCTGCCAAGATGGGCCGTCCGCGCCGCCCAGATGGAATTCGGTTCGGGCGTTCACCTGAGCAACGGTGAGCAAAATCGTGCAGACGAAGAAAGACAAAGACCTAAGCATGGCTCATCCTTCCTTGAACTGGGGGACGAGATTTTATATATATATGCAAAATAAAGCGATATCAACTCGGTTCCAAAAGTTATTTTACAAGCACTGGCTGCAAAAGCCGCCTCATTGGAGCGCTGCCATGCGTGTATCGGGCTATTTTTTGCGCATTTTCGCCCTAACATTAGGGTTGCTAGCGGTCGTTTGTGCTCCCGTTTTCGCCCTCGACACCGTTACTTTGGGCGAAGGCGGCGAGTTGGATTGGCGGGGCGAAGGCAGCTCGGTCGTGGCAGTCATCGACGCGGAGTATCGCTCGCCCCTCAATCCCAACCGCCTGCTAGTGGGCAACGCGCCGGGGAATCTAATCGCGTTTGCGCATCCCGATTTTCCCCGTAGTCTCTTTCCCCTGCGCATAGAAGAAGGCGAAAACATCGCCAACAATACGGTGGTGCGAGGCGGCAACATAGACGCGCCCAATATCTTTGACTTCGGACGCGACGTCGGGGTCGCCAGTGGCAGTATATTCGATCGCAACGACCTCCTACTGGCCTTGCAGGAGTTGCTCACCAGCGAGGATGGCGGCGAAAAGAAGGCGTTCGAGCGCAAGAATTTCAACGCGCTGGGCACGCTGGTCATTCTCAACTTGGGGGGGCGTTTTGGCGTCAATCGCATCCGCTTCTATCCGCGCAATACCGTTCATAAATCTCCCACTACGCCCTTCCACAACGACTTCCTGCGGGCCTTTGAGCTTTTTACTAACGACGGGATCAGCCTAACTAACGACGGCAGTTTGATCTGGGACCCCTTGCTGTTGCAGGCCGACAACGAAAATCCCGTCGTCGATGTGACCATAGATCCACCTAGCTACGTCCAGTTTGTGCGCCTGCGAGCCACCTCTACGGTCAACTTTGAGATCGACGAATTTGAGGTGTACGGCACGGGTTTTCTCTCCGAAGCTCAATACATTTCGGATATATTTGACGCTGGCCAGCCCGCGCTCTGGGGCGATATGCGCTGGGTAGAAGAAACCGTTGGTCCCGAGGTGTTTTCCCGCCTGCAGATTCGCACCCGCACGGCTAACGACGCCACGCCCTTTGTCTTCACTCGGCTGCTAGCAGCTCAGCGCGACGCCGAGGAGATTCCGTTCTCTTTGGGGGACCCGACCCAGGAAATGGAACTAGCTGAGTACGAGACGCTGCCCAAGGCCGACGCCCTTGGTCGCCAGTGGAATCCTGGTCTCATCAGAGATGATCTAATCAACTGGAGTCCCTTCAGCACGCCCTATCCCGCGAGTGCGGCCAACGGCCCTGGGATTCCAATCGCCTCTCCCAGTCCGAATCAGTACTTCCAGTTTCAAGTTTTTTTTCAGAGCGATGATCTAGAGGCGGCTCGGGGGCTGAAATCCCTGAGTTTTGAGGTGCTGACGCCGCCCTTTGCCGACGAAGTCATCGGCGAGATTTTTCCGCGCGAGGTTAGCATCGCCGAAAACACGAATTTTACCTACGCCGTGCGCCCGGTTTTGGCGACGGCCAACCTGCGCGGTTTTGACACCATAGAGATATTCACTCCTACCCGAGTAGAGAGCATAGATCGCCTAGAGTTGGTGGATGAAACCGGGCAACTCGTCGCCGAGCGCGTCTTTGCCGGGCTTGAGGACACGACCCGCGTTGACGGATTCCAAATTCTCGCGGTAGAAGACGACAAATTTTCGGTGCGGATTCCCTTCCTGCAAGAAGGCAGCGCACTCGTAAAAATCCACTTTCAGACCGAGGTGTTGACTTATAGTACCAACTTTACCGCAGCGGTCCGGCTTTCCGACGAAGAGGGGGGCATATCCCAAACCATTGTTCCGGGCGATGCGGCAACGCTGGCCACAGGAGACGATGCTGATCTGTCCGGCACTACAGTGTTGAGCCCCTTGATGCTGCGCGGAGGTCGTTTGCTAGACAGGATGGAGATTGTGCCCGAGGTCTTCACCCCTAATGGGGATCGGGTCAACGATGTGGCTAGGGTGTACTATAACTTGCTCGCATTGGATGTTGCTCGCCCGGTAGAGATCGCCGTTTACGATTTGAGCGGCCAGTTGATCCGCATCATTCACGACGCTCCCGAACGCAACGGACGCTACGAAGACAAGACGTGGGACGGACTCGATGCCCAAGGCCAGTTAGTCCCGCCGGGGCTCTATATCGTGCGGTTGGCGATAGAAGGGGATGCCCAACAAGACGGTCAGGCCCGGCTAGTAGGCGTGGCGTATTAAACGCGGATTCTATCGTTGTCCGAGTATCTTCTGTACCAGTTCTAAATTCTTTTCTACTTCTGCTCTCGCCCTGTCCTGCAAACGCTGCTTCCGCTTGAGCTGGTCGTATTTAGCAAAGTGCTCCTGCGCTTCCGCTGCTCTGCCGAGGCGCTCGTAAAGATTGCCTAGGCAGGCGTGTGCTTGGGGATCCTGCGGCGCGAGCTCGGCAATTTTTTCAAAGAAAGTTAAGGCTTCGGCATAGCGGTTCTGTCGAGCCAAGAGCAACCCCATGCTCCAATAGCCTTGGACGCGATTGGGGTCTAGGTCGATGGCTTGGCGCAAAAGGGCCTCGGCTCTTTGGGTCTGGAGCGTCGGCTCTAGAAGCGCGGTCGTTTGCCCGTCGCTTGCTTCCTCGACGAGCAGATCGGCTAGGCGGCTGGGGTACTCGGGTTCGGTAGGGGCTTGCTCCTGCAGCGTGCGGTACTCAGCGGCCGCGGCCTGCAACTGGCCTTGCGTTTCGTAGAGCCGAGCCAACTGGTAGCGCACCACGGTGGAGTCGGGGCGTAGCGTTAGGGTGTGGCGATAGGCATCGGCTGCTTGGCCGAGTTGGCCCGCCATGGCGTGGGCGTAGCCGATGCGACCGTAGATAGCCGCCCAGTCGGGGCGCTTTTCGGCGACCTGCGCGTAGGTGGCGATAGCGTCCTCGTAGCGGCGCATGTGCAGCAGAGCATTGCCGAGAAAGTAGCGGACTCGGTCCCCCTCGGGGTAGAACTCCAGATATTTTCTGTAGAGATCGACGGCTTGGTGGTATTCCTTTTCATCGACGTAGAGGGCCGCTAGGCGCAAGAGCGCGTCGTCGTGGTCGGGAAGTCGGTTGAGGACCCAGCGGTATTCGCGCATGGCATTGGCTGGCATGCCGTTGCGTTCGTACGCATAGCCCAGCCAGAAGTGCTGCTGCGGTTCGCCCTCTGAGTCCATAGCCCCAGCGCCGACATTGGCCATGAGCAACAGCAGGAGCAAGGCCACCAGAGCCTTGCTGCGGTACTGTGCTTCTTTCCACAGCGAATACATCCCGAAGCCGGCGTAGAGTAGAAGCAAGGGCACGACGGGTAGTCGGTAGCGCGCAGTGACGAAGAAGAGTACCACCGAAACCATATACGTTAGCGTGAATAGCAAAAAGAGACGCCCCTGCTCGGTCTTGCCCGCCGAGGTGCGCGCAAAGAGCACTAGCCCTAAGAGGGCGAACGGGGCTACTAATCCGAAGGGAAAGGCGACGCCCTTTTTCCACAGGAGGGCGGATAAAAGCGCCGAGTCTCGGCGAGCGAAATACGGATCGATATTGCGCTTTATTTCGTCGCCGTGCCAAAACAGGTAGAGCTTGTAAAGCTGTAGCCACGCATAGTCGAGCGGATTCGCGGCGGCGAAATCCCAAGCACGGGCGAAGAAAAAATGGGATTTAGCCGATGGGCGTTCAATGCCGGCTTCGCGTTCGGGCATTTCCGCTAGCTCTAGCCAATCCCTGCCAGGACGGATATCGACCGTGTGCTGGTAGTAGGGGTTGTTGCCAATGTAGAAATTGATCCCGGCGTTATGCGAGATGAGAACCCAGTCGTCGCCAACTAGGTAATTGCGCAGCGCAACCGGGGCAATTACCAGCGCGATGCCGAGGAGCAACAAGGCCCCTCGCTGGACAAAGTTCCCTTGGGAAAACCAGAGCCAAGCGAGTAATACCGGCGCGAAAAGGAGAATATTGGACACCGCTAAGGCAGCCAGCCCCAGTACAAGACCGGCGAGCAGCCACGGCCAGCGCTGCTTTAGGGGAGCGATGAGCAGCAAGAGCAGCAGGGCCAAGTCGAGGAGGAGCGCCGGGATAGTGGGCAGTAATTCGCCGCCGAAATAAATCAGCGGGCCATAGCAGGCCGCGGCCAGACCCGCGCCGAGCGCCACGGCCGGGGGAAAGAGACGGAGGCCAAGCAAATAGGTGCCCCCACAGATGAGCGCACCGAATAGGGCTTGGAGCAGCCGGGGCAGGTAATAATTTTCGCCGCTTAGAGAGAAGAGCAGGCCGAGCAGATAGGGATAGAGCGGCGGCTGCCAAAAGGGAGTCGGTTTCCCAGCCCAGGAGACCTCGCTGAGGTAGCGGGCGTCATCGACATAGGTCCGGGCATCGACGACCGGAACGGAGAAAAGCGGACTGGTGGAGAGTTCGCTCAGGTAAAAGAGACGCAGGCCCAAAGACAACAGGACGATGAGGGCACAGGTCCAAAGTTCGCGGCGACCGATCTTAAAGCTCGGGCCCATAAGGCCAAACTTATTGCAGGCCAGCGTAAACGGCGATGAAGCTTTCGGTGATGGTCTCCGATTCGTCACCCTTGGGGTTGCGGCGGTCTATCCGCATGCCCATCTGCGTGGTGAGCTTGTACCCCAGATAGTCGGATACATTAGTGAACTGAGCGGCTCCGACGACGCTGTTGAAGTCGTTGAGGTCGCGCTCGAAATCGTTGACGAAAGTCAACTCTAAGCCGAGTTGGAGGGTCGTGTGCTGAAGCATGGGAAAGCCCAGCAGGAACCCGCCGATCTCGGCAAGTTCGGTCCGTCTTTCCTGCGAAAGCAGGTCGATGGTCTGTTTGCGGTACTCACTCTTCCAGCGCGGCTCGACCCAGAGTCGGCCTAGATTGAGGCGGTAGCTCACCTTGTTGATGACGCCAAAGAAAAAGTCGCGCTGGCGCAATCCCAAGGGGGCGCGTTGGTCCTCGTCGAGGCGCTGGTGATACGTGTCGTATTTGAGGAAGTTCTTGGCGATGAAGCCTCCCCGCTGATAGTCGTGGCCCACCCATAGGGCGTTGATATAGGTGTCGGGAGCGATGAGAGGGTCCTCGATTTTGGTAGATTCGCCGGTGCGGATATTGGCGTTGGGCAACCACTGCTGGAGGTCGTCGGGAATGTTGTCCTCGACTGACTTGAGCATCTCAAAGAAGCGAAAGCGGCCCCAGTTAGGCGTGGACTTATCGACGGTGAAAAGCACGTAGTCAACGCGGTTTGCTTGATTCGAAGAGATGAGATCCTCGCGCAGCACCCCGGCCATCAGCCGGACCTCTGGCGTCAGGTGCATACCGCCATATACATTGAATCCTCGATGGTCCTTCTTGTAGGGGTAGTCGGGTGCCTCGTCGTTTTCAAAGCGGTCAATCCAGACGTTGTTGTTGAGATCGATGCCGAAGAGAAACTCGGGGCGATCAACGTTGTGGCGGAGGAAAGGCTCTTCGTAGTCGGGTACGGAGTTGGAGAGGAAGCGATTGTCGTTTTGGTTGAAGTCGGAAATGAAGTCGTTGTTCTCGTCCCAGCCGGGATAGACTTCTTGGTCGCCGGCACGCCAGTCCTTGCGCACGGTGTCGGGGTAGCGGTCTTGGTCGTCGTTGTCCTCGACTAGCTCGACTACGTGGACGCGCTCGTCCTCGTAGTCAATGAAGCCGGAACTTAGCGTGGTGAAGGTCCTGGTGTTGTAGCGCGGATCCATGCTGTAGAGCTCACCGAAGGCGAACCAGGGATAGGTGTTGCGCGAGAGGTTGATCATCCAAGCGGGTGCGGCCCGGTCGCCGCGCAGGCCCGAAGAGGTCGCGTGGCTTTTGCGCAACACGTTGGGGTACTGGACATACGAGTAACTCAAGTCGTATTCGCCGTAGAAGTTCCAGCCAAAAACTTCTTCTAATTCGAGGGTAGCCCCCCAGATTTGGGTCGCCGTGGGCAGCCCGTACTCGAAGCTAACGACCTGCAAGTTGGTGTTGTCTTGGACATTGCCCTCGGCTTGGGCGACCAATAAAAGCACCGAGACATCCGAGATGTTGAGTTGATTGCTTGAAGATATCCAGACTTGGTAGTCATTGCCCAGCACGAGGCGGAACTCGACTTTTTTGATTTCCTCCTTGGCCCCAGATGAGCGATTGACAAAAGCTGGGCTGTCGAAATCGTAGCGCAGGCGAATCTCCTCGGTGCCGTCGGCCGAGAGAAAGCCCTGGCGGATAAAGCCGCCCTCGATGATCGGATCGAAGCGGATATCCTTGCCCCGATCTACCTTACCGTCGTTGTAGGTAATGATGATATCGGAGCCAGTGGGGAAAAAAGCCGCGCCGCCGACTTGGTCTTCGGGCGAGTCGTCGCGCAGCACGATCTCGATGAAGGAAATCGTCTGGTTCTGGTCGATAGTGAGTTTGCCGGTGACGGGGTTGCCTCTGAAGCCGCTGATAAGAGTATTGGACTGGTGGGAATTGACTGCCGTCAAGCCTAGGGTGGCGAAGTCGCCCACCTGCACGGTGCCGCGCCCGCCGATCATGGAGGTGGCGTTGGTGGCGAGGAGTTCTAGGTCGTTAGTAGTGCTGCCACCGGGCTGGCTGAGGCGCGAGTAGATGAGCGTGCCTTGGTACTTGTCGGCAGCGTAGTCGAATTGGATGCCGTCCCAGCGGGGTTTGGAAAAGGTCATAGGCGTAAGCGTGGTGCGGATATTATCGCCAATAGTCACCGAGTAGTGGTGCTGGCCCTTGGCGTCGGCCGAGACCAATAAGCCACTGAACCAGCCTTGGAACCTGCTGCCTTTGAGAACCGAGGATCCAAACTGCTGGGGTTGGGATTGGGAGTTGTTAAAAACGAGCCAGCCTCGGGTGACGAAGTTGCCGTAGAGGTCGTAGTAGTAGTCGCCCTCTAGCCGGGTATCGACGTAGCGCTGATAGTACCGGCGCGCATAGTTCGAGTACTCCCATTGGCTCCATCGGTACTCGTTGTAGAGCTCTTGGGGCACGTACCACCGCCGCTTGGCCGGATCGAGAGCACCGAAGAGGACCCCTGGCCCCTGCGGCTCGAAGGAAACCCTGCCGCCTGATTGGATGGTGCCCAGCCGAGAACCGTATTCCTGGGCTGTGCCAAACTGGGGGTGCGACAGGAGACAACACGGGACCAGAACAGCCAGCACAAACGAGCGGGTGCTTTTCGTCCTCTTCACGACGACCTCCTCAGAACAGTGGTACTTATGCATAACTACCGATACTTCACGACCAAACTAAGTATGGCAAAATCGCTTGTCTGTCAAACAATTCTAGTAGGCGATGGACAGTAAGCGCGTCCGCGTCGCCGAACGGCTTTCCCGATCGGTATCGAGGTTCACTTGGCAAATGTATAGCCCAGGTGGCACCTTGCGGCCATTCATATCTGTTCCGTCCCAGAGCATGCTGACTCGACCACTTTGCAGCACTTGGGTATCCTCCCAGATCTGGCGACCCGCCAGCGTGTAAACTCTCACCCGAACTTGGCGTGGAGCGGTAAGCTTGAAGACCGAGAAGTGGATTTCAGTCTCGTCGTTGATGCCATCGCCGTTGGGAGTAAACGGGTTGGGGGCGATGAGGAACTCGTCAACCGCCTTGGCGTCGAGTGGCAGGTTGATCGAAAGAGCATTACTGCCTATCAGCGCTGTCGCGTCGCCCGCTTCGACGCTTTGCCAAGGCGCGGCCATATTGGCACCGCCGCCCGTATTGCGCACGGCCATTTCCAAAGTAGTGCCGTTGACGAAGACAGGGGCGGCAAAACGCACCCGCATTAGGGCTCCCTCGGCGACCACGGTGCCCCGGGAAGAGGAGGATAGGCGGCGGTAGGCCGTCGCATCGAGCGAGTCGCCCGCTGCATCAAAGGGGAACTGGGCCCCATCGCCGAGCAGGATGCGGAAGTAGCGAATTGGCCCCTGCTGATCGGCCTCTAGGTCTTGGTAGGCGGCTTCGGAGACCTCGGACAGTTGGTCATCTGCAATGCGGCGGAAATAGCGGACATCGCCCTGTTCTTCCACCTCGAGCAGGCCATAGGCTGCGTCCGTTAGCGGCAGGCCGTCTGCAGTCACCGGCACTTGTTCGCCTTCGGAGGTGAGGCGGTTGTAAATGCGGGGCGCTTCTACCAGCGCGTTGAGAGATTCGGGTAGGCGCACCCAGAGCGAATCAGAGTTAGAATTCAGCAATTCGAGTTGGCTGCCGGCTCCATCGGCAAAGAGAGTGGGGTCTCCCGAGGGCGAGAAGATTCGCTCCGACCCAACTGCGCTGTCTTGGATGCCCACTTCGAGGAGTTGCAGATCTTGGGAGGGGGGCATGACGAGGAGAATTTCGTCGAAGCCGACGCTGCGCGAGGAGACGGGCGACTCTATAAACTGGGGCTGGACGAAGACCTCGAAGGTCTCGGTCCGTCCGGGCACCGTTGCTTCAGGCGGCCATAGCTCGGCCACTATGTTGGAGGCTACCGGGTTGACGAGTTCGATGTCTATGGAGTTAATCGCCGCGGCG
>JAJDYK010000120.1 GCA_022825185.1 Candidatus Latescibacterota bacterium | reverse complement strand
GCCGTGGCTGTCGTCAACGTGTTCGTACTTCTTTGTCTCCGGCAAGTACCAACGCCCACCCCACAAATTCGCGTCGTTGACGTGAACCCAGCCGAAGAACAGCCCCGTGTGCCAAGCGTGATCGGGCGGGCGGTACTCGGTTATGAGCTGGCCGGAAAGCGTGTACAGCGGCGCAAAGCAGGGCTTGGGGGATTCGCCGCGAGGCAGTTCCTCGGTGGCGCGGTACAGGGCGAGCAGTTGATCGCCCGCGTGGATTTCAACGCCGAGGGCGTTTTCTCGCAATTCAAAAGCACACATAGTTATTTCTCCAATTCTCGCATTAGACAACCCCGAGCGGCGATTCATTCCCTTTCGGGCTCAAAGGCGCACGTAGCTATTTATCCAATTCTCGCTTGAACCATGCAATCGTTCGGCCCAGCCCTTCGTCCGGTCCCACGCAAGGCGTCCAGCCGAGCAGGGAGCGGGCCTTGGCAATGTCGGGCAGGCGCACCCGGGGGTCGTCCTGCGGCAGCTCGCCGAAGGCGATGCAGCTCTTGGACCCAGTCATGGCGATGATCTTGTGGGCCAAATCTAGCATGGTGATTTCACTGGGGTTGCCGAGGTTTACTGGGGTCGTCACGTCGGACAGCATGAGCTTGTAGAGGCCAGCGATCAAATCGCTGTAATGGCAGATACTGCGCGTTTGCTGGCCGTCGCCATAGACGGTCAGATCGTCGCCCCTGAGGGCTTGGATGATGAAGTTGGGCACGGCACGGCCATCGTCTTGGCGCATGCGCTCGCCGTACGTATTGAATATGCGCGCAATGCGCACGTCCGTGCCGTGCATGCGGTGGTACGCCATAGTCATGGCCTCGGCAAAGCGCTTGGCTTCGTCGTACACGCCGCGGATGCCAATGGGGTTGACGTTGCCGAGGTACTCCTCGGACTGGGGATGCACTAAGGGATCGCCATAAACTTCCGACGTGGAGGCCAGCAGGAACTTGGCCTGCTTGGCCACGGCCAACCCCAAGGTTTTGTGCGTGCCCAACGCGCCGACCTTGAGGATGTTGATGCCCAACCGCTCGAAGTCGGCCGGGCTAGCCGGACTGGCGAGGTGCAGGATGAAGTCGAGCGGACCATCTACGTGGATGTAGTTGGTGACATCGTATTGAATAAGCTGGAATCGCGAGTGGCCGAGCAGATGGGCAATATTCTCGGGCCGGCCCGTGAGAAAGTTGTCCATGCAGATGATTTCGCAGCCTTTTTCGAGCAGTAGATCGCTCAGATGCGACCCCAAGAAACCCGCGCCGCCGGTGATCAGCACGCGCATCGTGTAGGCTCCTTCTTCGACAAGCTCAGATACCTTTCTCTGCTGGTGGTCCGGCAATCCGCCGCTCGCCCTACCCCTGAGTTAAACGGCACAAGAATGTATTGCCGTCCTAAGGAACTTTCAACCTCGACTCGGGGACGCCGACCTTAGAATGCTGGAAGACTAGTGCATTTTGAACTATATTTCTGATTTATTATGAATCATAAATGTGAGGTAAAAACATGAAATCTCTGACTATCCACATGGACGATGCCTTGGCCCAACTCATACGCAAGAAAGCCGCCGCCGAAGGAAAAAGTCTAAACAAGACTATAAACGGTGTGCTGAAGGAGGCCTTGGGCCTGCAACCGCCGAATCACCGAGCTGATTTTGTGGATCAGTGCGGCGTGTGGAGCACCGAGGAACGGACTGAGTTTGACACCTTGACTCGCCGCCAAGTAGATCCTGAGGACTGGCAGTGAAGGTCCTGTTAGATACCAATGCGTTAAGTGCCTTGTGGAACGGCGACGAGCGCGTGCTCAATGCCTTGGGTCAGGCGGAGTGCGTGTTTATGTCCATCATCGTGCTCGGCGAATTGTTCGCCGGTTTTCGCGGGGGGACGCGGATGAAAGAGAATCGCGCCCGTCTGGCTGGATTTCTAGCCAAACCCACCGTGCGCACGCTCGAATTATCTACTGAGACGGCCGAAGTTTACGGTCAGATCAAGGATGCACTGAAAAAGGCCGGTACGCCTATACCTATTAATGATGTCTGGCTATCGGCTCAGGCCATTGAAACCGGCTCGGTCCTGATCACTTTTGACAACCACTTTGGCAACGTGGCCGGAATCCGCCTGTGGGACCTCTGATCTGTCAGCGTCCTTCCGAGTAGGGGCGATTCGCGAAGCGCCCCTACAGTGGGCGAAACCGCAAACATCAGACCCTGTATAAGGATGTGTAACAGCCGTTAAGAAGTCTCCAGCCCCATGTTCTGGTGCTGGCTTTGCAGGGACTCTTGGTATCTGCGCCGGCCTTCCTCATCCACCCTGCAACTGACACCTTCAAAAACCATGGCAAAAGCGCGGCGGTGGCGCTGCGACGAGCGATTGGGGTCAGCCCGGTGGATGACTTCGCCGTGGTGTACCACCGCGTCGCCGGGCTGCAAGTGCACCGCGACTTCGTTGGCTTGGTCGCCGGGCCCGTAATCGGCAATGCCCTGCGAAAAACCCAAGACCGCAGTGCGATTGTGCGGCCGGATGCCCTTGTAATGAGAGCCAGGGCTATAGCGCAAACAGCCGTTTTCCTCGTCAACCGGATCGAGGGCCAGCCAAATAGAGGCGACGTTGGGCGGCGTGAGGTTGAAGTAGAAATTGTCCTGATGCGGCGGTGTGGGGTGTTCGGTCTGCGGCGGCTTGTTGAACCACTCGGGCTGGCTCACCTGCGCGGCTTCGCCGATGAGGGTCTGGGCCAAGAACCTCCAACGCGGTTGGTCGCGGTATTCGGCGAAGAAGGCGTCGTAGTCGCCCATGCGCTGTAGTTGTTTCAGGGTTTCGGGCCGGGCCTTGTCTTGGTAGAAGGCGGCCTGATCGGGCAGGGTCGGCACCACGTCGCGGACGTAGCGGTTGACTTGGGCTGTTAGGTCTTCGAGTTCGTCGGGCGGCAGGAAGCTGCGCACGAGGACGAAGCCGTCGCGGTCGTAATCAGCTTTATAGGAAGTGTAGTCGGACATGGTGGCGCTCCCTTCGGGGTCGCTCTGCGAAATGGACTCGTATTCAACCGTATCATTTTAATGAACTTCGTCGCAGAATGACAGTCAAGGCGATCTATCCGCGCCTTTTTTCATATCAACTAAAATTTTAGTTGACAAACCAAATGTCGTCGAGTATGTTCAACTAAATTCTTAGTTAAAAGGATTTGCCATGGCGACCAGAGACAAACCCGACAAAAGACTGACTCCGCTCGAAACGCTCATTATGAACGTCCTGTGGGACGAGTCGCCCGCGGCCGTCAAGCAGGTGCAGGAGCGACTAACAGCCATCAAGCCGATGGCTTACAATACCGTGCTGACCATAATGCGCATCCTGCGCGATAAGGGCTTTGTGGTCTCGGAGCGAGAAGGCCGGTCCGATCTTTATCGCCCGGTGGTTACGCGCGAGGACATGGGGCGGCGCTCGCTCGGCGAAGTCATCGACTCATTTTTTTCCGGCTCGGCCGAAGCGCTGGTCAGCCAACTACTAGACGGCCAGTCGCTTAGCGACGAGGAATTGACGGCGATACGGAAGGAGTTGGACAAAACTCTCGAGCGCAGAAAAGGAGACCAGCGATGAACGCGGCTTTGAACGGGCTGGGCAGCCAGCTATTCGGCTGGTTCGGTCAGTTAAGTATCGAACTAGCGGCGCTAGCGGTCTTAGTCCTAGTCGCCTGCCACCTATTGCCGATCAAGTCGCCGGCCTTGCGCCACCTGTTGTGGGCTATCGTGCTGCTCAAGCCGCTCGTCGCCGTCGCAATCAGCTCGCCCTATTCGCTATTCACGCCGTTGGTATCACTCGTGGAATCCGGTTGGAATGCCACGACCTTGCACATCGAGCATCCAACGGTGCAAGTCGCAGCTTCTCCAACAATTTCCACAAGTAGTGTGCAGCTTACGACAGCCGGCTGGGGAGCGATACTGTGGATAGTAGGCGCAGCGCTGCTCATCGGGCGGATTCTGATCGGCTACGGCATCGTCTGGTGCTTGCGGCAGCAGGCGCAGGTACAGCGCGACGGTCCGCTTTGCGACGCCCTGCAGCAGGCACGTCGGACGCTCGACGGCTATCCCAAGGTCGAGGTGGCAATCTCCCCTTCTATCAGCTCGCCAATGGTGCTGGGCATCCTGAGACCAATCATTGCCTTTCCCACCGATCTCGTAGAGAAACTGCGCACCGACGAACTCTCCTTGGTCCTCACGCACGAGCTAGCACACGTGCGCCGCTGGGACAACCTCACGCTGCTACTACAGAGGTTAGTCTCCGCCGTATTGTTCTTCCATCCCGCCGTGTGGCTGTGCGGTCGCATGTTGCGGCGGGAAGCCGAACAGGCCTGCGACGATCTCGTCGTATGCGTCACCGGCCGCTCAGAAGCCTATGCGCGCGGCCTTGCCCACGTCGCCGAACGAGCGGCTCACTTAAACCCTTTAATACGGAGAATCCCCACGATGAACGCTTTCGCAGCAGAATCGGATTTGGCACTGAGAATTCGCAGGACGCTTGGCGGTAGTGCGCGCCGGATGGGCATGCGAGCGCGCGTGTTAGCGACGGTACTACTATTCCCCTTGGCCGCCGTGACGCTGCCCTCTTGTGGCGTCACTTCGAAAGCGTCCAAAGTCGCGGCTGAGTCGAGTAAGAAGAATATCTTTATCGTCGTGGATCAAGACGGCAACATGAAGCTGAACGACAAATCAGTGACGTTTGCAACCCTCAAAGAGGAATTGCAGGCGAAGAGACAACAGTTGGACAATACCACAATGATTTTCATCCAAGGAGACGAGCGCGCCACGCATAGTCAGATTGTCCAGATCATGGATATCGCCCGCCAAGTAGGGCTCATCAATCAGATGATCGCCACGAAACCGCAACCGGCGAAGGCCAAAGGCGCGGCTAAGCCGAGTTCGGATAATAGAATCTGGCGGCAGGCAATGGCGACCGATCCAGACGAATGGTCTGAAGAGTTGCAAACCCAGCTTCTCATGCTCAAACCCGGCAGCACCATCGAAGAAATTGCCGAGGAGGTCCGGCGAAAGGCATTCTTCGAGGAGGTCCGTCAGCACATGCCCTGGCAAGAGGCACCCGGTCCGGACGAATGGCCCGATGAACTGAAGGCCCAGCTTCACGCGCTCAAACCCGTTACCCCGACCATCTCGTATGAAATAGCCACCGCCACATCGGCTGAATTAGATATTTACGATGTAGCCGGACAGCACGTTCGAACCTTTGTTTTGAGCCATCAGAGTCCCGGCAGACATAGCATCGTCTGGGACGGGCGGGACGATGCCGGTCGCGAGCTTAGCAACGGTTTATACTTCTATAAGTTGAAAACCGAAGACGCAGATACAGAGGTAGTGGGCAAGACGTTATTGGTTAAATAACCATCAGACTCGAACCCGTAGTGAAGAAGGGCCTCGTAAGGGAGCGTTTCAACCGACCGTTGCCGCCAAGTCCCCAACATCCCGCCATCCCAAGACGATCCCGTAGGCGCGTTCCTGACGCTCCTCCCCACCATAGACCAGATAGTAATCCTGCTCCACCGGCAAGGCCGTCGCCAATTTCCTATAGTAGCGCAAACCCTTGAACTGGTCCGTCCCCAGCGTCACACCCGCCTTGATTTCGACTACCTGCCGCCGATCTCCCCGTTCGTAGAGCAGGTCTAACTCGTTGCCGATGTTGTCGCGCCAGAAGTAGAGGTCTGGACGGCGGCCCGCGTTGACGTGCTGTTTGATTATCTCGGCGATGACCCAATTCTCAAAAATCGCCCCGCGCAAATAGTGGGTGACGAGCTGGTCGGCCGACTCCAGCCCCAAAAGCGAGCACAGCAGGCCCGTGTCGTAGAAGTAGAGCTTGGGCGACTTGATGAGCCGCTTGGCAAAATTCTCGTGATGAGGATAGAGCAGGAAGGCGATATAACTCGCTTCCAGTACCGAAATCCAAGCGCGCACCGTCTTGTAGTTGATCCCCAAATCGTTGCCGAGGCTGCTCAAGTCGAGCAATTGGCCGACGCGCCCAGCACAGACTCGCAAAAATCGCTGGAAGGTGCTCAGATCGCCGATGTTGCGCAGGCTCCTCACGTCGCGTTCGACATAGGTCTGGATATAGGCCGGATAGTAGTCGAGCGGAGCGACGCCGCGATCGTAGAGGACGGGATAGCCGCCTTTGAACAGGTTTTCGTCTAAGCTTAAATCGGCGTTAGTCGCAAGCTCCTGTTGAGAAAAGGGCAGCAGCGTGTGCAGGGCGACGCGCCCGGCCAGCGATTGGCTGACCTGCTCCAGCAGCAGGAAATTCTGCGAACCCGTAAGGACGAATTGGCCCATGGCACCGCGCTCGTCCACCAGAACCTGCAAATAGGAAAACAACGCCGGCACCTTCTGCGCCTCGTCGATTATTAGCCCTTGGCCCTCATGCCTCTCCAGAAAGCGCCGTGGATCTTCTTCGGCTGCCAAACGGTCGTCGAGCCGTTCGAGATTGACGTAGGCATAGTCGGGGAAAACTTCGCGCACGAGCGTAGTCTTGCCCGACTGACGCGGACCGGAGACCGAGAGGATCGGATAGAGCGGGGCCAGCTTTTTTAGCTGAGAGCTGAGCTGACGTTGAATATACATTCTTTACAATATAGCATCTGAAATCCTATTTTGTAAAGAAATTTGGAATACTCTACACTGATTCCTCCAGCGCCCCGTCATAAGGCCCGGCCAGTGCCTCGCCTTGACTATGCCCGCGATCATATCTTGCCTCCAATAGAGGGTAAAGGTGTCAATGATTATACGAGTTTTACCGGTAGTGATTTTCATGGTTATCTTCTCGCTCGACGCAGCTTCCGCTGAATCTACCCAAGACTTGGAGACAAACATGATCGAACGCTGGGACGTGTATGAACTCGCGCTGAGTGGCCCGGAGACGGGCAATCCATTCGTCGATGTCGAACTGACAGCAGAATTTGCACTAAACGGTCGCGTCTTTGAGCCGCATGGGTTTTACGATGGAGACGGCTTGTACAAAATTCGCTTTATGCCCAATGCGGTCGGCGAGTGGAAGTACATCACGAAAAGCAACCACGCTGCCCTCGACGGCAAGACCGGCCAGTTTACGTGCATCGCACCATCCACAGACAATCACGGCCCCGTGCGCGTTCACAACGACTTCTACTTCCAATATGCCGACGGAACGCCGTATCACCAGTTCGGGACAACCTGTTACGCTTGGGCTCATCAAGGAGAGGCCATGGAGGAACAGACGCTCCAAACCCTCGCCAATGCACCGTTCAACAAGCTGCGCATGTGCATCTTTCCCAAGGATTACGCGTACAACAAAAACGAGCCGGAGTGCTATCCATTCGAAGGTACGCCACTGACGGATTGGGACTTCACGCGATTCAATCCCGAGTTCTGGCGTCATTTTGAGCAGCGCGTTCACGATCTCTTGCAGCTTGGTATTGAAGCCGACTTAATCCTGTTTCACACCTACGATCGCTGGGATTTCGAAAACATGGATGCGGCCAGTGACGACCGCTACATCCGCTACGCCGTGGCGCGGTTAGCCGCTTTCCGCAATGTGTGGTGGTCGCTGGCCAATGAATACGACTTCATGCCAGCGAAAGAAGAATCCGACTGGGATCGATTTTTCCAAATCATCCGCGACCACGACCCCTATCAGCGGCTGCGCGGAATTCACAATGGGCGACGCTGGTACGACCATAGCAAGCCGTGGGTAACGCACACCAGTATTCAAACCTCCAACATGGCGCACGGCATCCGCTATCGCAGCCAATACAAAAAACCCGTGATTTACGATGAGTGCCGCTACGAGGGCGACGTTCCGCAAGGATGGGGAAATATCAGCGCGCAGCAGATGGTGCAACACTTTTGGGCCGGGACTGTTGCCGGCTGCTACGTCGGGCACGGAGAAACGTACAAACACCCCGAAGACCTACTCTGGTGGGCAAAAGGCGGCGTGCTACACGGCGACAGCCCCAAGCGCATAGCATTCCTCAAATCGTTTATGGCAGACGCGCCAGCATTTGACACGCTCGAACCAATCGGCGACGACAGCGGGCAGTACATCCTCGCCAAACCCGGGGAATACTATCTCGTTTACACCACCGACCCGCAGACGATAACCCTCGAACTGCCAGGCAATCAACCGTATAAAATCGACGGCATCGATACGTGGAACATGAAAATCGTCCCCATTGGCACCGCACAACCGGGAGCATATACATTCGCTGCGCCATACAGCGACTTTGCCTACCGCTTTACGCCGTATGCACCGGGCGAGTGAATAAATGACGTTCCGCCTTGTAGGGGCAACCCTTGTGGTTGCCCTTTTAGGATCCCGCCGGCTGAATGCGCCGTGTAGCGTGGGCGCCGACAAGGGACGCCCCTACACCTATCGGTTCGGCGCAGATACGTAACATCAGGTCTTTACTCCGATTCCTCCAACGTCTCGTCGTAAGGCCCCGCCAATGCCTCGCCTGTGGCTTTGATTTCTTCCAAGCGGCGCGACATGCTGCGCACGATATCCGGGTGCTGATCGTACAGGTTCTGCCGCTCGGCAATGTCGTCCTTGAGGTTGAACAGTTCCCCAGGAAAATTGTGGTCGCTATAGCCCCGCTCCGCCTTAAACCAATCCGGCTCGCGGTTGTCGTCGCCGGAAGGGGCGTCGATAAAGACCCAGTCGTCTTGGCGCAGGGCAAAGCGGCCCGCGCAACTGTGATGCACGGCTGAGCGGCGCACCGGCGCGTCAACCCGTCCCTGCAACAAAGGCAATATGCTAATGCTGTCCTCAGCCGCCCCCGGAGGCAACTGGACCCCAGTCAACTGAGCGCAGGTCGCCATAAAATCGCCCAACAGAGCGAGCTGGTCGCAGACTACTCCGGCCGGCGTAACCCCAGGCCAGCGAGCGACAAAGGGCACGCGGTGGCCGCCCTCCCAAGTGTCGCGCTTGGCACCGCGCAGATGGGCCATGCTGTAGTGGCCGAATTGGCGCACGTGCTCGTAGCAGCCGCCAGCCGCGGCCGGACTGCACTCGGGACCGTTGTCGCTAGTGAAGACGAGCAGCGTGTCGTCGGCCAACCCCTGCTCGTCGAGCGCAGCCATAATTTCCCCAACCACCCAATCGACTTCGCAGACAAAATCCCCGTACAGACCCGCGCCGCTACGACCAATAAAGTCCTGATTGGGGACAATCGGCGTGTGTGGCGAGGTCAGCGGCAGGTAGAGGAAAAAGGGATCGGAGCCTGCTTCGGCGATGTACGCGCGGGCGCGGCGGACGAATTCGGGGACCATGTCCTCCAATTTCCAATCCGGCTTCATGGCCCCAGGCAGGCCAAACATCTCCTCGGGCTTTTGCTCGGTCGGGGCCGCAGCCAGCCGGTCCTGCTCAAACCAAGTGTAGGGCGGAAAATTCGGCACATCGACGCCAAAGTAGTAGTCAAAACCGCAGGCTAAAGGACCACCACCTATAGGTTGGCTGTAGTCGATATTGCGCTCTAGAGCTTGGCGCTGCTCGCGGTCGAGACGGCCGATGGACTCGTCGCCGTAGGCTGGTTTGCCGTCCTTGGTCTCCCATTCCCAGCCGAGGTGCCACTTGCCGATGCAGGCGGTGCGGTAGCCCTGCTCGCGCAGCAGCTTGGCTACGGTGGGACGCTCGGCTTCTATCAAGGGCGGATCCCAAGGCCACAGGACGCTGCTTTTGAGCGGAGTGCGCCAACAATAGCGGCCAGTGAGCAGGGCGTAGCGGCTGGGCGAGCAGACGCTGGAGGAAGCGTGGGCGTCGGTAAAGCGCATCCCCTCGGCGGCGAGGCGGTCGAGGTGCGGCGTGGGGATTTTGCAGCCGGGATTGTTGCATCCCATATCGCCGTATCCCATGTCGTCGGCGAGGATGTAGATGATGTTGGGCTGTTGCTGAGGCATGGCTGGTCCTTTCTCTCAGATGGAAATCGCTACTGATAAGCTAAACACTCAATCGACGTCTCCGTTTGGCCTTGGGGCTATTGACAAGCTGCGGCTGGAAAACATAGGTTGGGACCAAGATAGCACAGGGCTTGGCCTCCACAAAATCCCCGTACTCAGCCCACCGAGCGACTGCAATCTAGGCATCCAGCTTGAAAAAAGAAATCCCCGCCAGTATGCGGGCCCGTCTCGCCGAACGCACCGCGCCCCGAGCTAGGGAACGCCCCGACGCCCACATCACGTTCCGCGGCCTGTTTCTCGGTGCCCTGCTGTGCGTTGCTATCGCCCTCGGCGTGCCCCATACCACCATGCTGGTCAAGGGCACACCCATGGGCTTTTCCTCGTCAACCCCGGCGGCGTACTGCCTGCTTTTTTTTCTACTGATTACCGTCCACGTGGCACTGGCCCTGCCCAAGCGGCAATGGGGTCTGCAATGGGGCGAACTGGTCACCATCGCCATTATGATGATGGTCGCCGCGGCCATCCCTTCCCGAGGCGTGACCGGCATGCTCCTGCCCATGATCACCGGGACTTACTACTACGCCTCAGCCGAGAACAAGTGGGCCGAAGTCGTCCATCCCCATCTCTCCGAATGGATGCTGATGGGCGACCCCGAGGCCGTGCGCGGTTTCTACGAAGGCAGTATCGGCCCCACGACTATCCCCTGGGCTAGCTGGTTGCCTCCCCTCGGCTACTGGCTGCTGTTCTACGCCGCCCTGTACCTCACCCTCATCTCCATTGCCGTGATCCTGCGCCGCCAGTGGGTCGAA
>JAJDYK010000294.1 GCA_022825185.1 Candidatus Latescibacterota bacterium | reverse complement strand
ACCGATGGTCAAAGGATCCGCCTCCACGTCCTGGGCCGACTCCTCTGGTTCGCGGGCTGGTGCCTCGACTTCGTCGCCCTTGTTCAGGCTGAAGCCTGTGGCTATGACCGTCACGCGGATATTCTCGGCTAGGCTATCGTCAATTACAGTGCCAAAGATGATCTCGGCATCCGAGCCGCTTTCCTCGTTGATCAGCGACATTACCTCGTTGACCTCGTAGAGCGTGAGATTGGAGTCGCCGGCGATATTGATCAACACGCCCTTGGCACCGGTGATCGACACATCCTCCAAAAGCGGGCTGTTGATCGCCTTGTGGGTGGCCTGCTCGGCTCGCTCTTCGCCGCTGTGCTCTCCAAGCCCCATAATCGCGTCCCCGCCCTTGGAAATTACCGTGCGCACGTCGTTGAAGTCGAGATTGACCATGCCCGGAATCGTAATCAGGTCGGAAATGCCACGCGTGGCCTGCATCAGCACTTCATCGGCCTTGAGAAACGCATCTTGGAGCGTGGTGTCGCGGCCGCAGACTTCTAGCAGGCGCTGGTTTTTGATAGTGATCAGGGTGTCAACTTGGTCCTTGAGCTCGGCAATTCCGCTCCTAGCGTTCTTCATCCGCGGAGAGCCTTCCATTAGAAA
This sequence comes from Candidatus Latescibacterota bacterium, assembly GCA_022825185.1. The sequence continues at coordinate 35,979 of JAJDYK010000294.1, read as the reverse complement.
AGGCTCGGTGACAATGCCGACCGTCAGGGCCCCTTGATCGCGGGAAATTTCCGCAACAGTGGGCGCGGCTCCCGTGCCTGTACCGCCGCCCATGCCAGCCGTGATGAAGATCAGATCCGAGTCCTGTAGCTGCTTGGAGACCTTGTCGCGGTCTTCTTCCATAGCTTGCCGTCCCACTTCTGGGTCTGCACCAGCGCCCAAACCCCGCGTGACGCTGCTGCCGATGCAAATGGGAAAGTCAGCCCGCGAGGTCTCTAGTGCCTGAGCATCCGTGTTGACGGCGACGAATTCGACGCCGTGCATACCCGACTCGATCATGCGGTTGATGGCATTGCCACCGCTGCCACCAACGCCGACGACCTTAATTCGTGCCCGATGCTCGTTATCGATCAATCTAATTGCCATAATTACTCCTCCTTGATTTTGGGACCAACACCGCCGCTAGTCCCGTGGTTGTAACCATCTTTTTACGCGCCCGAACACTGAATCGAAGGGATCTTCGACCAGCCCCTGCGCTTGTGTTTGGTTTTTTCCCTCCTGTTGCTCCATTCCGTACAGGAGCAGACCTAGCACCGTAGCATACGATGGGCTAGCTAACTCTGCGGCTCCCTCAAACCCGCTCGGCTCCCCCAAGCGCACAGGCATGTTAAAAACCCGCTCGGCCAAGGCCACGGCTCCAGTGATTTGCGCTCCCCCACCCGTGAGAACAACGCCCGCGCCTAGCGCAGCATGGGGCAACGCGGTATAGACCTGCTTGCGGGCTAGGGCCAATATCTCCTCCATTCGCGCCTCGACGATAAGGGCCACTATCTCGCTGGGTGCGCCCGCACACTTGGCCTGCTCGGCCTCGGCCCGCGTGGTGCGCAGCCCAACGCCGATGTCGTTAGTCACGTTATGCCCGCCTAATCCGACGTTGCCCGAGTGGCGCATCCCTTTGCCAACAAAGACGGCCACATCGGTCGTACCGCCGCCGATGTCGAGCAGGCAGACTCCCATCTGCCGCTCGTCCTCACTGAGGACCGCATAGCTCGAAGCAAGCGCACCGAGAACGACACCGCGCACATCGACGCCCGCACGGAGGATGCTGTGGCAGATGTTCCGCACGGCGGCAACCGAACTGGTGACTACGTGTACACTGGCCTCTAAGCGCACTCCATACATACCCACGGGATCGAGAATGCCCCGCTGGCCATTGACGGCAAATTCTTGGGGCAAAACGTGCAGCACCTCGCGGTCGAACGGCACTTTGACCACGCCGGCCGCAGCAAGCACGCGGGCGCGGTCCTGTGCTCCAATCCATCCTCCTTCGCCGCCGACAGCCACCATGCCCGTGCTGTTGAGGCTGGCGATGTATTCGCCAGAAATGCCAGCGTACACCGATTCGATTTCGACCCCAGCCATCAGCTCGGCTTGACGCACGGCCTCGCCAATGGCGTGAACGGTCTTCTCGGCATCCACAATCGCTCCGCGCTGGATCCCCTCTGAGGGATGCTGGCCGATGCCAATAATCTGCGGGGGCCGCTCTGCGACCTGCTCGGCAATGACGGCGCAGACCTTAGTCGTGCCCAAGTCCAGCCCGGCGATAATGGTGCTGTTTTCCTCGCTCCAGTTCATCCCGGTTTTGCTTTCTTGTTGCCTACTACCATCTGGCCAGTATAGCGCAAATCGATATAGGCCGGATCGGGATGGCTTTGATGGACGCGCGGCATCAGTCCGCGAATGGTGCGGAGCCGGTGGGCGGCCTCGTTGGCCGGCAAGCGTACTTCGAGTCCGTCGCCAGCCATCTGTAAGCGAATGCTCGCCCCGGACATCGGCTGGATGCCGGCTACGTTGAGGCAAAATTCCGCATCGGCAACCGTGGCTTCCTCCCACCAGCGCAGTATCGCCAATAGCGCGGAGTCCGATACGGCCACGCCCGGCTGTAGCGAATCGCTGCGGACGGATAGCCCGGATATGACGGGCAAATTGCGTGGCGGGACATCCGTACTACCTGCCGGAAGCAGGACGCCATCGGGCGTTATCCCGTAGGTTTGGCCCAAATCGATCCAAGCCACTTGGCGATGCTCGACGATATCGACGGCAATCCGGTTGGGTGGCTTGCGCACCACGAGAGCCTGCTTGATCCAATACATGGCTTCCAGCCGCTGCGCGACCTCGTCCAAGTCGATAGCGAAAATGTTGCTACCAGCCGCAAGGCCACTGGCGACGCGTACATCCTCCCCACTGAGCCGCCGCAACCCATCCACCTCAATAGCCTTGAGGCCAAAGTAGGAGGCTTGGCCAAAGTAGGTAGCCGCCTGATAGGCCGCCAAGGCGCTACCCGTGGCCAAGATCAAGAGCGCAATCCAAAGCCCGCGGGCCTTGGATTGACCTCGCTCCCCCACGGTTAGCGGCTTCTTGCGCGCCTTGGTCTTCTGGCGGTTCACGAGTGCTCTCCAGCGGCCAAAGCCGCGATCAACTCCCCAGCCACCTCGCCAATGTCGCCGGCCCCCATGACCAGCACCAAGTCGCCCCGACGACAGATATCCACCAAATGAGCCACGAGTTGCTCTCGATCCGGCAGGTACGCCACGGTTTTGTACCCGTTGGCGCGCATGGCTCCCTCAATCAGTTCGGAATCCACACCCGGCAGCGGGGCTTCCCGCGCGGCATAGACCGCCGCCAGCACCACGTAGTCAGCCGACGCTAGCTCGCGGGCAAAGGCTGCCGCCAAGTCGCGGGTGCGCGAGTACAGATGGGGTTGGAAGACAGCTATTACTCGGCGACCACTCTGCCGCGCAGCGGCCAAGGCCGCGGCTAATTCAGCCGGATGATGGGCGTAGTCGTCCACGACCAGCACGCCAGCGCATTCCCCCTTGTGCTGAAAGCGCCGATCGGCCCCGCCAAACTGCTCCAAAGCGTCGGCGATCACAGCGAACTCCACCTGTAGCGCACAAGTCAGCGCGGCGGCTCCAGCGGCATTGCGGACATTGTGGACACCGTGGACCTGCAATTCGATCTCGCCTAGCTTTTGCCCGTCGAAACACAGGGCAAACCGGCTGCCCCAAGTCCGCTCTTCGAGCTCGGCGATCCGGTAGTCGTTATCGCCGGCCATGCCATAGGTCTGATGGGGGCGCTGCAAGTCGGCCAGCACCCGCTCCCCGACCAGCCCATCCCCAGCCAGCACGCTGCGGCCGCAAAAGGGCAGACGCGCGAGAAATTGGCTGAAAGCCCGTTCGAGGGCCTCCAAGCTCCCATAGTAATCGAGGTGTTCGGCGTCTATACTTGTCACGAGGGCCAAACTCGGATACAGGTGCAAGAAGCCGCCAGCAAACTCGTCGGCCTCCACTACAAAGACCTCACCACTTCCCACCTCGGCTTGCGGTCGCCCGTTGATCCAACCCCCGATCAAGACCTGGGGATCGAGGCCTGCGTGGCGCAAGATCGCCGCTGCCATCGAAGCAGTCGTCGTCTTACCGTGAGTACCGGCTACGGCGAGGGTCAACGGTGCGCGGGACAGTTCCCCCAGCACCTCGGCCCGACTCGCCGTGGGAATGCCCTCGTGCGCGGCAGCCTGCCGCTCGGGATTGTCAGCCGGGACGGCGGCCGAATACACCACCAGATCCACGCCTTGGACGAGCTGACCGTCGTGCCCCACCGCGACGGCGAATCCCTCTTGGCGCAGCAGCGCGACGCTGGGCGAGTCGGCCTGATCCGAGCCGCTTACCACGCAGCCTTTGGCCGCGAGCAGCCGGGCCAAGCCCTCCATGCCCGCTCCACCGATGCCGACGAGGTGCACGCGGCGATATTGGTCCAAGAGCGTCTTCATCATTGCCAACGCACCAAACCCTCTTGCTGTCCGGGTGCCGTGCGGGCGACCCCCAGCAAGATGCCCACTCCTGCCATGTTCCCCATCAGCGACGAGCCTCCATAGCTGACAAAGGGCAGCGGCAAGCCGGTGGTGGGTAGCACCCCGACGACCACGCCGATGTTGAGCAGGGCGTATATCGAGATCATCGCCGTAATGCCGATGGCAACCAAAAAGCCGTACGTATCACCAGCGCGGGTCCCAATGCGCACTCCGTAAAACGAGAAAGCCGCGAAAAGTCCCAAGACGGCCAAAGTACCTACAAGCCCCATTTCCTCGCCGATGACCGAGAACACAAAATCCGTGTGTGGCTCGGGCAGGTATTGCTCTTTTTGCATGCTGTTGCCCAAACCCACCCCCAAAAGGCCGCCATTGCCCATGCCGTAGAGCGACTGCAAAACTTGATAGGAGCCAGCCGGGTCGCGCTCTGGGTCAATGAAGCTGACCAAGCGCCGCATCTGATAGCTCGAATGCATCAGGGAAAACCCAATACCCAATAGCGCGAGCAGCCCAGCTCCGGCCAAGTGGTACAAACGCATTCCGCCGACCCACAGCATGATCAAGGCAATCAACCCTAGCGCAATAGCCGTCCCCAAGTCGGGCTGCAATACGATGAGCACAAGGGCAAAGCCGACGATCAACAAACGAGGCACAAACCCGCGACTAAAGTCGTGTAGCTCGTCGCGCTTGCGCACCAAGACATCCGCCAAGTAGAGCACCAGCGCCAGCTTGGCAAACTCAGCCGGCTGAAAGGCCAAGGCCCCGCCCCAAGCCGGAATACTCAACCAGCGCTGAGCTGCGCCGTGACCCCACGCCAAGACCAGCAAGAGCGACAAGAGGGCCAACAGCATGATCGGCCGCGAAAGCCGCGCCCACCAATGCAAAGGCATCCGCGAGAACGCGAGCATGAGCACCAAGCCGATGAAGACGCGGATGGATTGCTTTTTGAGGAAGAGACCCGAGTCCCCAAAGCGCACGTTGGCCAAAACAGAGCTAGAGCTATAGACCATGACCAGCCCCAAGCCTACCAGCGTCAGGCAAATCAGCAATACCAACATGCTGTCGCGCTGCACAGCTATCATCAGTAATGGAACTCTAGGTTGCTAGGGGTAATGAGCGGGTGCTCGGTGGGAGCGAGCTAGCTCAACTGCTGCAGAATGCGCTCTACTACTCGGTCAAAGGCCATGGCCCGAGATGCCTTGACTAAGACTACGTCGCCGTGGCGCAATTGCGCTGCAGCGAATTCGCCGAGTTGCTCGGGCTGCTCGAAGTGGCGAGCCGCGTCTTGGGCCATGCCAGCCGCGCGGGCCGCAGCCACTAAGTGCGCGCTTTCGCCGCCGGCAGCCAAGACGACATCGGCGCACTCGGCGGCCTTCTCGCCGACAACCGCGTGCAACCGGTCGCTCTCCGCGCCGAGCTCTAGCATGTCGCCGAGTACGGCGATTTTCCGCGCACCGGGCACGTCGACGAGGAGGTCGAGTGCGGCCGATACCGAGCCGGGACTGGCATTGTAGCAATCGTCGATTACTGCGATCCCATTTTTGCGCACGATCTCGCCGCGCTGATTCACCGCCTCGAACTCGGCGAGGGCGCGCTGGATCCCTTCCCAAGGCACGCCGAGGATGCGACCGACAGCGGCCGCGGCCAAGGCATTATACGCATTGTGCCGCCCCGGGATATTGAGATCAATGGGAACATTGTGTAGAAGGAAGTGGCCGCAGCCCTTCTGGTCGAGTACGAGCCTCTCCCCACGAAACTCGCTCTCACGCGCAAAACCGAAGGTCAGGAGTCTCCCCTTTGTCCTCTTTACCTCCTGAGCCACGACACGGTCATCGGCGTTGACGAGAGCCGTTAAAGACTCGTCCATATAATCCAGAAGCTCCCCTTTGGCCTTGGCCACTCCTTCTACAGACCCAAAAAATTCTATGTGTGCAGTCCCGATGTTGAGCAAAACCCCAATAGTAGGTTCGGCAACTGAACACAGGTAGCGAATGTCCCCTATCCGCCGCGCTGCCAGTTCCAAGACCACCGCCTCGTGACTCGGTGACAGTTGCAGCAATGTGCGGGGCACCCCTATCTCGTTGTTCTCGCTACCGATGGTTTTCAAAACGCGGTACCGCTGCCCCAACACAGCGGCGATCATTTCCTTGGTCGTCGTCTTGCCCGCGCTGCCGACGACGGCCACCACCGGCACCTCCCAGCGCCGCCGATACGCCCGCGCCATGTCGCCCAGCGCTTGCAGCGTCGAGTCAACGGCCAACAGCGGGCCGGAGGCCGCTTGGTCCAACCCTGGCCAGTGGCGTTCCACTAAAGCTGCACACGCGCCGCGGGCAAAGGCGGCCTCGACGAAATCGTGTCCATCGAAGTTCTCGCCCCGCAACGCGACGAACAGCTCGCCCTCGTCAATGGACCGACTGTCGGTTGCCACTGCTTGCAGGGCGCAATCCGGCTGGAGGCTCCCGACCGGGTCGGCAGCCGTCCACTGCACCATCTCGCTCAGGGTCACGGCGCGCATAGCGGCTGCCCTTCCCCAGAGTGCATACTCCGCAGCACGCGCCGCGCAACTTCGCGGTCGTCAAAAGCCACGACGCGATCGGCTAGTTCCTGCTCCTGTTCGTGTCCTTTGCCGGCAATGACTACAACATCCCCGCTGTGCGCAGCGGCCAGAGCCGTAGCAATCGCTTGTGCGCGGTCAACTTCGCTGTGAATCGCGCTACTGTCGGGCACGCCAGCGGCCATATCGTCGATGATGCGTTGAGGATCCTCGCTGCGCGGGTTGTCCGAAGTCAAGACCGTCCAATCGGCCAATTCGCCAGCGACACGGCCCATCAGGGGTCGCTTGCCGCGGTCTCGATCTCCACCACAGCCGCAGACGCAAATCAAACGACCGCTACCCAAATCGCGGGCGGCGTGCAAAACCCTTGCTAGCGCATCCGGGGTGTGGGCGTAATCCACGATGACCGCGAAATCCTGCCCTTCAGCGATCTGCTCACAGCGGCCCGGCACGCCCGCTAGGGCGGCCAAACCGCGACATAAAGCAGCGGAATCCAAACCCAAGGCCAACCCGGTGGCCACGACAGCCATAACATTGTAGTAGTTGAAATGACCGATCAAATGCGTCTGCACCTCAATAGGACCAACTGGAGTATCCAAGCACAGGTGCGCTCCCTGCGGGCTAACGTCGGCGCGTTGCAATCGCACTTCGGCCTCCGGGCCACAGCCATACGTCACGACGCGCACCTCGGTCCTGCGAGCCAATTCATCGGCGTGGGCATCGTCGGCATTAATCACCGCAATCGCGCCTTCTTGCAGGCTTTCAAAAAGCCGGGCCTTGGCCGCAAAGTACGCCTCCCAAGTCCCGTGAAAATCCAAGTGATCGCGCGTCAGATTGGTAAAAACCGCCGCCCGGAAGGGAATGCCCTCCACCCTTTTTAATGCCAGTCCATGAGAAGACACTTCTAGCACGGCTGCTTGCTTGCCAGCATCGACGAGCCGGCGCAATAAGCTGTGTAGCTGGACGGCCTCGGGCGTAGTATTGTCCATCTTCTCCAATTCGCCATTGCACCAAAATCCCAAGGTTCCCAAGTACCCGCACGGCAGGCCAGCGGCTTCGAGGGCACTCCTGAGCAGGAAGGCCGTGGTGGTCTTGCCATTGGTGCCGGTGACGCCAACGTTGAGCAGCGCTTGTCCGGGAAAGGCGTAAAAGCGCGCCGCCATTCGAGCCAGTGCGGCTCGGCAGTCTGCCACCTGCACCCGCGTCGCACCGGCACAATCGATCCGCTCTTCCACCATCACGGCGCGGGCCCCGCGGGCGATGGCATGATCGACAAAGCGGTGTCGGTCCTGCTCCTGTCCCCCGCGTATAGCCACGAAAAAGTCGCCTTCTTCCACGCAGCGCGAATCGCAGCGGATCTGCCCTAATTCAATATTTTGGTCGCCCTCCACGCAGGCGTCGGGCAGCTCTTCGAGTAGGTATTTTAATTTCATTACTAAATACCTTTCGAACTCTGGGCTGGAATGTTTCCGACGAGGCGGGCCTGCTGCGTTTTCCACGGGCTGCGGGCGGCTTCTGCGCCCAGCGTGCAGTTGATCTGCCCTACGCGTCCGGCCCGACCCGGCAAGGGCGACTGATTGACGACCACGGTACCCACGCCGGAAAAGGCCACCGGCAACCCCCGCATCTGCGCTTGGAAGCGGGCCATGTCTGGGGTCATACCGCGCAGATCGGGCACGGCCGGCCCCTCTTTCTGCGGACGCTTGGCTGCTGGCTCGACCAACAGGCCGCCAGGCAGGCTGATGATCCGCTTCATCACCCGGCGGAAGGTCGGAGCTGCCACAGATCCTCCCCACCCATTTACGCTGGGGTTTTCGACCATAATCACGCACGCGTACTGGGGATTGTTGGCTGGCAGAAAGCCGACGAATGAGGCTATGCTGGCGTTGGGGTCGTAGCCGCTGCCATCAGCTAAGGCGCGCTGAGCTGTGCCCGTTTTTCCGGCTACAGCCACGCCCTCGATGCGGGCCTTTTGCCCGGTGCCCCTTTCCACAACCCCAGTCAGCACCTCGCTTAGGGTCGCCGCCGTCTTCCGGCTCACGACCCGGCGGATCGGCTGGGGGCCGCCGCGATCGTCGAGCCGACCGTCCGAATCAATCGTTCCGGCGACGATCTGCGGAGCCATCAACACGCCACCGTTGGCAATGGCTCCGTACGCCATGGCGAGTTGCAGGGCCGTCGCGCCGATTTCCTGCCCGATGGCAATAGTCGCCAGCGACCGCCTAGACCACTGATCGACCTCCTGCAATAAACCAGGCGTTTCCGCTGGCAAGTCAATGCCCGTGCGAATCGCGAAGCCAAAGTTGCGGATGTGTTCGTAAAAGCGATGCCGCGACAGCCGCTGCGCCAGCTTGATCGTGCCAATGTTGCTCGATTTTTCCAAGACCTGAGCAAAGAGCAAATCGCCGTGGGGCTGGATATCGCGGATTGTGTCGCCATTGGCCAACCTAAACGTCCCGTGCCCGCAAAAGATGCGATCGTGCAGGCTGGCCAGCCCGTCTTCAAGGACGGCGGCAGCCGCGATGGCTTTGAAGGTCGAACCGGGTTCGTACACGTCGGTTATCGCGCGATTGCGCCTGAGTTCCGGCGACGAGCGAGACGCCTTATTGGGATCGAAAAGCGGCAGGTTGGCCATGGCCAAAACCTCACCACTGCGCGGGGCGATAATGACGCCCAATGCACCTTGGGCCTTTGAACCGTCGATGGCCCGTTGCAATTCTTCCTCTAGAATGCTCTGATAGACTCCATCAATGGTCAGCATCAGGTTGCGGCCGTGCTCTGGCTCTTCACGCTGTTGCTGACGCCCGGGTACTTGCTTGCCGCGCGCATCGACGAATCCCACTATCGAGCCATCCTTTTCGCGCAATATATCGTCGAAGGCTCGCTCAATCCCCTCGCGGCCGCTGTTGTCGATGTTGGTGTGCCCGATGAGTTGGCCGGCCAACGGCCCTAAGGGATACTGGCGACGAGTCTCTGGGTGTTGGAACACGCCGGCAAACGCGACCGCGCCTACATCCGCGTCAACCACCTGACGCGCCAGATAGATAAATTGCTTATCTCCGCGCAATTGGCGCTCAATGAACTTGGTTCGTTTATCGCTCAGGGAAGCGAAGTGGGCGGCTACGCGCTTGGGATGTTCAACCTGATCGGGATAGGCGTAAAACGACGTGGCTTGGACATCTACGGCCAAATTGTTGCCGCGCCGATCGACGACCCGACCCCGGCTCGCTTTCAGCGTGCGGCGCTCAAGATATTGCGCATGGGCTTCGGCGCTGTACGCCTCATGCCTGAAGATCTGGATTTGGATGAGGCGTGCAGATAGCCCCAACCACGCCACCGCACCCAAAATCACGATCCAGCGCAGCCGACTAATGCCCGTATGTTGTAGCCGTGGCCCCATCAATCTCCTTCCCAATGAGCCAATGCACCATTATTCATGCCATCTATAGTCTGCGAGGGATAGACCATGCCGAGCTGGCCGAAGGCCACTTTCTCGACAAAGCCGGAGTTTTTCCGCACTACGATAGCCGCCAATAGCTGAGTGCGCTCTCTGTCGAGCTCAGCTATTTGCGTCTCAGCCGTGCTTATGCCGCCGACCACCCGGGCCATTTCGACCTTTTGCCAGACGTGGAAGAGGGCCGCCCCAGCCAGCATCCCTATGAGGAGCACGTATTTCACACAGGAAATTCCGCCTTTGCTCATATTAGCCTGCCTCGATTTTTTCGTAAATTCTCAAAATGGCGCTGCGCGCTCGAGTATTTTGTTTGACCTCGACCTCGCTCGCCCTCTGCAATTTCCGACCTACTCGCTTGAACGACGGTTTCCTCCCGCAGGTGCAAATGGGTACGCGCGGCGGACAAATGCAGCCGCGCACTAGCGCCGCGAAATGCTGCTTGACCAACCGATCCTCCAAGGAGTGATAGGCCAAGACGACCAGTCGGCCACCGGGTTTCAGTCCGACCTCTGCAGCCGTCAACCCCGCCTGCAACTGCCCCAACTCGTCGTTGACGGCAATGCGCAACGCTTGGAATACGCGCGCCAGTGTCTTGTTGAGCATCTGGGGGCGCGTGGCCGCTACGGCCTGCCGCAAAGCCTGCGTAGTGGTCAAGGGCGCGAGCCGCTGTTGTCGATAGATCGAGCGCGCGACCCGCCGCGCTGCGCGTTCTTCTCCGTAGCGAGCAATTAACTTGGCCAGTTCGTTCTCGCTGCACGCCGCGATCAATTCGGCGGCTGTTGGGCCAACTTCCGCATCCATTCGCATATCGAGAGGCCCGTCGGCTCGATAGCTGAATCCCCGAGCCGGCGCGTCGATCTGACGCGAGGAAACTCCTAAGTCGAACAGGACGCCGCTCAACGGCTCGATCCCTTCCTGAGCCAGCAACTCGCTCAATTCGGCAAAGCGGCCTTGCCGCACGACGGCTCGCGTATCTACTGCCAACCTCACTCGCGCTGCCGCGACGGCTTCCCGGTCTCGATCTACTGCTAGCAGCCGTCCCTCGGGGCTGAGGGCCTGAAGCAATGCCCAACTGTGGCCACCTCCGCCGACTGTCGCATCCACGTACGCTCCGGCCGGATCGGCGACCAGCCCGGCGACTACTTCCGCGACCATGACTGGGATGTGGTATGCCATAGTTCATAAGGTTTAGAGGTCTATTGCAAAGTCTTCCAAGCTATCGGCAAGATCTTCCATCGGCGGAAAATCATCGCTGTTTTCTGGACTCCAAAACTCCAATTTGTCCAACGCACCAATGATGACCATCTGGTTCGTGATGCCAGCCTTGGCCAGCAGTTTGCGTGGGATGCCGGTCCGCCCCTGTCGGTCTAGTTTCACTTCTGCCGCATGCGAAACCATGGAGCGGATGAAGGCCCGCGCCTCGCGTTTGGTCGTCGGCAGGCGCAAGAGCTGTTCGGCTTTCGCTTCCCACTCGGGCCGGGAGTAGGCCACCAAGCAGTTGTCGAACCCACGCAGCACCACGAGCGTGTCGTCGGCTTCTGGAGGCAGCTTCTTGCGGAACTCCGCCGGCACAAAAATCCGCCCCTTGTCATCGACGGGAACCTCGTGTCTGCCTGTGAAAAACTGTGCCATTTGATGCTCGTATCAAGTCAAATTTCCCGTTCCACCACTTTCCACCACTTTCCACCACGTCTCAATAATACATGTATCTCAACGGTACTGCAAGCATAATTTTCCCTTATTTTTCAGATAGATACGGCCATTTCAAGCTGTTTCATACACTTATTCGTGTATATATCACACTTTTTTGTGTGCTCCTCAACTACCGTCCGCTCTCTTTAATTTTCGTCCCTACTGCCACATTGACATAGAAAAGGGGTTGGCCATCGTGTGGTCCAACCCCTTTTGCTTTAACTCGGCGGGTATCTTTACGTCGGCATCTTCTCCATAACCCGGCGGTAAATCGGCTTGCCCTGTGAGAGGAACTTGTCTTCGTAATTGGTCCGCGCCCCCAGCCACTCCGCATCCACCTCCACTAAACACGAGCTGGTTTCCAGCGCCGCGAGCATGACGTCGAAATAGTCGGCGTAATCCGTGGCTAACCACAACTGGCCGCCCGCGCATAACGTGCGCTCGACTTCGCGTAGAAATGCCTCGTTAAAAAGCCGCCGCTTGTGATGCCGTTTCTTGGGCCAAGGATCGGGAAAGTAGATGTGATAAGCTCGCACCGATGTAGCGGCCACGAAAAACTCGACGAATTCTCGCGCATCCATATGCGCGAATCGCACATTGACGAGGTTGCGGCGCACGGCGCGCTGGCGAGCAATGCGCAAGTATTTGACCGCCCATTCGACCCCGACGAAATTCACTGCGGGCTGGCGACTAGCCGCGTCAATGATAAAGCGCCCTTTGCCAATGCCGATTTCGACCTCCACTGGCTGATCGTTGCCGAAAACTTCCCGCCAATCCAACGTCGGATCTTGGTCTGGGTTATCCGGCAACGCCAAAAAACCCGCCTCGGTCTGCTCCATCAAATTCTCCCTAAAAGAAAAGGCGCTCCCCTAGGTAGCGGGGAGCGCCGTACAAACAACACTGCGAGTATAGCTTAACCTGCGGCCTCGCTGTGCGAGGGCAAGCCGCAAAACTGCTCGTAGTCAATCAGCTCGGTGACGGTCGGGTTGTCGCCGCATACTGGGCACTCGCTGTCGCGCCGGAGCTTGAGTTCGCGGAATTTCATCTCCAAGGCATCGTAGAGCATTACCCGCCCCACCAAGGAAGTGCCCTGCCCCAATAGCAGCTTGACGACCTCGGTGGCCTGTACTAGCCCGATGATGCCGGGCAAGACCCCTAAGACCCCGCCCTCGGCGCAGCTTGGCACCTCTCCGGGCGGCGGCGGCTCGGGGTAGAGGCAGCGATAGCATGGGCCATCCCCGGGCACGTACACAGTGGCTTGGCCCTCAAAGCGAAAGATGCTGCCGTCAACCACGGGCTTTTTCTGCATTACGGCCGCGTCGTTGACCAAATAGCGGGTCGGAAAGTTGTCGCAGCCATTGACCACGATGTCGTAGCCATCCATGACCTCGAAAATATTGTGCGACGTCAGCAGCTCGTAGTGCGGGTGTATTTCAATGCCGGGGTTGATCTCGAGCAACCGGTCTCGGGCGGCCTCGACCTTGGGCCGGCCGAGATCGGACTCGCCGAACAGCACTTGCCGCTGCAAGTTGCTCTTATCGACGACATCGGCATCCACCAAGCCGATCTTGCCGATGCCAGCCGCGGCCAGATACAGGGCCGTCGGGCAACCCAAGCCACCTGCTCCCACCAGCAACACCCGGCCCTTGAGCAACTGCTGCTGACCCTTCTCCCCTACCTCAGGCAGAATAAGATGCCTAGCGTAGCGTTGCGAGTCCTCTTCGGAGAGCAGGCCGCCCTGCTCGATTTCGTAGCCGGCGTCCTTCCAGCCTTTGATGCCGCCGATCATGGACTTGGCATTGGTGTAGCCCATAAAGGTCAAATCGCGCGCAGCCAAGGCCGAGCGGTTGCCCCCGGCGCAATAGAGCACGATTTCCGCGTCGCGATCTACGGTCACATCTTCTTCGACGTTGAGCTCCAAAAAACCGCGTGGGATCAACTCGGCCCCAGGGATATAGCCATCCATGACCTCTTCCCGCTCGCGCACATCTATGACGTGAACCGGCCGGCCAGCTTGGAGGGCCGCTTGGACCTCAGCCGGAGTTACTTCGGCGATTTCGGCCTTTATGCTCTCTAATAGCTGATTGGATGTAACAGTCATATTCTCTCCTCGATTGCTAATGCACAGTCGCGCAAGCGCTCGACCTGAGCAACAGTGCGGTCAATGGCAAATTCTACTTCTGTCATCGTATTAAAACGCCCTAACCCAAAGCGCAGAGAAGCCCGCGCCAAATCGTCGCTAGCACCGATGGCTTTGAGGACGTGCGAGGGCGCGCTCGTCCGCGATGAACAGGCCGCACCCGAAGACAGCGCGATCTCGCGCAATCCCAAAAGCAATTCGGTTCCTTCTACTCCGGGAAAGCTCACGTTGAGATTGCCCGGCAGGCGCTCTTCCGCATGGCCGTTGACGACCAAGGGGCCAAGCGCGGCCTCCAGCCCGGCGCACAACCGCCGCCGCATTTGCACCAGTCGCGCCGCTTCCACAGGCATTTCCTCGCGCCCCAACTGACAGGCACGGCCCAAACCGACGATGCCCGGCACATTGAGGGTTCCACCGCGCAGGCCGCGTTCCTGCCCGCCGCCCTCGACTTGGGCCTGCAAGCGCACGCGCGGCTTGCGCGAACGCACGTAGAGAAAACCGACGCCCTTGGGAGCGTAAAGCTTGTGGCCAGAGGCCGAAAGCAGGTCAATGCCGAGCGCCTTCACATCGAGCGGCACCTTGCCAACGGCTTGGGCTGCGTCGCAGTGCCACAAGACGCCGCGCTCGCGGGCCAGCCGCCCGATTTCCTCCAACGGCTGCAAGACCCCAATCTCGTTGTTGGCAGCCATGAGCGAGATAAGAGCCGTCCGCGGCGTGATAGCCGCCGCGAGTTGGTCGAGGTCAATCTGACCGTAGCGGTCCACCGATAAATAAGTCACCTCTACCCCTTGCTGCTCCAAGGTGTGGCAACACTCCAAGACGGCCTTGTGCTCAGTGGCACAGGTGACGATGTGTGCTCCAGGAGGCACCATCTGCACCGCGCCTTTGATGGCCAAATTGTTGGCCTCCGTAGCTCCGGCCGTAAAGACGATCTCCTGAGCGCGCGCGCCGATTAATCCGGCGACCTCTTCTCGCGCCTTTTCGACCGCGGAGGCGGCGGCCAAACCAAAGGCGTGGGTCTTGCTGGACGCATTGCCGAAGTGCGTGCCGAAGTACGGCAACATGTCCGCCAAGACGCGCGGGTCCACCGGCGTGGTGGCCATGTTGTCCATATAGACTGGAATTTGCACGGCTCGTCGCTCAGGCGCTAAAGGACTCACCGCATCCGCAGGTGGTGCGGGCGTTGGGATTTTCGATCTTAAAACCCGCCCCCATCAACCCGTCGTGGTAGTCAAGGATCACGCCGTTGAGATAAAGGCTGCTCTTCATGTCGATGAATATCTTGACGCCGTCTATCTCAAATACGTGGTCCATGTCGCCGGCATTTTCCTCGAAATCGAGCTTGTACTGGAACCCCGAACACCCTCCACCCATCACGCCCATGCGCAGCCCATGCCCCTCGTTGCCTTGTTCGCTGAGCAAGTCCTTGATTTTCTCGGCTGCGGCTTCCGTTATAGTTACCATATTTCCCCTCAAGATTCGTAAATGGCACATTCGATGAGGTCGGGCACCTCGTCGTGCCGCCGATAGACCTCGCAGTGATGACAATCCCGCTCTACTACCTTGACCGTACAGCCAAAACAACCACTGAGAATTTCAATGGCCCGCCGGTTCCGCTCCTTCATCAGCGAATACTGGCGGATGCGCTCGTCGATCCGACGCTCTTGCTCAGTCAGATGCTCGACGAGCTCGCGCGCCAAGCCGCCGCCCGACTCGTTGCAGTGCTTCAGATTGAAGAACACGCGAATGTGTTCTAGCTCGAACCCCAGATCCTTGAGGCTTTGGACGATTTGCAAGCGGCGCAATTGCGCTTCCGAATACAGGCGAAACCCGCCCGCGGTGCGCTCTTCTGGCTCGACGATTCCCAGTTCTTCATAGTAGCGAATCGTGCGCGGTGTAACCCCGGCCTTGGCGGCCAAATCCCCTATTTGCATGGAGACATCCTTCGCTGCGAAGTTCTGGCAAGCAATGTACTTGACGTGAACGTAAGTGTCAATGAATCGACCCCATAGAGTCTATTATCCTATATTCTATAAATAAGATATGTTAAACCAACATCTCCGAAAGAGCGAGGAGATAGGCGCAATGATCGCACGCATTGCATTCTGTCTAGTCTGGCTGACCACTCCGCTGGCAGCCACGACAGTCCAGCGCTTCGACCTAGCGGCCTTGACGGCCAACGCCGAACGCGTCGTCGTCGGGGTCTGTCGCCAAGCTCAGCCCCAATGGGTGCGCGGGCAGATCTATACCCGCTATGTGTTCTCCATCTCCCAAGCCATCAAAGGGCCAGCGATCGCGCAACTGGAATTGCACCTGCCCGGCGGACATCTGCAAGGCACTGTTACCCGCATCGTCGGCATGCCCATCTTCGCCCCTGGTGACGAGGCCGTGCTCTTTCTCACCGCGGCGAACGCCTTGGGACACTCCTGGTCGGTCGGACTGGCTCAAGGACACTTTGCCATCAAGCGCAGCGCTGCCAATAAACCACGCGTTTTTCAAGAACTAAACGGCCTTGCACTGCACACCGAGTCGCATAGCGCCTCCAAAAAGGCACCGCCCGACGAACCCGTCCAAGGTATGCCGCTCGATCAGTTTTTAGCGCGGGTGCGCACCCTGACTGAAGACCCAACACGCGATGCGCGCTAGCAGCCTACTGCTCGGCGGCCTGCTCGTCGCCATGCCCAGCCACGGTTTTCTCATCCAGACCTTTGAATCCCGATTTGGCAACCAAGTCCAGCAGACCTGGAGCCGCCCCGACCGCATTTCCTTTGTCCTCCACGCCGCTGGTTCCGACGATCTATCCCCTGCTCAGACCCATGCGCTGATCCGCGAGAGTTTTCAGGTCTGGAGCGACGTGACTACGGCACGGGTGGAATTTGTCGATCAGGGCACAACCCAAAGCAGCGTCCCAATACAAAGAGATAGGCGCAACCTGATCTACTTCGACGAGACAGGGCGCTATCTAGATGCCCCTCCCGAAACCGGCGTCATCGCCATAACTCGCATCCAGTCCCATTTTGCGACCGGCCAAATCACCGACGCAGACATCATCTTTAACGGGCGCGATTTCCGCTTTTCCGCTGGTCTATTTGTTCAGCCCGGCAATTGGATAAATCTCAAAGACGTAGCCGTCCACGAAATCGGCCACCTGCTCGGGCTTGAACACACTCCCCTCGACGGCCCCCCGCATATCCGCCCGACCATGAACCCCTTCAACCACAGCTACGACTCCGGCGAAGCGCAAAGCCTCGAACCCGACGACATCGCTGGCGTCAGCTTCCTCTATCCGGCTGTTGGCTACCAAGACAGCGTCGGCAGCATCGCCGGCCAAGTCCGCGACTTCGACCAACAGCCACTCTTCGGCACGCACATCATGGCCGAAAACCTCGACTCCGGTGAACTGTTCAGCACCGTCTCGGGTGCCGACCCAAACGCCGTCACGGTCGGACACTACCGGCTGCACGGCTTGACCCCAGGCCACTACCGCCTGAGTCTCGCGCCCATTGCCGGGGCGATTAACGAAGAAAACTTCGGCGGTATTTTCACTGATTTTGCCACTGGATTCCCCACGGAGTTCTACGACAACGCCCGTGATAACACCTATGCCCACATCCTCGACTTGGCCGCGGCCCAGCACATCGGCGATGTCGATTTCATCACCGATTTTGCCGTGCCCGGCTATCCCTTCATAGTCCCCATAGCCATAGTCTCCAATACCCCCGATACCCAAGGTCCTTATCCAGTGCGCGTCGCAGCCCGCGATGCCGCCAGCGTGTGGCTCCTCTATCAGATTGACGACGGGAGCATACAGCACTTGCAAATGCAGCAGCAAGACAGCCTCTTCGTCGCCCAAATTCCCGGCCAGCGCGTTGGCACGCGTATCGCCTATCAGGTCGAGGCCCGCGGTGCCGACGGCAAGGTCTCGTACTTTCCCTATGCGGACGCTTGGCTCGACTTCACCGTCGTCGAACTGACCGGAGCCCCACTGGCCTTTACTGCCTTGCGCGGCGACGACGCCATCGGCGTGGTCGATACGGGCACCCGCCGTGAGCTAGCGCGCATCCCCGTCGGCGACGAGCCGATCCAAATGATCCTAGCCGGTGACAAACTCTTCGTGTCCAACCTCTCGTCGAACGACCTCCGCATCATCGACACCGCAACCTTCCAAGTCCAAGCGCATATCGAGACCGCGGTCCAGCCCCTCGACCTAGCCCTTGCGCCCGACGGCAAAACGCTCTACGCGACCAACTCGGGCACGAATGCGCTGACTATTGTCGATGTTGAGTCGGGCCAAGCGCGCACCGTTGAGATCGCCGACACGAGTGAAGGACTATACGGCATTGCCGCTACTGCCGACAAGGTATTCACCACCGACATCGCTGGCCGCCAAGTCCTCGTCCTCTCGCCGCAAGGCCGCATAACTGGCCGCATCCCAGTGCCACCGAAGCCGCGCTCGCTCGCGCTCGCACCCAACGGCAAGACGCTGTACGTAACCAGCATGGACACGGGCCGCTTGACTGCCATCGACGCCGATGGCGCAACCGTCGCGCGCACCATCGACTTAGGCGTCAGCGGCACCTTTGCCATCGCGCCTAGCCCCGACGGCCGCAAGCTCTATTTGACCGCGTACGAAGAAGGCTCCCTCCTAGTCGTCGATGTGGCCAGCGGAACCCTGCGCAAAAGGCTCGCCATCGGCCGCAATCCACGGGCCATTGCCTTTTCGCCCGACGGCACGCAGGCGTACGTCACCAGTTCTTTTTCCAATGAGATCCACATCGTCGATGCCGTGCGCGACTCCGTTGTCGGCCACTACGCAACCGGCCAGAATCCACGCGGCATCGCGCTGACACAGCCGGTTTGGCCCACCATCGAGTCCCAACACCCGACCCACTTCGCCCTAGCGCCGGCCTTCCCCAATCCCTTCAACGGCTCGACGCAGATTACCTACACACTCGCCGCCGCGACCCCGGTCGAACTGCGCATATACAACGTCCTCGGCCAAGCTGTGCGCACTCTCTTGCGTCAGCAGCGGGAAGCGGGGACGCATCAGATTCATTGGGATGGAAAAGACGATCAAGGACGGACGCTATCCAGCGGCACCTACTTGCTCATCATGCGCGCTGGCACGGTGCGCCAAACGACGAAGATGTTACTCCTGCGCTGACTCCACTGATTCGATAAACCCATCAACGCTGAAATAGCGGAATCCCGTATCGCAAAGCATGGTCACCAGCCGGGCTTCTGGACCTAGACCATTAGCCACCTGCAAGCTAGCAGCCACATTGGCCCCAGACGAAGGCCCCAACAGCAATCCTTCCTCGCGAGCCAAGCGGCGGGTGCAGTGAAAAGCCTCGTCGTCGTCTATCTGCACGATCTGGTCGATCAATTCCCGATCGAGGACTTCGGGCACAAAACCCGCGCCAATCCCCTGAATACCGTGCAAATCGGCTGCGCCCCCCGAGAGTACAGCCGAGCGCTTAGGCTCGACCGCTACTATGCGCACATCTGGCACGGCCTGCTTGAGTACCTCCCCAACGCCAGTTATGGTACCACCAGTCCCCACCCCAGCGACAAAGGCGTCTAGTTCACCTCCGGTAGCCGCGAGAATTTCCTCGGCCGTGGTGCGGCGATGGGCCTCCGGGTTGGCCGGGTTAGAAAATTGTTGGGGAATAAACACGCCCTCGGGATCGGCGGCCTTGAACTCTTCGGCTTTGCGGATAGCCCCGGGCATGTCTTCGGCCGCGGGCGTCAGCACAATCTCTGCGCCGTAACTGGCCATGACTTGCCGCCGTTCCAAGCTCATGCTCTCGGGCATGGTCAACACCAGCCGGTAGCCCAGTACGGCCGCGGTCAGCGCCAGTGCGATCCCAGTATTGCCGCTGGTAGGTTCGACGATGGTCATGCCTTTTTTGAGCTGGCCGGTCGCCTCGGCCGCGCGGATCATGCTAACGCCGATGCGGTCTTTGACGCTGCCAGTGGGGTTGCGCGCTTCAAGTTTGCCGTAGAGCTGGCTGCCGTTGGCCGGCGCGACGCGGTAGAGGCGCACAAGCGGCGTGTCCCCCACCAACTGCAACATGTTGTCTGCGGTCTTGCGCTTGCTCATCCCTCGGCCTTTAGCTGCTCCACCAAGTCCGCAGCCGTGGACAGCGGCCGCGAGCAGGTCGCGTCGCGGCACACGTACGCCCGACCGCCAACCGCCAGCTTCCCCTCCAGCAGCGGCAACGCAGCCTCGGCTTCACCCGCCCCAACGCCAGCAGCTAACACGACCTTATTGGGCACAAAGCACCGGTGCAGTGCGGCGGCAAAAGTGCGGCATTCATCTTGGTTCCCCACCAAAGCAACCTCCGTGGGCCTAGCCAAGTAGAAGTCGAGTGCGCAGAGCATTTGCGCTCCTGCCGCTGGAGCGCGGCGCAATAACTGCTCGAAGAGGACCAGCGTCTGCTCGCCCCGCTGCCACAGCGCCTGATCGCCCTTCATCGCCCCCAAGCGCAAAAGCGCCGACGCACCCATGGAGTTGCCCGAAGGCGTGGCGTTGTCAAATGGGTTCTTGGTGCGCACGATCAAGTCGGTCGCCTCGGCCCCCGCATAGAAAAACCCCCCATGCTCCTCATCCCAAAACCGCGCAACCATCTCGGCGGCCCAGTGCTCGGCGGCGGCAAAGAAACGCAACTCAAAACTCGCCTCATACAGGTCGAGCAAGCCGTTGACGAGACAAGCGTAATCGTCCTGATAGGCCGGAATCCGCGCCCGACCGTCCTTGTAAGTGTGCAGGAGACGCCCGTCGCAGACCATGCGTTCTAAAATAAAGTCGGCCGCCTCGACAGCCGCTCTCAAATAACGATCCTCCCCGATAACCTGATAGGCGCGGGCCATCGCGCTGATCATCAGCCCGTTCCAAGCCGTCAGAATTTTGTCGTCGCGCCCGGGAGCAACGCGCTGTTGCCGCGCCGCCAGCAGCACCTCGCACCCACGCTCTACGACTTGCGCCAGCCGCTCTGGTTCTACCTTGAGGAAGTGCGCAACTCCTTCTAGCTCGTTTTCCACGTGCAAGATATTGCGCCCGTACTCAAAATTGCCCTCGGGCACAACGCCGTAATAGCGGGCAAAAAGCGCGGCGTCTTCTTCGCCTAACAAATCCTCAATCTCCTCTAAGAGCCAAGTAAAAAACAGGCCTTCTTCGCCCTCGCTGTCTGCGTCCTGCGCTGCGTAGAAGCCGCCTTCGGGCTGCGTCATCTCGCGCAGCACATAGCCAAGGGTGTGCTCGATGACTTCGCGGTAGAATTCGTCTTGAGTCGCCTGATAGGCTTCGAGATACGTCCACACCAGCAAGGCGTTGTCGTAGAGCATTTTCTCGAAGTGAGGTACTAGCCAGCGCTCATCTACCGAATAGCGGTGAAAACCCCCGCCAAGCTGGTCGTACATCCCGCCCCTAGCCATGCGCTTGAGCGTGTGTTCAGCAATTTCTAGCGCACGCTGGTCTCCCCGTCTAACATAGCGCCGCAGCAGCAGGGACAAGCTCATACTCGGCGGAAATTTGGGCGCGCCGCCAAATCCGCCAAACCTAACGTCATACGTGGATTTGAGCTGCGCACAGGCCCCGTCGAGAACCTCTTCTCCGGGGACGCCGCCCGGCGTCAAAAACTCGGCGTGCTGCTGGAGCGCACGCATCAGTTCGGCGGTTTTTTCGGCGACGCCGGCGCGGTTTTCTCGGTAGTAATCCGCTATCGCTTGCAGCACCCTCGGAAAGCCCGGCCGCCCGTGACGGTCTTCGGGCGGGAAGTACGTCCCGCCGTAAAAGGGCTGCAAATCCGGCGTCAGAAACACCGTCATCGGCCAGCCCCCCTGGCCGGTCATGGCCTGCACGGCCGTCATGTAAATCTCATCGACATCGGGCCGTTCCTCGCGATCGACCTTGATGTTGATGAAGTGCTCGTTCATGCGCTGGGCGATCTGTTCGTTTTCAAAGGATTCGCGCTCCATGACGTGGCACCAATGACAGGCCGAATACCCCACTGAGAGCAAGATGGGCCGGTCGGCGGCCCGAGCCGCAGCCAGCGCCTCCTCACCCCAGGGATACCAATCGACGGGATTGTGGGCGTGCTGACGCAAGTAAGGACTGGATTCGACGGCGAGGCGGTTGGTGTGCTTGAGATCAGACATGGTATTAATAATACGATTCGCTGGGCATTGGCGACAGAGCTAGGTGGGAACGAACGACCTATTGGTGTCGCGTCTGTAGGTAGTCTTCTAGATCGCCGACGATGGCGCGGAAGCACCGCTCGGCCTCGGCGCGGATGTCGGCTCGCTCGCGGCGGCAGTGCAGCGGCCACACTTGCTCCCGATAGCGCCTTTCGAGCCCGTCCTGATAAGCCATGGGCAAGGCCGCAATCTGCAACGCGCGAATTTCGCCAAAGCTGATATTCGGCGTGCCCACTCCGTTGGCGTAGGCGGCGATCTGCTCTCGTCCCAGCCGCGTCTTAAAGAAAAACCAAGCGTAAAACGGATTGAGTCCCTCCAAGCGAATCAAATCGACAAAACAACCCACATTGGCCGGCTTGCCCCCCAAATACACCGCGAGGCGATTCCGCCCCAAGGCCCCGGCCCCAGACCGCGACAACAGCAAGTCTCCGGGGCGCACGCGGCTGCGCGGGGGATCGTGCGCCCCTGCGGGCGCGACGCACAACAACGCGCGCTCGTCGAGCCCGGTTTCGGCGATATTGCCCTGCCGGATGACCGGCACTCCAGCCTCTACGTGCTGAGGACGGCTGCCCGTAATAATTGGCCCATACGTCAAATGGCAGATGTACTCCCCCAACGGAACCAACCGCAAGCGGCCCGCCAAGCGGCGCACGGCAGCGCGCCCCTGCCAGAAGCGCGGATCCCAACGCTGGGCGCGCAACGCGCGCTGTCCTACGCTCAGAAGTGCGGCCTCTGGCGCACGGCGAGCCGACGCACTGAGTAAGAGCCGGACGTGCTGCGCGTACTGCTCGCTCGGCCTCTTCCCGACTGGTGCGATCAGCCGCGCCTTGGTCCGGGCCAGTGGCTTGCTGCGGCGCAATACTACCAAGGCCGTCTGCACCTTGTTGAAGGCTCCAGGCAGGGCGACGACAGCCCGCACCTCAGCGTGCGCTAACAACCAGTCGCGCGCGGACTGCCGCCGGGCATTGGCGAGAAATCCCTCGGGCAATATCAGAGCCATCCAACCAGCGGGCCGGGTCAGTTGCAGCGCGCGCTCGACAAAAAGCAACTCCACCGGGAAGGAGCGCATCTGCTTTTGTCCATCGAGCAGTTCAAAGTGCTGGGCGAGCCGACCGGGGCCATCGGTCCCCAACAAGGGCAACATCGGCCCCAACTTGCCAAAAGGCGGATTGGCCAACACGCAATCGAACGTCTCATCTGCCACCTCGGGCAAGGTGCCGAGCAAGCCGTCGCCGGTGTAAAAGCGATCCGCTTGGCTGCGTCCCTGCTCGGCTAGCCCCGCGTCAATCTCAATGCCCGTGGTCTGATAGGCTCGTCCGACAACGCCCAACAACGCTCCTTCGCCCGCTGCTGGATCAATCACGCGCGCTCCAGCCCCCAACTCTTTTCCCGCAAGTGTACGCACTGCGTCCCAAACCAACTGCGCGACTGCTGGGGGGGTAAAGTGCTGTGCTAGGATCTTCGCGTTTCCTCCGTTACTCATTAGTGTATCCCATTTGGGGCAATGGCCACTTATGGCGGCTCATCAAACAATCTACGTAACAAATTGTCGAACAAGCTATTGGGCACCCAAGCGGCTCGCTGGCACACTTTCTGCTAATACCTAGCCACGCGGTCCGCCAACGGACCCTCACCCATTCATCCACGTTCATCTTTCAGGAGGAACCCCATGCCGACCTTACGGATGCCCAACATCAACCAAGTCGCCCTCAGCGGCCGCTTGGTGCAAGACCCCGACTTCCGCTTCATGGACAACGGTGCCGCGCGCCTGCGGGGACGGATCGCCGTCAACCGCTCCTATCGCGACCGCAATCAAGAATGGCAAGAGGAGACCTCCTTCTTCGACATCGTCCTCTGGCAGAAAGCCGCCGAGACCTTGGCCAAACGCCTGCACAAGGGCACGCCAGTCTTTATCACCGGCCGCCTGCAAAGCCACTCTTGGCGCGACAGCGACGACCAGCCCCGCTTCCGCGTCCAAGTGCAGGTGCGCAACCTGCAAGTTCTGGAAAGAGATGCAGAAGACATGCCGGAGCAAAACGCGCAGCAAGAAACCGCCCTCCAAGCGGCTTGAGCAAGGAATGTGCGCGGGCGCAGGCGGGTGCAGTCGGCGGACGAACGAGACGCGCCGCGCCCAGCCCGCGCTTATTCCGCTCGTTCAAAGAGCGCGGCAATGCCCATCCCCCCGCCAATGCACAGTGCAGCTATACCCAGCCTGACGCTATGCTGCTGCATCTGGTGCAAAAGCGTGGTGGCAATGCGCGCGCCGCTGGCACCGACCGCGTGGCCGAGAGCAATGGCCCCGCCTTGGACGTTGACCTTATCCCAGTCCCAATCCAACTCTCGCCCCACAGCCAAGCTCTGGGCAGCAAACGCTTCGTTGAGTTCGATCCGATCCACATCTTCGAGCCGGGTCTTAGTCTGAGCCAACAGCTTGCGGATTGCTGGGGCCGGGCCGATGCCCATAATGCGGGGATCGACGCCAGCACTAGCCGTGCCCCGAAGATAGGCCAGCGGCACCAACCCGCGCGCCTTGGCCCCTTCTTCAGTCATCAACAACAACGCGGCAGCCCCATCGTTGATTCCCGAAGCATTGCCCGCGGTCACAGTCCCATTTTTTTTGAACGCCGGTTTGAGCTGACTTAGCTGCTCGACGGTAGTCCCAGGGCGCGGATGCTCATCTGTTGCAAAGACGGTTTCTCCACCTTTTTGCGCGATGGAGATAGGCACGATCTGACCTTTAAACGCCTCCTGCTCTTGGGCGCAGGCCCACCGCTGTTGACTTCGCGCGGCGAATTGGTCCTGCTCATCGCGGGTAATCCCGTATTCTGCGGCCAAGTTTTCGGCCGTAACCCCCATGTGGCAGTCGTAAAAACAATCCCACAGCCCATCGAGCAATAGCATGTCCTCGACTTGGCCGTGCCCTAGTCGCTGACCCCACCGCCCTCCGTGCAGGACGTAGGGTGCTTGGCTCATGTTCTCCATGCCCCCTGCCAGCACTACCTCGGCCTCGCCGGCTCGTAGGCTCTGGGCGGCCAGCGCAACCGCCTTCAGCCCCGAGCCGCAGAGCTTGTTGACCGTCATCGATGGCACCTCGTACGGCAGACCAGCAGCGATGGCCGCCTGGCGCGCCGGATTGGCCTCGGCCCCACCCTGATACACCATGCCCATCAACACCTCATCCACTTCGCTCGCTTCCACTTGGCACTCTGCGAGGGCAGCAGCGAGCACCTTGCCGCCCAATTCCGCGGCCGTCACGTCTTGCAGTGCACCGCCAAAACGGCCTGTGGCTGTACGCCGGGCGCTAACTACAACTGGATCTGCCATGTTTTACCTTTCGCTTATGCGTAGCCGCGTTGACGCGGTGCAGCCACTAACTTAATTTTTTACACCTTGGATATGGGGCTGTAGCTCAGCTGGGAGAGCGCGGGCTTTGCAAGCCTGAGGTCGTCGGTTCGATCCCGATCAGCTCCACCAAACATCGCGGTGCAGTCGGTAGTTGGTGCCAGTCCCGCCGAGACACCTGAATCTTGCTACAAAGAGCGATATACAGCGCGGCGATGGTCTACATGGTTAACACTAACCATTCTTGCGGCGTCATCAATCTCATAGATGACGCGATATCGACCAACGCGAATCCTATAATGCCGCTCATATCCCTGAATCTTACGAACACCGGACGGACGTGGATTTGCTAAGAGGTTATCCACTGCAGAGGTGATTTGTCTCCTTACATCCAAGGGTAATCTGCGAAAATCCCTAGCACCAGAAGAGGTAAACTGAACGGAGTATCGTTCAGCCATCCGTGCTCCTCTGCCGTTCTATCTCTGCCTCCATTTCCGCCTTCAGTACTTCCCATGGAATCGTGGGTTCGCCTCGTCTGGTCTCGATAATCATGCCATCGTATATGTCTTCCCACAACTCACCCCACTCCTCAAGGTCAATGAGGACCGATTTCGCGTTGCCGTGTTCGTCGACTAGGAATTGGATACCTTTCATAGTCTGATTGTCCTTTCAAGCAATTGCTGGATTTTTACAAAAAATAAACTTTGCTCGGCCTAAAGGCGAGAGATTTCCGCCCTCTCTGCTTCGCACTTTCCATGGAGGACAAGATGCCGCACGACAAATGGAGGCTCATCTACGTCAGCGACCCCTCGGGCAATGCCAATTACGATTTTGACCCGGGCAAGGCGCGTCCCCTCATCACTTCACACCCCGCCAAGCCAGAGGAGCTGCAGCGCATAATCGACAACGTCGCCGTCAACAGGCCCGATACCTTTATCCAAGAGGTCTATAACGCCGGCTGGACCTTGTACTTTCGCTCCCCGCGCTTCGAGTACGACGCCCGTCCCCAGCACCGGCGCTTTATTCCCATGATGGACGATGGGATCATGCCGCTGCAGGTGATGCTCGACCAAGCCCGCAAACACGGGATGAACTTCCTCGCTGGTTTTCGCATGAACGACAGCCACGGCGCACCCGACCAAGGGGGGATGTTTCTTCACAAGAACCCCCAGTGGAAAATTGCGGAGATGCCGCAAGGCGTGGCCTTCGTTCCCGGCAACAGGATGGATTTCACCTTCGCCGCGGTGCGCGATTACCTCTTTTCAGTGATGGCGGAAGTCGTCGATCAATTCGACGTCGATGGACTTGAGTTGGTCTTCCGCGAAGGTCTCTACTTTCCGGCTCCCCAAGGCGATAGAAGCCTAGCGCACGAGCGCCAACCGCTTATGACTGAATTGATCCAGCGGGTGCGGGACATGCTCGACCAAGCCGGCAGCAGCCGGGGCCGCGACCTGCAATTGGGGGTCCGCGTCCCGGAGACGTTAGAGGAGTGCCACAACTGCGGTCTCGACGTGCCCACTTGGATAGCGGAAGCGCTCATCAACTACGTCGCTCCCCAAGACGCCATGTATTCGGATTGCAACGCCCCACACCAAGAATTCAGCCAACTCACCAAGGACACCAAGTGCGAACTCATCCCCGGCCTCCTCCCCTATTGCGCCAACCTCGACCGCACGGGGCCGCCGCTGACACTCGAAAACTACCGCGCCTTGGCCCATTCGTTTGCCCGCCAAGGGGCCGACGGGGTCTCCATGTACAACTTTCAGATGCACTGGGATGCCTTCTGGAAAGCGACCCGCGATCCAGGATCAGAGGCCATGTATCCTCTGGCCCTTAGCTACCTGCGGGAACTGCGGGATCCGGCCAAAATTGCCGGGGGCGCTCGGCACTATCTCTTTCATCCCATGTGGGGCGGCTCGACGGCTTTTGGATCCCCAGGTAAGACCGCGGGTGGAATTATCAGAGACGATAAGATCCTCCTCGAGCGGACGGAGCAGCAACCTTATGGGCAGTATCATTTTCGCCTGTACGAAAACTTCGACGAGATCGTCTTCGCCAAGCTGTTCTTCCGCGCTACGGGTTTGGGACCATACGACCGCATTGCGGTCGATATCAACGGTACGCCCATCCCCGCCGACAGCGTGCGCCACATCTGGCACAGCGACGGACGGCACCCAAATCAAGGGCGGCCGCTCCCTGCGCATACGACCTGTATTATCGATCTGTCGTCGCCACCTATACGCGACGGCACCAATGCCCTCGGCGTCCGCTTGCTGTTCTCCGGCCTCCCCGAAGGGGCTGTCGTCATTGACGAACTAGAAGTGACCGTACTACCGCGATAACTCCCGCTTTTCAGCTAAGGAGGAACCTTGTCGAGGAGCGATCCCGAGTTCTGGAACCGGCGCACGAACGCGACGGCTATATGGACCAACCTGCGCTGGACCCTCGTCCACATCTGGGCACACGGGCGGGCCCCGGCCTTGGGCATCGTCGCCGTGCAAATACTCCTAGGTCTCCAGCCCGCACTACTCATCTACATCACTCAGCACCTCATCGACACCGTCGTCACCTCCGCCGATGCAGGGGGTGCTGGCTTTGAACAAACTCTGCCGTGGCTTATAGCATTCGGACTTGTACTCCTACTCACAAGCGATGTGCTGTGGCAGATTCGGGACGCGCTCCATCTGCGGCTAGAACAGAACCTCGAACACGCGCTCGGCCGTCGCTTTCTGGCCAAGGCGTCGAGGCTGCCGCTCGTCTTCTTTGAGGTGAGCGCGTCTTATGATCACTTGGAACGCGCCAAAAATCCGGGCCTGAAGCTCGATCGGTTCTTCTTCGCGGCCATGCACCTATTCCAGGCCGGCATCCGAGTCCTCTCCATTACAGCCATGTTCGTCCCGGTCTCTCTGTGGATCTCACTGACTCTTCTAATCGTACTGGTACCGCAAATCCGGCTGGCGATTGAACAAAGCCGGCGGTTTATGAGCTTCACCTATGGCCAGACCGAGGAAATGCGCCGGGCCAGCTACGTCGATCGGATCCTCACTGGGCGGGGCGAACAAAAAGAGATGCGCCTTTTTGCCCTCCGCCAGACGCTGAGCCAGCGGTGGCGAGCCATGCGCCAAACATTGCGAAAGCAACTCTGGCGACAACAGCAGCAACAGGTTCGCGGGGGCCTTCCCATCACCTGTTTGCGTTTCAGCATCTCGGCCGGTGTCGCCGTTGCGCTGGCCTATTTTCTCGGCGACCGGCTCCTCACGCCCGGCCGCTTTGTCGCTCTGTTCCGGGGCGTGGACGACATGCTAAGAGCCGGTTCCAGCCTTGGCCATTCTTCGCGGGAACTGCAAAACCAAAGCACTGAAATCAGCTATGTGCGCGAGTTTCTCGACCTGCCCGAGACGGCCGGTGCCTGGCTGCAACAACCACCGGCCGCCCGCGAACCAACCCAGCCCTTCCCCAAACCGCTACGCGAGGGATTTGCCGTCGAAAACGTCTGGTTCGCCTATCCGGCAACGGACGCCACCGAGGGCGAGACCTCCCGTCCCGTCCTGCGAGGCGTAAGCCTGCACCTCAAACCCGGAGAACGGGTGGCCCTCGTCGGCGAGAACGGCGCGGGAAAATCAACCGTCGCCAAGCTCCTACTGGGCCTGTACCAACCAACAGAGGGCGAGATCACCGTCGATGGAGTCCACTACGACGAGATCGACCGAACGAGCCTTGCGAATGCAGTAAGTGCCGCGTTCCAAGACTTCTTCAACTTTGAACTTACCGCCTCCCAATCAATCGGCATCGGTGCCCTCGGCAGCGGTGATAGCGACCAAGAAGCCGACCTGTGGCCGGCGTGGCTGCCACCCGATCCAGCAGTGGTACAAAAAGCAGCGCGGCGAGCCGGAGTCGATGCCATCACCGCGCGCCTGCCCCACGGCTACGACACTCCGGTGGGACACGTCCTCGACGGCGGACAAGGGCTTTCCGGGGGCGAGTGGCAGCGCGTGGCCATTGCCCGCGCATTCATCCGCCAGCCCGAGTTGCTGATCCTCGACGAGCCGACCGCGGCGCTGGACCCCATGGCCGAGGCCGAGGTGTACCGGCAGTTCGGCGAACTGCTCGTCGGCCGCACCGCGCTGCTGATCAGCCACCGACTTGGCTCGGCCCGCATGGCCGACCGCATTCTCGTCCTCAAGGACGGTCGCATCGTCGAGCAAGGCCCCCACGACGACCTAGTGGCAAAGGGCGGGGTGTACGCTGCCATGTGGGAGGAACAAGCCTCGTGGTACCAGTAATCCTACAGGATACAACGGTGGTCCGCCCGCCTACCATGCGTACGCTCTTGCGCTTTCTGAGGTGGATGATCCAGACAGACCCCCGCTACTCCATCATCCTACTGGTGCTCCAGTTCACCACCGGTCTGCTGCCAGCCGCGTCGATATGGGTTATGCGGGCACTCTTCGATCGCAGCCTCGCGGTGTACGAAGGGAACCTGCCCGTAGAGGACATGCTGGTGTGGATCGCTCTTTGGGTCGCGCTGGCACTCGCGCACGAAGTGTTCAGGTTGGAGCTTTTCTTTTTGCTAGTTGATCGGCTAAAACAGGAACTAGAAGACCGGCTACTCACCCAACTCCAGCGCAAAGCAAGCGTCCTGCGGCTCGAGACCTTCGAGCGCGCCGATTTTCACGACGTGTTGCGCCGGGCACAAGAAGCCGCCTCGCCCGGCTTTTTTCTCAACCTTATCGGCGAGATCCACACAATAATCACCGGAATGCTGACGGTCGTCTCCGTCGCCTTGGTCGTCGGGCTGTGGAATCCGCTGCTCCTGATCGCCATCGCCTTGGTCTCAGTGCCGCCGCCGCTAGCGCGGGTGCTCCAAGAGAAGAACACCTTTTACCTTAAGCGCGAGCAGACCCAGCGCGAGCGCCTGCGGGCCTACTTGGAGCGCATTCTCACCGAGCGCGCCGCCGCCAAGGAGGTGCGAGTTTTCAACCTAGGATCGGCCCTGCTCGGTTGGTGGGAGCATCTCTACTGGCAGGTGGCCGACCGGCTCTTTCAGCAAAAACGCTCGCAGTCTCTGGTCAATGTCCTGCTATCGACTTTCAGCTTGGCCGGTCTGGCCGCTGGTATCGGCTGGTCGGCTTGGGCCGTGGCCCACGGCGGCCTCTCCCCCGGACAGTTCGCCGCCATGATGGTGGCACTACAGCAAGTCAGTACGCATGTCGATTTGGTATTCTTTCGCTCCGGTTATCTCGCCAATCGCCTCCTGTACATCGCCGATCTCTTCACCTACCTAGACTTGGGACCGGAAGAACCAAAGGATGGCGTGCCAATCGACAATGTCGGCGAGGTCCCGATTGCAGCCGCCGGTCTCTCTTTCCGCTATCCACAGGCGGAATACCCGGCAATCGACGACATCTCGTTCACCATCCAGCCCGGCGAGCGCGTGGCCCTCGTCGGTGCCAACGGCTCGGGCAAGACCACACTCGTCAAAGTGCTGTTGGGCTTGTTCCACCCCACGGAAGGAAAGGTGCTCTACGGCGATGTCGATCTGAACCGAGTGGATCGAAACGGCCTTTGGGACCAATCAGCCGCCGTGTTCCAAGACTACACCCGTTTCGCCTTTTCTCTGGGTGAGAACATCGGCTTGGGACGCACCGAGCGAATGGGCGATCAAGCAGCCGTTGAGCACGCTGCGCATCAGGGCGGAGCCGCCCCCATCGCCGAGCAACTGCCAGAGCGCTACCACACCCTTCTCACCAAGGAATTTGCCGGCGGCACCGAACTGTCCGGCGGAGAGTGGCAACGCGTCGCCATCTCAAGGGGATTCATGCGCAACGCCGCCCTGATCGTACTCGACGAGCCGACCGCGTCGCTCGATCCCCAAGCTGAGGCCGACGTGTTCCGGCGCTTTCTCGCCATGTCTGGCGAGCGGACGACCATCGTGGTCTCCCACCGCTTGGGTTCCGCCCGTCTGTGCGACCGGATCTTGGTGCTAAAAGAGGGCCGCCTGCTCGAAAACGGGACGCACGGCGAATTGCTGTCTCAAGGGGGAGAATACGCCCGCTTATGGGCTTTGCAGGCGCAGTGGTACGGCGAGGGGTAAGCGAAATTGCGGGATACAGGAGAATGAGCAAGGACTGCGATATGCTTCTAAAGCAAGAGGGAGCCGCCTCCGAGGAGATCAAAAATGGCTGAACGGAACATCGCCGCAGAGGTCCTTAAGGGTCTGTGCGAAATTCGAGAGCACCGAGCCGGCAAGCGCACATTGCGGATCACTCGGGTCGAGGCGAAGCCCCTGCCCAGACTCACGCCCGATATGATTAAGAGGATCCGCGAGGAGCTCGACGTTTCAAGAGCGGTATTCGCCCACCTACTGCGCGTACCGGTACGCACCGTTGAGGGCTGGGAACAGGGCAGGTCCAGTCCACCGGATGCGGCGGCGGCCCTCATCCTCATGGCCCAGAAATACCCAGATACCTCTGAGCGGCTGGCATCACTGTGAGCTGCACTGATTTGGATCACACTCGCGACAACGCCGGCATGGCATAGCGCAACGTCTCCCTGGACGTGCTCGACGAGCCAACCGCGTCGCTCGATCCCTAAGCCGAGGCCGACGTACCCCGACGAGCATGAGCACAAAGAGGGCCGCCGGCTCGAAAACGGGACGCACGGCGAATTGTTGTCTCAAAGGGGCCGCTTATGGGCTTTGCAGGTGCAGTGGTATGGGGAGGGACAAGGAAACCTGTAACTAAATGAAAGCCACCCCAACCCGTGGTCGATCCACTTCCCGTTTGTTCCCGACCCATCGCCGCCATATTCTCTAAAGCCGAATCTGCGATCCGGCACTTAACGTAAGACATATCGAGAAGCCGGTATCTATCCATTAGTAAAATTGATCTGATTTATCAATGAAGGAGGCCGAATTGTGGCGAATTTGATTGAATCAGTGGGGTATAGTTTGGGCAATGTTCACGTTGGGCTGATCGCATATATGTGCGACCTGTATCGTGCGGGAACTGTCCTCCCACTGGAATCTTTCCTCCAGACTTTATCTGTTCCCGTACCGAGGGAGCCTAGGTCAGTTCGAGAATGGAAGGTAAAAGGGGGTAGATTGGATCTAGCGATCTTCGATGGCAAGGCGAAATGTCCCAGCGTCATCATTGAGATGAAGGTGGACGATTACGAGCATGACAAGCAATTGAAAAGCTACGTCAATGCGACGAGATATCTTTCTGAATCCAATCGCCTTCTTGTAACGCTCGGGAATGGCGAATACTATCGACAGCGAGGCAATCTAGACGGTTTCACATGGGTCAGGCTTTGTAAATTCGCTCAGGCGGTAAGAAATGCGTGTTCTACAGTTTCAGATGTGAGAGTTCTGCACGATTGGGCCGATACCCTTGAGCGGGAATTGAAACGGCGCGATATCGTCAGACGCAACGCCCGCGAAGAAATTAGCTGCTATCGATCAGTTTGGAACATTTGGAACATTACCTTATTGGGCCAGCTCAGAGAAAAATTAGAAGAATGGTCAGCGGGATCCTGCGATGAGATCGACATTAAACCAACATGTTATCCTTGCGGGGCGAAGCCTGATACCATTCTGCATCTTTGTTGGAGGCAGGAGTCTCTATATGCAGAAATAAATAATAACGGTAAGTTGAACGTTAAGATTGCTTTCGATAACCACACGAACCATGATCAATGTAGAAATCTGTCTGAATCCAGACGAGAATTCTTGATCAATACTCTAGCAGATGCAGAAAGACCTAATAGAGGATACCGAAAAGGCAGCAGGACAACGACATTGGTTTCACTACCGATTGGATTGGAAGTATGCTGCGATGGTGCACTTAGATACGTTTGTGATTCAAGGCACACCATCGAAAAACTGACCTGCTATCTGAAACAGCTTGATGTCTCTTCTTCCCATTAGAGCACTTCAAGGTCCAGCACACCTCGTGGCTTGCTAAGCTCTTGCTAGGAGGAGACTATGCCTAGACGAATACTGCGGGTGAAACGCCAAACCGTTCTGACAAAGCACGTATCTGCCGAACATTCAGCGTCCGCTTCCCGCCCAGAATCTCCGAAACAACCCCTTGCGAACCCACCTCCGGCAAATCCGACTGGGTCAAGTCATGCTCCTCCATGAGAGATCGAAGTGCATCCGCACCCTCCAACTTGGGCATGGGGTAGTGTTGTTCCTCCCAGGCATGAACAACGGTGCCCAGCGTATCGAGCAGAGAATACAGCGGATGCCCCTGATCAGTGCCCACTTCATCAATCAGGCTGTTGAGACGCTCTAGCGCCAAATCATAGTCCTGCTCACTTTGAATGTTGAGTAAGGTACTGACTTGCGTCCAAGATTGCTGGAATTGTGGGGTAATGACACTCAATCAGCACACCCGTGCGATGCGGTGATTCTGAACTTGGTGTTCTATGACGAGTGAGGAAACACCGAACTCGTCCGCCAACTCGTCTATTTGGTCACCATCTACAGTTTGACCAGATATTCTCTCCTTCAAGCCGGACGAGGGTGCTAAGAACTCGGCTGCGAAGGTGCGATTGCGCTGTTGTCGCTCGGAGTTCGCTCTTGTGAGCAGCGTATTCGTGTTAGGTGACACCAATACTTCGGCCAAGGCACGGCAGAAGTGGAAGCGCCTGCTGTGCTCGCCAAGCTGACGAAACCCAAAGGCGGGGCTTTGGTCGTCTTTCCAAGCGATCACGCCATCAACCAGCGTCGCCCCGTCCAGATCTACCGGTTTGGTCACTTTGTCTAGCAGTTCCGGGGCTTCGCCAATAACTTCCGCAAGTTGAGGCATAGTAGGCAGCGGGGTCCCGTCGAGTTCCAAGGCGAGCCGTAGTTGTCGTGCCAAGTCGTAGCCCTCCTCCCAAGGCTGGAGTCCTGCCGAGCCTTTGTCCGGACAAACTTTTTGATAGATCGACGCAAATCGTTCTAGGTGAAGGCCGTTAGACTCAGCTCCGGCAATTGCCCCCGTGATGGCAGAGCAGCCCACGCGCAGGGCCTGGGGGTCAAGAGCGGCTACCGCTTCTTCGAGTACCGCTCCACTCAACTCCTCAGCGAGTTCAAGCACGAGTTCACGCTTCGCTTCATCTAGGTCATACGGATCCAAACCAAGCCCAGCCGCGATTTCGCAGAACTCGGACTCGTCTTTATCCGCGGCCTGAACTGCGGCCCATTCTTCTTGTAGAAACGTCTCTTCGATATCGAAAGACACGAGCCGCCGAATCACTTGATCGACGACGTCGACACAGGTATCGCGAAACTCACTGCTGTCAATCTGGATTTCTCCCTGGTTCAAGAATTCGACCTTAGTCCATGGAGGTATACTTTGTTTCCAAGCAAGGCGCGTCCAACCACCGGCGGAGAACACCTCAAGGTCGGGAAACGCATACCCCTCCCGGCTAGCGCTTAGTGCATGTCGGCGATGAAAGGCGGGATTGTCTTCCTTTTCCGGATTGTTAATTTCTTGCGTCAAGAACCACCAGTTCGTCGCCAACCACTCCGCGAGTGGATACAGCGGGACATACACGAAGTCACGCACTGTCTTTGCCCGTTCATCCAGCACGCGGGTGATCACCGAATCCCCGGCGCAGATTCGTAAAGACGCCCAAGTCGCGTACAGTTCCGGACCGTTGATCCGTTCCGCATCAACCCATTCAATCTCGAACTTAAGCTTCTGCATATATCTCCTCGATGCCGTCCGGCCACTCCTCACTATCGAGCGGATATCCCTTATACGATCCGTTTCCTCGGTTCACAAGCCGGCCCTCAAAGACTATGTCACCGTGCTTGTACCACACGTAACGTGGGAAGTCTCCTTCCCAAGGTGCCCCTACGGCACCTCTGCGAATAGCGCTGCGCAGCCATTCGCAGACCACTTCCTGGTCTTTGATCTCTCGGGGACAGCAAGAAGCGTCGCTCCGCAAACGAGGCGGCCCTGCGAAGCTGGGAAAGTCCTTGTGTTCCTGGCTGCCCACGTACCCGACTCTCTTGGCCAAGCAGTCGAGGTTACGGTCGGGTGGAACGCACATGGTCCGCTTTCGAGGGCGTCTGCGTTGAGGGGCACGCATCACTGGACATCCTTAGTGTCATATTTTGGGAATAATTTCACAAAGTATGTTGATCTTTGCGAATATCTCATCGACCGTGGCGGTCCATACAAAAGGAAAGTGTAAAATTCTTTCTTGTGCATTTACTCGCGGGTAAAATAAAAAACCGAATCTTCAAGCGAAATTACAGGAATACAGGAGAATGAGCAAGGACTGCGATATTCTTCTTTAGCGGGAACAGAACGGGCAGCGCGTCGCCATCTCATTGCTACGGGTAGCGGTCGGTACCTGGGTGCGCAAAAGCATCATTTCGTTGAGTAGCTTGATCAAAGCCACGGTAGGAAGTACTTTCAGTGCGCATTTCTAGGCTCGCTCAGTCCGGCGAATCCGCAACTAAGAGGTTTTCGATGAATACATTGCACACGCCCACGCTCAGCGCCGCCGCTTCGTGAGCCGTGGCCACCTCTTACCCCATTGTCAACGGTGCCGAGCACGCCTGGGTGCTCCACGACTCCCGCTTTAAGCCCGACCCGCGTCTGTCTAACTGCCCCGGTGCCAAGCCCGACTATGAGCAGTCGGCCGAAGACCTCATCGAACACATGCGGACCTATGGAGTCGATAAGGTCGTCATCAGCCAGGTGTGCTACTACGGCCGCGACAACCGCTATGCCAGCCACTGCGTACAG
>JAJDYK010000284.1 GCA_022825185.1 Candidatus Latescibacterota bacterium | reverse complement strand
TTGGCCTTGC
Organism: Candidatus Latescibacterota bacterium; assembly: GCA_022825185.1. The sequence continues at coordinate 20,219 of JAJDYK010000284.1, read as the reverse complement.
GGCCAGATTTTCCCAAGGCGCATATCAACACAGGCGTCTTACTCGAAGAGCAGGGTCGTCTAGCCGAAGCGCTGGACCACTTTCGCCGTGCGGTTGACCTAGTCCCCGACGATGCTAGGGCGCTCAACAATCTAGTCATCGCGCTGGCGCGGGCCGGGCGCGTTGATGAGGCGCGCAAAACGCTGGAACAGGCCCAGGCCCAGCAGGTGGATCTACCGCTAGCCCGCAAGACGCTGGTGAGGACGCTGGTGGCGCTGGCCCAGGCCCAAGCCGAGCAGGGAAAATGGTCTGCGGCCGTTGCCTTCCAGCAGCAGGCCATTGCGCTGACGCCAGTCCAGTTGCGAGAGGCACTCATAGAACAGTTATCCGCCTATGAGTCGAGTGCGCAATAAGCTGGGGGAAAATTCTCCATCAGCGTACACCAAGGTCGTCGAGCGCGGCCAGTGGGTGGCATTGACGCTAGTGGCCTTGGTCGCGTGCGGCGTGTACGTCAATGCGCTGGGTAACGAATTGGTGTACGACGACCGCAAACTGATCCCCGCCAATGAGCTGATGCACGATCCGTGGCGGGTGGATCGAATTCTCGTTGGCCGCTATTGGGGCGAGGTCCTGCACTCACACCACTACCGGCCGCTGACGGTTTGGACGCTGGCGTTTAATTATTGGGCCAACGAGTCCCTCGGGCTGCCTGGTACACACGGCGTGGGATTCCATCTGGTCAATGCCGCGCTGCACGCAGGGGCTAGCTGTGCGCTCTTTCTTTTGGGACTGCGCCTAGGTTTGGCCGTCCACGCCTGTCTCGCCGCCGCTCTGCTTTTTGCCACACACCCGGTCCACACCGAGGCCGTGGCGTTTATTACTGGCCGCGCCGAGCCTCTAGCCATGCTCCTAGGCGCGTCCTTTCTGGCCTTGCACCACCGCGGGCAGTGGAAAGGAGCTGGCGTGCTGTACTGGTTTGCACTACTGAGCAAGGAGTCCGCCGCCATCTATCTCTTCGTCGCTCTGTGGCTGGATATCTGCACTGCGCAGCCGCTTAAGGCGCGCTGGCGAGCCTACGGCGGATACGGCTTACTATTGGTAGGCTGGCTGCTTCTGCGCCAAGCGGCCCTAGGGGCAGCCGACAGCGCCATCTCCGCGCTCGACAATCCCTTGGTGAACGCCGCGCCGCTGGAACGGGTGTTGACGGCCGCAACCGTGCAATTTGACTACCTACGGCTACTCGTCTGGCCGCTGGGGCTTTCCTCGGATTACTCCCACGCCCAGATCCAGTTGGTAAGCAATCCACTGGATTGGGGAGTGGTTGGCTTTTGCGCCGCAGTGCTTGTCGTAGCTGGCGCGGCTTGGTACTGGTGGCATCGGTCGCCAATGGTCGCCTTTGTCGCAGGGAGTTATGCGATTTTAGCCGCACCGACGAGCAATTTTCTGGTCCTAGTGCCGACCATCATGGGAGAACGGCTGATTTACGCACCGTCAGCCGCGTTTTGCCTGCTGTTAGGTTGGGGTCTCTGGAGACTGGCGCGGCGCTGGGGTTGGGGTCTCTGGACGGTGGGCTTGGGGTTGCTTGGCAGCTATGCGGTTCTGACGGCGTCACGCAATGCGACATGGGCTGACACCGAGACCTTCTACCGCACGCAGTTCCAATCTGCCCCCCGCAGCGCTCGGGCGCATCTGGGGATGGGTCGGATGCATGCGGAGGCCGGACGACTCGACAGCGCCCAAATGTACAACCGCTCCGCTCTGGCAATTTATCCCAACTACGCGATGGCTTGGTACAATCTGGGGCTTGTACAGGTCAAGCAGGGTGCATGGGCCGAGGCACTCCATTCATATGAGCAGGCCGTCGCCCTTGAACCGGCCTATCTGAAGGCCTGGTACAATTTGGGCGGGGTCCATTTGCAGCGGGGCGCGTGGTCTGAGGCACTGAAGGCGTTCGAGCAGATGCTGATCCTGGACCCGGAAAATGCCGGTGCGTGGAATGGCGTGGGCGTGGTCCGCATTCGCCAAGGGAAGCTAACCGAGGCGGCACGAGCTTTTGCCCGGGTGCTCGTGGCCGATCCCGACCACGAGCAGGCCCGGCACTATCTAGCACAGGTGCAAGAACGGCTGCGAAAGCAATAGGCGGCCCTAAGGTCCCGGCTCTTCTACTGTTAAGAACTGGTTGGCGGCTACGTCCTCAAGGCGCTGGACGCGCCCCGAGGGCCAGCGAATCTCGACCCAATCGACTGCCTGATTGAATCCCAAACCAAAGTGGACGCGCCCAGCGCTGTGCGCGAGGAAGCTGCCGCCGCTGACTATCTCCGTGGCCTGCTCGACCCCGCCGCTGGCGATGGCGACTTTCGCCCCTAGGCCACCGCCGACCAAGCGCAGGCTCAGCCAGTTGCGCTGGTTGCCGCCGTCGTTGCGCAAAAGTTGCGGCGACCCGTCGAGATTGAAAACCAAGACATCTACATCCCCATCGTTGTCGTAGTCCCCCTTGGCGGCACCGCGACTGACGGCGGGGCGGCTCACGTCCCCGGCTGCGATTTCTGCGAAGCGGTAGGAACCGGCCGGGCCCTGATTGGCAAAAAGTTGGTTGGGTTCGGCGTAGCCATCGGGCGCAAGGTGCCGAATTTGGGGATAGACGTGTCCGTTGGCCACAAACAGGTCTTGGTCTTGGTCGTTGTCGTAGTCGAAAAAGAACGTGCCAAAGGATAAGTGCGGCAGGCTCGGCTCGGCGAGGCCAGCCGCGGCGCTAACCACTGCGAAACGGCCATCGCCTTGATTGCCATAGAGAGTGTTGTAGTCGTCCTCAAAGTGGGTGACCAACAAGTCGCCATCGCCATCGCCATCGTAGTCCCCATACGCGATGCCCATGCCAGCCTGTGCGCCCCCCTCGGCGCTGAGGGTAGCCCCGGCCTCCACGCCGACGTCGCGGAACTGGCCGTTGCCCTCGTTGCGATAGAGAAAATTGGGTGCCGAGTCATTGGCCACATAGAGGTCTGGGTCGCCATCCCCGTCGTAGTCGCAAAAAAGGGCGCTCAGACCGTAGGTAGGCTCAAATTGGCCGGCCTTGGCTTGGCGGGTGACGTCGCGGAATTGGCCATTGCCCTCATTCCGGTAGAGGACATCCTGCGCCCCAGGGAGGCCGAGTGGTCCGGCGAACACGAGGACTCCCTTCCACATGCCGCCTCGGGGAGGAACGCGCTCGGGCGCAAATTGTAGATACTGGGCGACGTAGAGGTCCGGGTCGCCATCCCCGTCGTAGTCGCCGAAGCTAGCACCCGTGCTCCAGCCCGCCAGATCGACGCCAGCGGCTTGGCCGACGTCGCGGAATTGGCCGTTGCCCTCGTTCCGGTAGAGGACGTTGGGGCCGTAATTGGTCACGTAGAGATCGAGGTCGCCGTCTTGGTCGTAGTCGGCCGCCGCGCAGCCCATGCCCCAACCTGCATCGCCGACCCCGGCCATGTCGGTATAATTCTCAAAGGTGCCATCGCCCATGTTGCGGTAGAGGGCATTGGCCGGGGCCGTGGCTAGGTCGGGATAGCCTTCCAGCCGCGAGCCGTTGACCAAGTAGATGTCGAGCCAGCCATCGCCGTCGTAGTCGAGGAAAGCACCGCCGCCGCCCTTGGCCTCAATGATGTAGTTTTTGACGCGGCCGCCCGAGTGCATGCGGAAATCCAAGCCGCACGCTGTAGTAACGTCGGTGAAGCGCACCGGGGTGAGGTCTGGTTCGGGGGCGCAGGCCGCCAAGGCCAGCAGGGCATAGGCGCAAGTACTAAGGCGCATGGGAACGGGCGCAGCGGAAACCGATATAGGGGCTGCGCTCTACGGGCAGGACCTCGAAGCGGTTGATGCTGCGCAGCACTGGTCCCGGATTAATCCACGAGCCGCCGCGCAGAACTTTGAATCGGCCGGTTTCTGGCCCTTGCGGGTCTTTAGTCGGCCCGGTGGCATAATAGTTGGCATCGTACCAGTCGGCGCACCACTCCCAGACGTTACCGGCCATGTCGAGCGCACCGTATGGGCTGGCTCCGGAGGGAAAAGAGCCGACGGGTGCCAGTTGTTCGTACCCATCTTCTGCGCCCCAAACATTGGCGCGTCCTGCCGCAAACTTTGTGCCCCAGGGCCAGAGCCGACCGTCACTGCCGCGCGCACTTTTTTCCCACTCGGCTTCGGTGGGCAGCCGTCCGCCGCGCCAAGCGCAATACGCGTGAGCATCTTGCCAGCTAACATAGACGACCGGATGGCTGAGGTCAGCCACTGAACCGGGGCCGTGGGGCTGACGCCAACTGATGCTGTCGGCCTTTTCAGCCCCGCGTTTTTCCGCCTCCGTCTGATAGCCGGTGGCCGCGACAAAGGCGGCGAAGCGGGCATTGGTGACCTCGTAGCGGTCGATGGAAAAGGCGCTCAGATAGACTTGGCGGCTGGGCTTTTCGTCGGTGGCTCGCGGGTGGTCGATGCCCATGGTGAAGGGACCGGCTGGCACGACGACCTCTTCGGCGGCAACGGGTGCCGAGAGGAGCAAGGCCGATAGGAGGCGCGAAATCCTCATGCGCGGCTGGGGGTGTGGCTAGCCCTTCTGCATCCGCGCCCAAGTGTCGCGCAAGGTGACGGTGCGGTTGAAAACGGGCGCGTCCGGCGCGTGGTCCTCGCGGTCGGCGCAGAAGTAGCCGAGCCGCTCAAACTGGCAGGATTCCCCTGGGGCCATGTCGGCGAGGGACGGCTCTAGATAGCAGGGGTTGAGGACTTTGAGTGCGTCTGGGTTGAGATTGTCCAGCCAGGTGCCCCCGGGCGGGGCTTCAAGCGGGTTTTCGACTTTGAAGAGCCGGTCGTAGAGCCGCACCTCGGCTGGGACTGCGTGGGGAACTGAGACCCAGTGCAGGGTGGCCTTGACCTTGCGGCCATCGGGTGCGTTGCCGCCTCGGGTGGCCGGGTCGTACGTGCAGCGCAGTTCGACGATCTCGCCATTGTCGTCTTTGACGACCTCGGTACAGGTGATGAAATAGGCGTAGCGCAGGCGGATCTCGCGGCCCGGAGCGAGGCGGAAAAACTTGCGCGGCGGGTCTTCCATAAAGTCCTCGCGCTCGATGTAGAGGTGCCGCGAAAAGGGGATGGAACGGGTGCCGGCGCTGTCGTCTTCCGGGTTGTTGATGGCCGTTAGCATCTCGCTTTGATCCTCTGGGTAGTTTTCAATTACTACCTTGAGCGGGTTGAGCACAGCCATGCGCCGGGGCGCAGTCTGATTGAGCTGGTCGCGGATGCAGTATTCGAGGAGGGCGATGTCAATGTTGTTGCCGCGTTTGGCAATGCCGACTGCGGTCCAGAAGCGGCGGATGGCCGCCGGTGGATACCCCAAGCGGCGCAGGCCGCGCAGGGTGTAGAGCCGAGGATCGTCCCAACCGGCGACGAGATTCTGCTCGATGAGTTGCAGGATGTATCGCTTGGAGAGGACGGTGTAGGTGATGTTGCCGCGGGCATACTCGATTTGGCGCGAGGGGAAGATGCCGAGTTTTTCGATGAACCAGTCGTAGAGCGGTCGGTTGTTGGTAAATTCGTCCGAGCACAGCGAGTGCGTAACGCCCTCGATGGCGTCGCTCTGGCCGTGTGCCCAGTCGTACATGGGATAAATGCACCACGCATCGCCAGTGCGGTGGTGGGTGGTGTGCATGATGCGGTACATGACGGGGTCGCGCAGGTTGATGTTGGGCGCGGCCATATCGATTTTGGCGCGCAACACGCGGCTGCCATCGGGGAATGCGCCGTCTTTCATTTGCTCGAATAGGTCGAGGTTTTCTTCGCTGGAGCGGGCGCGGTACGGGCTGTTTTTGCCCGGCTCGGTGAGCGTGCCGCGATTTTCCCGGATCTCGTCCGCGGTCTGGTCATCCACGTACGCCAAGCCCTTTTTGATGAGCGCGACGGCCCATTCGTAGAGCTGGCCGAAATAGTCGGAAGCGTAGTACGGCTGCGGCCCCCAGTCGAAGCCGAGCCAGCGGATGTCCTCCTGCATGGAGTCCACGTATTCCTGCTCTTCGCGGGTGGGGTTGGTGTCGTCGTAGCGGAGATTGCATTGGCCATCGTAGGAGGCGGCAATGCCGAAGTTGACGCAGATTGCCTTGGCGTGGCCGATGTGCAGGTGCGCGTTAGGCTCGGGTGGGAAGCGGGTGACGACGCGGTCGTAGCGGCCGTTTTTGAGGTCGGCGTCAATGGCTTCGCGGATGAAGTCGCGGTTTTTGTCCGTGCTCATGGGTCCTCTGTGGCTGGTTGCGGCATGACAAATAAAGGATAGGGCAAATGGTCCCAGCGGCAAGGTAGGGGGCGGTTTGCAAACCGCCCCCTACCTCTTGCGTTCCCACCCGCTCGTCTTCCAATGCCCTCCTTGCCGCTTAAAGTTAGATTCCTTGGGCGGCAGCAAACTGCGCAGGTGTTGGCCGCCAAAGGCAAAGCCCTCTAAGCCGGGGAAGCCGCGGTCTTCGTTTTCCACGCACAGCACGTAGTCGTAGCCCGATTCCCACAGCGCGCCGATGATGGTGCTCCAGTCGAGTTGGCCGCGGCCGGGGACGCGGTATTGCCACCACCAATTGCCGATGATGCCCTGGCGGTAGAGCATCCGCGGGCTGATCTCGCAGTCCTTGACATCGGCGTAGTACCAATGGCCGGCAAAGTCGCGGATGACGTCTTCGACCGGCAGGATGTGCATCCACAGCCAGTGCGACGGGTCGCAGGACAGGCCGAGGTGATCGGAGGGCACGGCGTCGAGGATTTTTTCCCACATCTCTGGGTTGCAGCCGATCTGGCCCATGCGCACGGCCACGTCGAGTGCGAGCCGGACATTGCTGTCTTCAGCCGCTTGCACTACGGGTTCGAACATGGCTTGGAAGCGATCGACTAATTCGTCGGAGCGGTCGCTGGGGTTGCCGGGTTCGGAGGAGAACATGCCGTAGAACTGGCCGTTGCGCACGGGTGCGCCGCTGCTGGTGACGATGACGGGACAGTCGAGGGCGCGGGCCGATGCAATGGCCTTGAGCAGCTTGGCTTGGGCGTCGCGGGCCTGTTCGCGGTCGTCGTCGAGTAGGTTGTAGTGCGCGGTGAGGGCAGCGAGGTACAGGTCGTGTTGGCGCAAGGTCGAAAGCACGGAGTCCGGTCCGACTGATAGAATATGATCCGAGTCGAGCGCGCCAGAGTCGTTTAGGCGCACGCAGTCGAAATCGTGCTCCCGCGCCCAACGGGCGCATTCGTCGAGGCTCCAATTGTTGGTGCCGCCGGCACTGGTCATAAAGCTTATATCCACGAGCGAGTCTCCTTTTAATTAATGGTGATTAGTGGTGGTGGCCGCGCCAAACGAACTGAGCAGATAGTCGCGATACAATTCTAAAAGGTCATTGCCCATAGCGTGAAGGTACTAAACAATGAACGGCTGCGTAACGTTAGGTATAGAATTTGCCAGTACATGAGAGAGGATAGAGATTATGTTTAGCCGTTTTACTTTGACTTGTTGTTTTGGTTGTAAAGGGGCAGTGTTCATGTGGCTCAATTGGGCTGCCCTTTACATCAGGAGGTAACCATGCCGTTACTGAAGCGGGCAAAGCTATGCTGGTTCTCGTCGTTTTAGGGATGGTGTTTACTTGGATGGCCTGTTCCGACCCGCCGCCGGTCGCGCCGACCTCTGCGGGCAAAGCCACTTGTGCGTTGTGCGAGTTCTTGGACAACGACCAGTACACAATAGCCGAGGGGCAGGGAGCCGTCAACGAGGCCGCAGCCGATAGCACCGAGTTGGAAGATGAAACCGATAGTACGCCGTCGGATAGCACGCTGTCGGAGGTGGTCTCATTCGCCGATGCCAATCTGGAGCGTGCGGTGCGGCAGGCACTAAAGAAATTAGAAGGCTCGCTTACCGTCGCCGATCTAGCGTCCCTAACGCGGCTCGATGCAGAAGAGCAAAACATTAAGAGCTTGGACGGCCTCGAATATGCTACGGCATTGGACACGCTAAACCTGCTGGGCAACGAGATTGAAGATCTCAGCCCGTTGTCGGGTCTGACCAACCTGACCTTTCTAAAACTAGGGGACAATCAGATTACGGATGTGAGTCCGCTGTCGGGTCTGACCAACCTAAAATGGCTAAGCCTGTGGGGCAACGAGGTTACGGATGTGAGTCCGTTGTCGGGTCTGACCAACCTGAACACGCTGAACCTATCGGGCAACGAGGTGGCGGATGTCAGCTCGTTGTCGGGTCTGACCAAGCTGAGATGGCTGAACTTGGGGAATAATAAGGTGGAGGATGTGAGTGCGTTGGATGGCCTGACCAAGCTGGATTGGCTAGGATTGCTGGACAATCCCATCAACCAACGCGAAGTAAACGAACAGGTTCCCACCTTGATAGAAAAGGGCGTCTCCATCTCAGTCGTCCGACCAGAAACGGAAACATGCGCCAACGCCGAGGGTGCTGTGGTTTACACGGGTAGGCCACGAGTGCTGCCAGCCGTAACTGGTGGTACGGGTGCGATTACATACAGCATATCGGGCCTACCAGCGGGCTTGTCATTTAACTCGGCTACGCGGACCATTACGGGTACGCCCGAAGGATCCTGTAGCATCATCTACACGGTAACCTACACGGCCACCGATGCGGCTAACGCCACTGAGTCGCTGATCTTCAGTATGGTTATCCGGCGCTGAGACACCCGACCGGTGGCAGCAAGCAAGGATGCGAAGTATCAGTTGAGAATTGGCAACGGATGATTGATAATTCTTAATTTCTAATTCATTCCAAGAAAGCAATGTTATGGTGCATATCAACGATCACTACCTCAAGCTCAAAGCCGGTTACCTCTTTCCAGAAATCGCCCGCCGGGTCGATGCGTTTGCCGCTGATCATCCCCAAGCCGACGTGATCCGCTTGGGGATCGGCGACGTGGTCAAGGGCATTCCGCGGCCGATGGTCGATGCGATGAAAGAAGCCGTCGAGGAAATGGCGCACGACGATACCTTGCAGGGCTATCCGCCCGACCAGGGCCAGGATTTTCTGCGCGAGGCCATTGTCGAGCACGACTTTAGCGCGCGCGGCGTGCAGGTACACAGCGACGAGATTTTTGTCTCCGATGGGTCCAAGTGCGACTCGGGCGCAGTGCAGGAAATTTTCGCCAGCGATTGCGTGGTCGCGCTGACCGATCCGGTCTATCCGGTGTACTGCGATTCCAACGTCATGGCTGGTCGCACGGGGCCAGCCGACGAGAACGGTTCGTACGCCGGTATGGTTTACATGCCGTGTACAGCCGCCAATGACTTCATCCCGAACCTGCCGGCCGGCCACGTCGATCTGATCTACTTGTGCTCGCCCAACAATCCCACGGGCGTAGTGATGACCCGCGACGCCTTGGCCCGCTGGATCGAATACGCCCGTCGCGAGCAGGCGGTCATTATGTTTGACGCGGCCTACGAGAGCTACATCACCGATCCGGCGCTCCCGCGCTCCATCTACGAAGTCGAAGGTGCCCGCGAGGTGGCGATAGAATTCCGCAGTTTTTCCAAGAACGCCGGATTTACTGGCCTGCGTTGCGGGTACATTGTGGTGCCGAAGGAACTCAAGGGCCGCGCTGCTTCGGGCGAGGAAGTGGATCTGCATCGGCTGTGGGCGCGGCGGCACTCGACCAAGTTCAACGGCGTGGCGTATCCGGTGCAGCGCGCTGCGGCGGCCGCGTACTCACCGGCTGGTCAGCAGGGCATTGCCGAGCGCGTTGCGTTCTACATGGAAAATGCCGCGATCATGCGCCAGCAGTTGGGAGCGGCTGGGCTTACGGTGTACGGGGGCGAGCACGCTCCCTATTTGTGGGTGGCCACGCCCGACGGGCAGGACAGTTGGACGTACTTCGACTACTTGCTCGACCAAGCACACATCGTCGGCACGCCGGGTGCGGGTTTTGGCGCGGCCGGCGAGGGGTACTTGCGCCTGTCGGCCTTCAATCACCGCGACCGGATCGAAGAGGCCATGGAGCGGATTAGCCAGCTTTAGGGCTGGGACGTGAAGTACGCGAAACGACCGGACCGTTGCTTGAAACTCGGAAAAGCTACTGGTCTATTTGGGGAGACCCATAGCGATGCCGCCGAATGCCCAAGCGCGGTCATCGTCCTCTTCAATCAACCGGGCTATGGCAAGGGCTTGGGCTAGGGTATGCTGGGCTTCCTCATCCTCGCCCGTTTTCGCCTGTGCTACAGCGATGTGGCGGAACGCCCAAGCGCGGTCATCGTCCTCTTCAATCAACTGGGCTGTGGCAAGGGCTTGGGCTAGGGTATGCTGGGCTTCCTCATCCTCGCCCGTTTCCGCTTGTGCTACAGCGATGTGGCAAAACGCCCAAGCGCGGAAAGAGTCCTCTTCAATCAACTGGGCTGTGGCAAGGGCTCCCTTTATATCGCCTGCTTTCGCCTGTGCTACAGCGATGTGGTGGAACGCCCAAGCGCGGCGATAGTCCTCTTCAATCAACCGGACTGTGGCAAGGGCTCCCTTTATATCGCCCGCTTTCGTCTGTGTCTCAGCGATCTCACGGAACGCCTCAGTGCGGGAGGGGAAAGAGTCCTCTTTAATCAACCGGGCTGTGGCAAGGGCTCCCTTTATATCGCCCGCTTTCGCTTGTGCTACAGCGATTTGGCGGAACGCCCAAGCACGGTCATTGTCCTCTTCAATTAACCGGACTGTGGCAAGGGCTCCCTTTATATCGCCCGCTTCCGTCTGTGCCTCAGCGATCTCACGGAACGCCTCAGTGCGGGAGGGGAAAGAGTCCTCTTCAATTAACCGGACTGTGGCAAGGGCTCCCTTTATATCGCCCGCTTTTGCTTGTGCTACAGCGATTTGGCGGAACGCCCAAGCACGGTCATTGTCCTCTTTAATCAACTGGGCTGCGGCAAGGGTTTGGGCTAGGGTATGCTGGGCCTTCTCGTCCTCGCCCGCTTCCGTCTGTGCCCTAGCGATTTGGAGAAACGCCCAAGCGCGGTTATCGTCCTCTTCAATCGTCCGGGCCGTGGCAAGGGCCTCCTCGATATCGCCCGCTTCCGCCTGTGCCTCAGCGATCTTACGGAACGCCTCAGTGCGGCGATAGTTGCGGTCAAACCACCGGAATCTAAGGGACAGGTCTTCCCAATCCTCGTCCTCTATCGCCGACATAAAGTCGATGTAGAATGCCCCAGTGCGGGAAGAGTCATTTTCCATCAACCGGGCTGCGGCAAGGGCTTGGGCTAGGGTATGCTGGGCCTTTTCGTCCTCGCCCGTTTCCGTCTGTGCCCTAGCGATTTGGAGGAACGCCCCAGCGCGGGAAGAATAATTTTCCATCAACTGGGCCGTAGCAAGGGCTTGGGCTAGGGTATGCTGGGCCTTTTCGTCCTCGCCCGTTTCCGTCTGTGCCCTAGCGATGTCGCAGAACGCCCCAGCACGGTCATGGTCATCTTCAATCGTCCGGGCCGTGGCAAGGGCTTCCCCGATATCGCCTGCTTCCGCCTGTGCCTCAGCGAGGTGGCGTAACGCCCAAGCGCGGTCATGGTCATCTTCAATCGTCCGGGCCGTGGCAAGAGCCTTTTCGTCCTCGCCCACTTCCGCTTGTGCTACAGCGATTTGGAGGTACGCCCCAGCGCGGAGATAGTCATCTTCAATCCACCGGGCCGTAGCAAGGGCTTCAGTTAGGGTATTCTGGGCTTCCTCGGGATCACCCGCTTTCGTCTGTGCCTCAGCGATGCGGACAAACGCCCGAGCGCGGCGATAGTCGTGTTCAATCGTTCGGGCCGTGGCAAGGGCTTCCCCGAGATCATCCGTTTCCGTCTGTGCCTCAGCGATGCGGACAAACGCCCCAGCGCGGCGAGATTCATCTTCAATCCACCGGGCCGTGGCAAGAGCTTCCTCGAGATCATCCGTTTCCGTCTGTGCCTCAGCGATGCGGACAAACGCCCGAGCGCGGTCATCGTCATCTTCAATTAACTGGGCCGTGGCGAGAGCCAACGACATGACGCATGCGTACGTCGGAGACTCCAAACAGTCGTCCACGATAGTCTGTAGATTGCGCCGCGCCGGCCTCAGCAACTCGCGTTTCTTCTGCGCTGATGGTTCGCCTTCGGCGGCCTGAATGAGTTGGACGGTCTCTACCAGCAGTTTGTTGGCCCGCTCGTGGGGAGACGAGCAAGCTGATAAGGCCAACAGACAGGCCGTCGTAAGGAGAATGTTGAATGTCTTCATGGCTATCTTTCCTTCGGGGTTCAGTGAACGGACGGCAAGTCGATCCCTTACAGTCAGCACGGACGGCGAGGGGTACTTGCGCTTGTTGGCCTTCAATCACTGCGACCGGATCAAAGAGGCGATTCGGAAAAGCTACGGGTCTATTTGGGCGAGATCCCCGGCGATGTCGCAGAACGCCCAAGCGCGGCTATAGTCATTTTTAATCCACCGGGCCGTGGTAAGGGCTTGGGCTAGGGTATGCTGGGCCTTCTTGTCTTGGCCTGCTTCCACCTGTGCCTCAGCGATGTCGCGTAACGCCCGAGCGCGGGAAGAGTCATCTTCAATTAACTGGGCCGTGGCAAGAGCCTTTTCGTCTTGGCCTGCTTCCGCCTGTGCTACAGCGATGTCGCGTAACGCCCAAGCGCGGTCATCGTCATCTTCAATTAACTGGGCCGTGGCAAGAGCTTCGGCTAGGGTATGCTGGGCTTCCTCGGGATCACCCGCTTTCGTCTGTGCCTCAGCGATGCGGACAAACGCCTCAGCGCGGCGATAGTCATTTTCAATCGTCCGGGCCGTGGCAAGGGCTTCGGCTTCGGCTAGGGTATGCTGGGCCTTTTCGTCTTGGCCTGCTTCCGCCTGTGCTACAGCGATGTCGCGTAACGCCTGAGCGCGGGAAGAGTCATCTTCAATTAACTGGGCCGTGGCAAGAGCCTTTTCGTCTTGGCCTGCTTCCGCCTGTGCTACAGCGATGTCGCGTAACGCCTGAGCGCGGCGATAGTCATCTTCAATTGTCCGGGCCGTGGCAAGGGCTTCGGCTAGGGTATGCTGGGCTTCCTCGGGATCACCCGCTTTCGTCTGTGCCTCAGCGATGCGGACAAACGCCTCAGCGCGGCGATAGTCATCTTCAATTGTCCGGGCCGTGGCAAGAGCCTTTTCGTCCTCGCCCGCTTCCGCCTGTGCCCCAGCGATGCGGAGGGACATCAGAGAGGGGTCATAGTAGTGTTCAACCGTCCGGGCCGTGGCAAGGGCTTCCTCGAGATCACCCGCTCTCGTCTGTGCTACAGCGATGCGGAGAAACGCCCCAGCGCGGTCATAGTCATCTTCAATTGACCGGGCCATGGCAAGGGCCGACGACATGACGCATGCGTACGTCGGAGACTCCAAACAGGCCGCTAATTCCGCCGCCTCGATCGCTTTGTTGACGCTCGCCAGCGAAACGTTTCTTATAGAGTACTTTGTAATTAGTTTGACGGCCAGATCAGTAGAGGGATAGTCGTCCACGATAGTCTGAAGACTGTCACGCGCCTGCCTCAGCAACTTGCGTTTCTTCTGCGCTGATGGTTCGCCTTCGGCGGCCTGAATGAGTTGGATGGCCTCTACCAGTAGCTTGTTGGCACGCTCCTCGGGAGAGGAGCAAGCTGATAAGGCCAACAAACAGGCCGTCGTAAGGAGAATGTTGAGTATCTTCATGGATAACCTTTCCTTTAGGGAACGGGCAAGTCGGTCCGTTACAGTCGCCCGTACGCTCGTTTGTGGGACGGCCGGCAAGTTTTTAAGTGCTGAAAAAAGAGAGATAATTTAGGCATTAGTCAATAGGCTCGTCTCTGGCGCGGCCGGCGAGGGGTACTTGCGCCTGTCGGCCTTTAATCACCGCGACCGGATCGAAGAGGCCATGGAGCGGATTAGCCAGCTCTAGGGCCGCGCTATCGTTGCGGCTCGTTTGCGAAAATTCCGTTAAAAAATGGTTACATCTATATTGACGGACCGCCAGTGATTCCTTAGATTACATACATATTAATTAAATTTTATATAAAGATGATATAATGCCAGCCAAAGATCAGAGTCGCCGGGCCAAGGTGCGGACCTTTTCAGCGCCCGACCGGGATCACGAGATGCTCGACGCGATTGCCCGCTATCACGGCAGCAGCAAGAGCGCCATGATCGCCGGCCTCATTCGCAAGGAGTTTTGGCGCGTTTTTCCCAACGGCACCGAGACTATCCCCCCCGACGAAGGAGCGCAAGTCAAGCCATGACTCACTCAGAGACGATCGCCCCAGCCGCTGGGCAGTACCACAGCGATCTGCCCGCCGAGGAACTCATCGCCCAAATCAACCATTTGCGCCGCGAGAAAAACGCGGTCATCCTCGCACACAACTACCAAATTCCACCGATCCAAGACTTGGCCGACTTCACGGGTGATTCGCTCGGGCTGTCCGTGGAAGCGGCTAAGACGGATGCCGAGCGCATCGTCTTTTGCGGCGTGCATTTCATGGCCGAGTCGGCCAAAATCCTCAGCCCCGGCAAGCAGGTGTTCTTGCCCCATTTGGGCGCGGGCTGTTCGCTGGCCGACTCCATCACTCCGGAAAGCCTCGACGATTGGAAAGCAGACTATCCCGATCACACGGTGGTGACGTATGTCAACTCCACGGCTGAGGTGAAGGCCGAGTCCGACATCTGCTGCACCTCGGCCAACGCCGTCTCAGTGGTGCGCAGCCTCGATAGCGACAAGATCCTCTTTACGCCCGACCGCAACTTGGGCCGCTGGGTGGCCGAGCAGGTGCCGGAGAAAGAGGTCGTCGTGTACGACGGCGCTTGCCCGACGCACGATGTGCTGCGCGCCGCCAGCGTCGAGCGCACCCGCACGGACTACCCCGAGGCGGTCATCATCGCGCACCCGGAATGCCGCGAGGACGTGGTCGAGATCGCGCACGAAGTATGCTCGACCACGGGGATGCTCAAGGCCGTCGAAAAGTACCCCGAGGCCAAGAGCTTCATCATCGCCACGGAAAACGGCATGTTGCACCAGCTCCGGCAGCGCTTCCCGCACCAAGAGTTTGTAGCGGCGGACGGCTGCATTGGCTGCCGGCTACACTGTCCCTACATGAAAATCACCGACCTGCAAGACGTGTACTTTTCGCTGCTGTACGAGCGCTACGAAATTACACTGGACGACGAGGTGATTGTGGGGGCGCGGCGGGCGTTGGAGCGGATGATGGCGGTGCCACGGGACGATTGAGCCGCTCGCGTCGTCCTTCCTCACAGATAACTATTAACGATATTCTCCAGCATTTCCTCGCGGCCGCTGCGCTTTTCTGGCTCGCCGTGCTGGTGGACGTATGCCTCTAGCTCGGCAAAGTTGGTGTCGCCGCGCATGATCTTCTCGCCGATGCCGCTGCGGTACGAGGCGTAGCGAGCTTCGACAAAGGCGTCGAGTGCGCCGTCGTCGATGATGCGCTGGGCCAGCGTTAGCCCGCGGGCAAACGAGTCCATGCCGCCGATGTGGGCGTGGAAGAGATCCTCCAAGTCGCAGGAACCGCGCCGCAGCTTGGCGTCGAAATTGATGCCGCCGGAAGCGATGCCGCCTTGTTTGAGGATCACCAGCATGGCGTAGGTGGTGGAGTAGAGGTCGGTGGGGAATTGGTCGGTGTCCCAGCCGAGCAGGTAATCGCCGCGATTGGCGTCAATGCTGCCCAGTTTGCCATCGGCCGAGGCGAGCTGGAGGTCGTGTTCAAAGGTGTGGCCAGCTAGGGTGGCATGATTGGCTTCGATGTTGAGCTTGAACTCGTCCAACAGGTCGTATTTGCGGAGGAAACTCAAGACGGTGGCGGCGTCGTAGTCGTACTGGTGTTTGGTCGGCTCTTTGGGCTTGGGCTCGACGAGCAGGGTGCCGGTAAAGCCGATCGCCTTTTTGTGTTCGACGGCCATGTGCAAGAAGCGCGCGAGTTGGTCTTGCTCGTGGGCCATGTTGGTGTTGAGCAAGCTGGAGTACCCTTCGCGCCCACCCCAAAACACGTAGTTGGCTCCCCCGAGCCGATGGGTGCATTCCATGGCTTTTTTAATTTGCGCTGCGGCCCAGGCGAAGACGTGGGCGTCGGGGTTGGTGGCGGCCCCGTGCGTAAAGCGCGCGTGCGAGAAACAGTTGGATGTGCCCCAGAGCAAGCGGACGCCCGTGTCGGCTTGCAATTGCTCGGCCAACCCCACGATGTGGTCGAGGCGTTCGTTGCTTTCTTTGAGGGTCTCGCCTTCGGGTGCGATGTCGCGGTCGTGCCAGCAGTAGAACGGCGCACCGAGCTTGGTGATGAACTCAAAGGCCGCGCGCAAGGTGTCCTCGGCGCGCTGCATGGGGTCGGTGGCGCGGTCCCAGGGACGGTCGTACACCGGAGTTGGGCCGAAGGGATCGATGCCCCCGCCCTTGAAGCTGTGCCAAAAGGCCACGGAAAAGCGCAGGTGCTCAGCCATGGTCTTGCCGCCGACTATCGCCTCGGCGTCGTAGTGCTTGAAGGCGAGGGGGTTTTTAGAGTCCGGGCCTTCGTAGGCAATTTTTTCGATGCCCTTAAAAAATTCGCTCATGGTTTACCCTTTCTGATTTGTGCGGTGAGTTACAGGAAGTTCAATAGGTCCAGCGGCTCGGCGAGCAAAGCGCCGTCAAGGTCGAAAACTACGGCCGCAAAGCGCATGGGCAGTCTCACTCTGGCGTCACGTAGGCAGCGGTGATGCCGCCATCGACGACGAAGGTCGAGCCTGTGATAAAGGAGGCGTCGTCCGAGGCCAAGAAGACGACCGTGCGGGCGATTTCCTCGGCCTCGCCGAAGCGGCCCATGGGAATGTGGACCAAGCGGCGCTGGCGCTTCTCTTCGCTGTCGAGGTATTTCATCAACAGTTCGGTGCGTAGAGGGCCAGGGCAGAGTGCGTTGACGCGGATGTTTTCGCGGGCGTGGATGACGGCTAGCTCGCGCGTCAGGGCGAGGACGCCGCCCTTGCTGGCGGTATAGGCCAATTGGGGCGTGGCCGCTCCGAGCAAGGCGACGAAAGAAGCGGTATTGACGATTGCGCCGCCACCGGCGCGGCGCAGGGCCGGAATGCCGTATTTGCAGCCCAAAAAGACGCCCTTGAGATTGACGGCCATGGTCAGATCCCAGACCTCTTCTTCGGTGTCGATGGCGTCGGCGTCGGCGTGGTGGGAGATGCCGGCGTTGTTGAACAGCACGTCGAGGCGGCCATAGGCGGCTTCGGCTTGCTGCACCATGCGCTCGCAGTCGGCGGCGCGGGACACGTCGGCCGCGATGGCGATGGCCTGTCCGTTGTCAGCGGCGATGGCGGTGGCTGTTTCCTCGGCGGTGGCTCCGTCGATGTCAACGGCTGCAATGCGTGCACCTTCACAGGCGCAGAGTAGCGCGGTTTGGCGGCCGATGCCCGAACCTGCGCCGGTGATGAGGACGACTTTGTCGGTGAGCTTCACGATACTGTGTCCCGCGCTGCCTCGCCCACGACTTCTGACAGCGCTGGATGCGCGTGGACGGTGCGGGCGACATCCTCGGCACTAGCACCGAACTCTAGGGCCAAGACGCCCTCGGCAATCAGGTGCGAAGCCTGCGGTCCTAGGATGTGCATCCCCAAGAGTTGGTCGGTGTGCGCATCGGCGACGACCTTGACTAGACCGTCGATGTCGTCCATGCAGTGGGCGCGGGCATTGCTGCGAAAGAGGTGCTTGCCGACGGCGACTTCGTGGCCGGCTGCGGTGGCTGCTTCTTCGCTCGCGCCTACGGAAGCTAGCTCTGGGTGGGTGTACACGACCGAGGGTATGGCATCGTAGTTAACCTGCCCGGCGCGCCCGGCCATCCGCTCGGCGACCGCGACTCCTTCGGCCTCGGCCTTGTGGGCCAGCATGGGGCCGGGCACGAGGTCGCCGATAGCCCAGATGCCCTCGACATTGGTGCGCCCCTGCGCGTCGACTAGGACTTGTCCACGTTCGTTGATTTCTACGCCCACGTCTTCGAGTCCCAACCCTGTGCTGCATGGTTTGCGCCCCACGGCTACCAATACCAGATCGCACGTCTCGACGCGTTCTTGGTTGCCGGCTGCTACGGTCAGCGTTACTTGGCCTTTTTTGATCGCGGCAGATTGGGCCTTGGCTCCAAGCAGGAACTTTAATCCCTGTCGCTTGAGCAGCCGCTCTAGCTGCCGGGCCATCTCTTGGTCCATCTCCGGCAAAATTTGATCCATGGCCTCTACTACGAGCACTTGGGCTCCTAGCCGCGACCATACGGACCCCAGTTCTAACCCAATGGCACCGCCGCCAATGACGACGAGCCGCTCGGGCACTTTTTCTAAGGTTAGGGCCTCGGTTGAACTGATTATGTGTTTTCCATCAAAGGGCAGATTCGGCAACTCCACGGGCGTGCTTCCGGTGGCCAATAGAATGTGCTTGGCAGACAGCACTTGCTCGCCGTCTGAACCTTGCACCGCCACGCTTCCCGGGGAGAGAACTTGGCCCGTGCCGACGAAATGCGTCACCCCCCGGCCCTTAAACAGCCCCGCAATGCCCTTGGTCATGGTCTGGACGATTTTTTCTTTTCGCGCCATCATGGCCTGCAGATCCAGACCCACTTCGCCCTGTCCGATTCCGTGGTGTCCCAATCCCTTCTTGGCTCTGTAGAACAAATCACTCGACTCTAGCAGCGCCTTGCTGGGGATGCAGCCGACATTGAGGCAGGTGCCGCCGAGGTAGCTTTTGTCGATACAGGCCACCTTCATGCCGAGCTGTGCCGCCTTACTCGCGGCCACGTAGCCGCCGGGTCCTGCGCCGATGACGATTAGGTCGAATGCAGTGTCGCTCACAGTTGTTCCTTTTTGCAATGGATGCGGCGCTGGTTAGACCTCTAACAGCAGCCGCGCTGGATCTTCCAACAGCTCTTTCAGCCGCACTAAAAACGAGACCGACTGTTGGCCATCGACGAGCCGATGGTCATAGGACAGCGCCACGTACATCATTGGCCGGATCACCACTTGGCCATCTACGGCCACGGGCCGCTCTTGGATCGCGTGCATTCCGAGGATGCCGCTTTGCGGCGCGTTTAAAATCGGCGTGGAAAGTAGCGATCCGAAGACCCCGCCGTTGGTGATGGTAAAGGTGCCACCGCTTAGCTCGTCCATGGCCAGCTTGTTGTCGCGGGCGCTTAGCGCGAGTCGCTTGATGTTGCTTTCGAGCTGGGCGATGGACATCTGCTCGGCGCGGTGCAAGACGGGCACGACTAGGCCGCGCTCTGTGCTCACTGCGATTCCCAAATTGACGAAGTCGTGATACACAATGTGCGTGCCGTCGATCTGCGCGTTGATCGCCGGAAACTCGCCGAGCGCGAGGACCGCGGCCCGCGAAAAGAAGGACATCAGCCCCAGCGATGAGCCGTGGACTTGGGCAAAGCGCTCCTTGTACTTGGCTCTGAGCTGCATAACTCCGCTCATGTCGATCTCGTTGAAAGTCGTCAGCATGGCCGCGTTGTGCTGCGCGGCAACCAAGTGTTCGGCAATGCGCTGGCGGAGTCGGCTCATTGGCTCGCGGCGGATGGGATCGGGACTGGTGGACGCGAGGGGTGGAGCGGGTGCGGGCTCAGGGGATGGTTGAGTTGGTTCAGGCGTAGGTGGCTGAGTGGGTTCAGGCGCAGGCGACGGAGCGGGTTCGGGTGTAGGGGACGATTGAGTTGGTTCAGGTTCAGGCGGCGGTTGAATGGGCTCGGCGGGTGCGGATAAAGTCTCTATATGGGCTAGCACGTCCTTTTTCGTCAGTCGCCCGTCCTTGCCCGTGCCCTCAATGACGGTCGGATCCAGCGCGTGTTCTTCGACTAAGCGGCGCACGGCAGGACTTAGGGCGGCTTCGGGTTTGGGCGTAGCGGCTTCGGGTTTGGTCTCCGCAACCGGCGCGGCAGCTTGTGCTGTTTCATCTATTTCCGCTACTACCGCTCCTATGTCTAGCGTGGTGTCGGTGGATTGTAGGTGTTTGAGGGCACCGCTGGCTGGGGACGGTAGCTCGACGTTGGCCTTGTCGGTTTCTAACACGCAGAGCGGCTCGTCCCGCTCGACGCGCTCGCCATCGCCCTTGAGCCATTCGAGGAGAATCACCTCGCTGACGGATTCGCCCATGCTCGGTATTTCGACTTGTACTGACATGCAAATGCTCCTAACCAGATTGCCGCCGCTGATGCAGCACTATTTCGCGGCCGCGGCCTAGTGCCTGCTCGACGATTTCTCGTTGCTCGGTTTCGTGAAGGTG
>JAJDYK010000334.1 GCA_022825185.1 Candidatus Latescibacterota bacterium | reverse complement strand
GTGTCTAGCACTTTGACGTAGTGCGAACCCGGTTTGAGTGCGACGCCCATGTCGCGGACCAAATCGTCGATGAATTGGTGCTCGTGCCGGTTGAGGCTGTATTCGTTGTCTTGGACCTCGTGCCATAGGGTGCGGTACTTGTCGGCGATCTCTTTGGGAAAAAGCCCGCTGAAGATCGCGTTGCGCGCAAAGGGCGTGGCCGTCGGCAAAATCGAATAGTGGTAGGAGCGTTTGATGTTGAAGTACTCAGCTAACTGAGGCTCCATCACCATCCAGTGATCTAAGCGCAGACAATCGACCACGATAAAGAATACCTGTCGGCCCTGTTCGAGATAGGGCACCACGAACTCGGGCACCACATCCACCGACAATGGCGGCGAATCCTCCTCGTCTGCTACCCAGCGCGTGTAATGCTGCTCGACAAAGCGCCCGAACTCGCGATTGCACTCGCGCCGCTGATCCCCAATCATCTGACTGAGCCCCGCGTCGCCCAAGCGCGCCACTTCGATGTTCCACTCGCAAAGCTGCCGATGTACGTCAATCCACGTCTGCCAAGTCGCGGCCACCATCTGCTCGCGGATCTGGCCAGCCCGCGAGACGTAGTGCTGCCCGGCTTGGCTTTGGCGAATCTGCCGCGCGTCGAGGAGCTGTTTGCAAGCCATGAAAATCTGGCTGGGATTGACCGGCTTCGTCAGATAATTGTCGATGCGGCGGCCAATAGCCTCGTCCATCAGGTGTTCTTCTTCGTTCTTGGTGATCATAATCACTGGCACGTTGGGATCGGCCATCTTGATCTGCTCCAAGGTCGAAAGCCCGTCCAGTCCCGGCATCATCTCGTCGAGCAGCACGATGTCAAAGGGCGCTTGGGCAATCAGGGCGATGGCGTCCTTGCCGTTGCTCACCGGCGTCACCGCGTAGCCTCTTTCGTCGAGAAAGCGCCGGTGAGCGCGCAGTAAGTCGATTTCGTCGTCGGCCCAGAGTATCTTTCGCTTGTCGCCTTCCATGCGTTGCCTTTAGCTATAGGATTTCATTCCTAAAATAACGCTTTATGCCCACATCCGTTCCTCAACTCAAGGGCAAAACCACCTCAAAGATCGTACCCTCGCCCGGCGCACTATGCACCAAGCTGATCTTGCCCTTGTGGTATTCTTCGACGATGCGCTTGACAAACACTAGCCCTAACCCCCAGCCGCGCTTCTTGGTGCTAAACCCCGGCTCAAAGATGCGCTTGACGTGCTCGGGTTCAATGCCCCGTCCGTCGTCCTCAAACGCGATCTGCACGGCGCAGCTTGCAGGCAAAAGCTCCATGCGGATGTGCAAGCGGCCCGTCTGGCCATCCATGGCGTCGATGGCGTTCTTGCACAGATTCTCAAACGCCCAGCTCATCAATTCGGCGTTGATCGGCACCGGTGGCAACTCGCCTAGGCATTCCAGTTTAATTTCCTGTCGCCCAAACTGGGGGACGCGACGCCGAAAGTATTCTATCGTCTCCTCCAGCACGGCTGCTAGGTCCTTTTCTTTTAATTCGGGTACCGAACCGATCTGGCTGAAGCGCGAAGCGATTTGGTCGAGGCGACGCATGTCCTGCTGTATCTCCCCGATCATCTGATCAACGCGCTGCCAACGCTCGTCGCGCTCCGACCTCGGAACGGCGGCGGCCTCGCCACGCAGCAGTTCTAGCCACCCCGATAGTGAGGAGAGTGGGGTGCCGAGCTGGTGGGCTGTCTCCTTGGCCATGCCCACCCAGAGCGAGCGCTGTTGGCTGCGCTTAATGTTGCGATAGCCGATATAGCCGACGAGCAGAAAGAGAACCAACACGCCAATCTGCACAAAAGGGGCGAGGGAAATACGGCTGACTAAGCTCGTATCGCCATAGTGAATATAGTGCTCAGCCGGGATCTGGAACTCTAGCGGTGGGCGCTGGTTGGCCAAGCTATCGACAAAGGCCCGGAGCTGGTCTTGCACCGCTTGGGTGGGATCGTCGCTGGCCAGCGGCAGCCCAGCCCCCACCCAAGCCCTAAATTGGCCCTCGGCGTCGGTGATGATTGCGTTGTCCTCGTCCCAATGCAGATAACTGAAGCTAGCGGCCGGCACGCTGAAGAGCAGCGGTTCTCCGGCTTCCATCTCCTGCCACGCCCGTTGCACCTCGGCGAGGGCCGCGGCCGAGGTATCGCTGCTCGCTGGCAGGTCCGTCCCCTGCCACGCCGCGATGGCTCCTTGCGTATCCGCGATAATGACGCGCCCCCCCTCGCAGTAGAGCTGCCCCAAGGTCTCTGGCGACCAATAAAAGGGAATGGGCGGATTCTGGACATCCATTTCCTCGATCAGCTCGTGTAGCTGGGCTGTCGAAGCGATCGGCGCTTCTACCGCTTCGCTACGCCAAAAGGCCCAGCTGTCCAACAAACTCGACGTATCGATGTCCTCGGCCTGGATGATCTCGCCGCGGTGATTGGTGATAATGCGCGGGAAATCGACCTTGGTGATCACCTCGGTAAAAAGGGTGGAAATTTGGCCTTCTGATGCCTGCGGCGTGAACGAGATCAAATGCGCATAGAGATCGACCCGATTCTTTTCGTGTTCGCGCAATTCGGCGATGATCGACTCGTTGTAGAGCAGGAAGGCCAAAATAGCGGCAATGCCGCCGAGGAAGATGTACGCGCGAAAAACCGGCGACGCGCCCAAGCCAGCTAGGGCACCGCGCCGCCAGCGCCGCCAGCCGCGTACGGGCGACACACCTTTTGCTGGCCGCGGCTGAGCATCCGCAGGCACCGCGATCTCCTCTATTGGAACCGAGCGGCGGTGCCGGCGGCGCTTGGACGCAGGATGGTCGCGTTGGCTCATCGACAAGAAGAAAAAATCCATCGGCAGCGCGGTGCAGATGGATTTTTCACGCAAAAAGGAGGTGGGAAAGCGCTATTTCTTTTGAGCTTGGGGTCTGGGCTCGGACGTAAGGGGCTTTGCCGCTTCGCCGTCTGGGGTACCTTTTTGAACTTGGGGTCTAGGCCCAAACGGGTCGGGCTTTGCCGCTTCGCTGCCCGAGGCACCTGCTGCCGGCGACTCGCTCTTCTTCTTGTGGTTTTCCATTGAACAAGAGCCGTGAAAAATCGCGCCCTCAGAGACTGTGAACGAGTCGGTGTACACGTCGCCGGTAAAGCGCGACTGCGTGTCCAACCGCACCTTATCGGCATGCACGGTGCCATTCACGACGCCGTCGATGTACGCGTCTTTGCACTGCAAAGTAGCATCGGCCTCGCCCGACTGGCTGATCGTTAGCTCCCCCGTACAGGTCAGTTCACCTTTGAATACGCCGTCTATTCTGACGCTGTTATCTACCGTCAGCTTGCCTTCAAAGTGGCTACCGCGACCGATGATCGTATTGAGCGCTTGTCCGTTGCTAACGGCAGTACCCTTCTTTTTATTGCTCAGCATTTCTATCCTAACTGTTACGCGTTTCTACGACCCCTTAACCGTGATTTTTGGAATATACAATACAGCATTGGGCGAATCAACAAGCGGTGCGCCGCATCAATTGGCCGCGCGCTTCTTGCGCGCGGCACTCAGGGCCTTGCGGATTTCCTCCTGCTCCTGCAGTTGCTCGCTGACCACCATGGCGACCTCGCTCGTCAGGCCCTCGACCGAGGTAGTAGTAATCACCGGAATGCCGTGGGCGGCACTCGTTTCAATGAGATAGTCCTGAATTTTAAGGATCTCTTCCAAGTGCTTCATATAGCGATGAGCCGAGCGCGACGGAGCCTCGCTAGCGCGCTGGGCAAAGCGATCCTCAAAGGCGTCGCGACCAGGCAACTCCAAACAGATGGGTGTGATAAAAGCGTCGCCAGCGTATCCCTCTAAGTCCAGCATATCGCTGATTAGGTGTACGCCGTCGATGATGACGCTGGTGTTTTCCTCGATGCAGCGGCTGATGATGGCCTTGACCCCAACGCAAACACTGCGCGCCTGCTCGCGAAACCCGGCGACGACCGCGTCTTGATGATCAGTCGCAGGAACGGCCTTCCAGGCGGTGTACGAGGAGGTGTGCAGGGCCGGCACCAGCTCCTGTGCAAGCGTCAAGCGCATGACTTGGCGCAAATCGTCGGTAGCTACCACCCGGGGAATATCGAGCAAATTGGCCAGCGCAATCGCCAACGAGGTTTTGCCGACCCCGCTGGCACCGCCGATGAGGATGATCAGGGGTTTATCTACATCGCCCCAAGCGCGCCACAAGCGGTAGCGCTCGGCAAAAGACTTGTCAAAGGACTTTTCGATCAGTTCGGCCGCCAAATCCTCCAACTCCCAGTGCGCGATGTGCTGGCGGCGCTGGTCTATCAAGCGGGCTTCAATCGTCCGCGCAATCTCGTAGCTCTGGTCTGGAGCTAGTCCAGACGCCTGAATGGAATCCGACAGCAACTCCTTGGAAAAAGGCCGCGACCCACTCTTGCGCTCGACAATGATGGTGGTGGGCTGGCGCTCCCAAAAAATTAGGTCGCCGACCTCGTACGTGTCGAACCCCTTGCGAATGGCCCTATGTACGAGCTGCACCATCTCCTTCTTGCGCACCAGTTCTGCTTTGCCCAAAGACGCGCGCACCGCATTGGCCACAGCGCGGGCGTCTTCGTGACTGAAGCCGCGCTCAATCAGGTAATGCACCAGCAT
>JAJDYK010000124.1 GCA_022825185.1 Candidatus Latescibacterota bacterium | reverse complement strand
GGCACTTCGACGATGTCAAAACGGCTACAGATCATCGTCCTCCTCGTCCTGCCACTCCGTCAGGGTCTGTTCGAGGGCCTTGGCCCACTCCAAGTCGATTTTCGCGGCTTTGTGGATGCTGACCTTATCGCCCTCTACTTCATAGGCGATGGCGTCCCCCGGATGTAGATCGAGGGTGCGGCGAATGGCCACGGGAACCGTGGTTTGGCCCTTGGATGAGATCGTGCTGATTTTGATCGGGTCCATAAGTAGAGTGACCTTGTTAGAGGTAAAGAGGTAAAGTTCCTTGTATTCTTTACTAGTAAAGATAGAGTTTCTTGGACGGCTTACAAGCATTGACGGCTCGATGGCTCCAGCTATCTTTCGCCAGAAGGCCATATTACAACAAAAAAGGATCAAACCATGACCCCAACAGACGCCATTCCCATTCTTATCGGCGAGCACTGGATAACGCCGGAGGTCGAGGTCCACACGCCGGTGTACCGTCCGGCCACTGGAGAAGTGATCGGACGCACGCCGCAGTGCGACCGCGTCGAAGTCGATCTAGCGGTGGAGGATGCGAGCCGGGCCTTTGCGGGCTGGTCGGCGACGCCGGCACCGGAACGGGCGCGGGTTTTGTTCCGCTACCGCGAACTGCTGGAGGAGCAGTTCGAGCCTCTGGCCGAGATTCTCTGCGGCGAGAACGGCAAGACTCGTGAGGAAGCGCGGGGCGATGTGCGCCGTGGCATTGAGGTCGTCGAACTGGCCTGCGGTATCGGTCAGATGGCCAAGGGAGAGGTGTTGCCGGAACTGGCCGCTGGCATTGACGGCGCTGCCACGCGCGAGCCGGTGGGTGTGTGCGCTGGCATCACGCCGTTCAACTTCCCGGCCATGGTGCCCATGTGGATGTATCCGCTGGCCATCGCCTGCGGCAACTGCTTCGTGCTGAAGCCGAGCGAGAAGGTGCCGTTTACGGCCAACCACTTGGCAGAACTGTTTCTCGAAGCGGGGCTCCCGCCGGGGGTGCTGAATGTCGTACACGGAGGTCGGGATGTGGTCGAAGCGCTCTGTCGGCATCCTGGCATCGCGGCGATTTCCTTTGTCGGTTCGTCGCCGGTGGCTCGCCGGGTGTACGAGTTGACCGGGCAGACGGGTAAGCGCTGTCAGGCGGCAGGTGGAGCCAAAAACGTGCTCCTCGTCATGCCCGATGCGGTCGAGTCCGGCCTGTTCGGCGAGGCGGCCGCGGCAGATCCGGCGCTGAACGCGGTTATGCACTCGGCCTTTGGCTGTGCTGGCCAGCGCTGCATGGCCGGCTCTCTGCTGATGGGCATCGGCGACGCTAGCGACGGTCTGCGAGACCAACTGGCCTCTGCTATGGATACGATGACGGTGGGGGATACGCTGCGCGACGATGTGGACATGGGGCCGGTCATTGACGGTGCCGCCCAGCAGCGCCTCGTCGGCCACATCGCCGGTGCTGCCTCGGCGGACTTGGCTGTGGTGCGCGACGGACGCGAAGGCGTGCCAGAGACCGGCTTCTACGTCGGGCCGACTCTGCTCGACGGCGTGAATCCCGGTCATGGCTTGTTCGCGGAGGAGCTGTTTGGCCCGGTCTTGGGGCTGATGCGGCCCGAGACGCTGGACCAGGCGATCGATTGGATCAACCGCATCCCGTACGGCAATGCGGCGACTATTTTCACCCGCGATGGCGGTGCGGCGCGCACCTTTACGCGCGGTGTGGAGTGCGGCATGATCGGCGTGAACGTGGGCGTGCCGGCGCCCATGGCTCTGTTCTCGTTTTCCGGCTGGGATCAGTCGTTCTTCGGCGACCTGCACGTGCAGGGGACCGAGGGAATTTTGTTCTACACGCGGCAGAAGACGGTGTTGTCGCGGTGGCCCTGAAGTGGACATCGCGGGCATGGCCTAGGAGGTAAAAATGGAAAGCAGAATCGAAGAAGCAATCGTCGCCGAGGTCGAGACGCGGTCCGAGGCTTGGGAAAACCTGCTCGTGCTGGCCGACGACATCGGCATGCGCGTAGCGGGCAGCGAGGGGGAGGTCCGTGCCCGGGACTTCCTGCTGCAAACCTTTCAGCGCTATGGACTCGACCACGTCCGCTTGGAGCCCTTCGAGTACCGCGCTTGGTGGCCGCAGCGCGAGGAGTTGACTGTGGTGGAGCCGGAGGCAGGACGCTCGATCCCGTGTCGGTGCGGAGGGCTGTCGCCTTCGACTTCGGAGCGGGGAGTGGAAGGGGAGGTTGTGTTTCTCGAACGCTGCGACGCCGAGGAGTTGGAGCAGCGGGCTGACGAGGTGCGCGGTCGCATTGCGGTGGCGCCCTACTACCCCTTTGCTCGCCAGTTGAAGACGCCCTTGGCTGCGCGCTTCGGGGCCGTGGCACTGCTTGAGCACCGCAATTACGCTGGTGCATTGCAGCCGGCCCGCACCTGTTGCTTCCAGCGGGTCGGCGATCTGCCGGTGGCCTCCATCAGTCTCGAAGACGCCGAGTACCTCAAGCGTCTGCAGCAGCGGCGCGGACCGGTGCGGCTGCGGTTAGTGCTCGACAGTCGCATCGAGCCCAAGGAGTCGTGGAACGTGGTCGGCGAGTTGACCGGGACCGAGCATCCACAGCAGGTCCTGGTCTGCGGCGGCCACTACGACACTTGGCACGTGGGCCCCGGTGCGATTGACAACGCCGCAGGCGTGGTCGCCGTGGTTGAAGCGGCGCGCGCCCTCGCCGTACACCGCGAGCACCTGCGGCGCACGGTGCGGTTCGTGGCCTTTGGGGTCGAGGAGTCGGGGCTGGTCGGGTCTTGGGCGTACACGCAGCGCCACGCCGGGGAACTCGACGACACTTGGCTAATGATTAACAACGATGTCGGCGGTCGGCCTTCGGGGCTGGGAATCGCCGGGGCCGGGGATCTGTTGCCGGTCCTGGAGACAGTGGCGCGTCGCGTGCGCGTGGATGGACTCGAAAAGCCCTTTGGCGCGTCCTGCGGCACGACGAGTTGGGGTTCCGATCACTTCCCGTTTTTCGCCCACGGCGTGCCCACTGTGGGGTTGGGAACGGAATCGGTATGGCCCGAGGACCGCTTCTATGGCCACAGCCGAGCCGACACTGCGGACAAGGTCTATCCCCAGGGCCTGAGCGAGTGCGCGGCGATCAACGCGCGGGTGCTGTTCGAGATGGCCAACCTAAACGAGCGGCCAGCGCGGCGGCGCACGCGGGAGGAGTTGGAGGCGTCCTTTGCCAGCACGCCGCTGGCGGAGGCCGTCGAGTTGCTCGACCTGTGGCCGCCGGAGCGGGTGCTGGCGAGGTATTTCGGGGAGGGATGAAGCGGCTGCTCAGCCCAAGTCCAGATTGAAATCCGCGGGGTCGAGGCCACTGTCTTCAGCTAATCCCCGCAGGCTGATCAAGACATCCTCGGGCATGACAATACCCTCGGCTAGCGCTTGCTCCCGCTTGTTCCACTCGATCTCGCCCGGCAGGAAGATGGTCCCGCCTTTGGCTGGGGAAGCGCTCTTGATCTCTTTGCACATGACGTCCATGCGGGCGTGGAATTCCTCCAGCGGCATCATTGCGCCGACGTCAATGGCGACAAAGGCGTGACCTTGGTTCGAGGGCTCGTCCGTGTCGGCCACCCAACTTTGGACGCTGCCCATCATCGCTGCGCCGCTAAGGGTCGCGGTTAGCAACTCTACCAGCACAGCCAATCCGTACCCTTTGTGCCCGGCCATGGGCAACTGGGCCCCTTTTTCCGGAAACTCGGTGGGATCGGTCGTTGGGATGCCGTCTTCATCTACCAGCCAGGTGTCGGGAATGCTGCGCCCTTCGTTTTTGGCGGCGAATATTTTGGTGGCCGCAACTGCGCTGGTGGCAATGTCGAGCATGACGGTGCGGTCGGTGCCGGTGGGTGCGGCGTAGGCGATCGGGTTGGTCCCCAGAACCCGGCTCTTGCCGCCGGGTACCGTCATGCAGGGTTCCACATTGCACATGGACAGGCCGATCATGTCGTTTTCGGCGATCATGTTGGCGTAAAAGCCAGCGGCACCGTAGTGGCTGCTGCCTCGGATGCCGATGTAGCACATGCCGCTTTGGCGGGCTTTGGCAACGGCTAACTCCACGGCGCGGCAGGAGATGGCGGGTGGCATGCCGTCGCAGGCATCGATAATGGCCCAGGATGGGCCGTCGGCGACGATTTTCTCTTTTGCGGTTGCGACCAAACGGCCACGCCGCGCATTCTGCATCAGGCCGCGGATCTGTCGGGTGCCGTGCGTAAAGGTGCCCCAAGTGTCGGTGGTGACGAAGACGTGGGCACTTAGTGCGGCGTCTTCTTGGCTGAGGCCGGCTTTGACCATGGCGGCGGTGCAAAAGTTCTTCAGGTCGTCCGGCTGGATATTTTGGCGGGTAGATTCGGTCAATGGATTGGCTCCTTTTTAGTTGGTGCGTGGTGTATGGATAAAGAGATTTTTGGCGGCCTAGTCAAGGAGGGGTGCCGTCTGTTGGCGTGGAGTCCCGCTCCTTGACTAGGCCGCGAAAGGGTCTTTTAATGCCCTGCACATTGATTACTTGCATAACGATAGGAGACAAAGCTTATGAACGGTAGTGTGGGACTTGAGCAGTACGTAACGATGGAAGAATACCTCAAGGGTCGGCGCTGCATTATCACCGGCTCCAGTGGGACGATTGGCAAAATTTTTGCGACCTTTATCGCCTCGCGTGGCGGGGTCCCCATTCTGGTGGATGTTGTGCCGCAAGACGATACGGTGGAGGCGGTTGCGTCCTACGGTGGCGAGTACAGCGCCCATCGCGTGGATCTCAGCGATGTCGCCCAGATCAAATCCTTTTACGCTGAAATAGCTGAACGGTACGACAGTCTCGATCTGCTCATCAATAACGCCGGGCTGCTCAGCGAAGTAAAGTTGCTCGACATGACCGAGGACAACTGGGATCGCGTCCTCAATGTAAATGCAAAAGGCGCGGCCTTTATGAGTCAGGGCGCGGTCGGCCTGATGCAGCATGGCAGCGACGATCGGCAAATCATCAACATCGTGTCGCTGGCCGCACTGGTGGGCGGGTTGTACGTGGGGGCACCTTATGTTTGCAGCAAGGCGGCCCTGCTCGGGCTCAGCCGCAATTATACGGTGCAGGCGGGTAAGGAATTCGGGATTCGCGTCAATTCCATCAGCCCGGTTATTGTCAGCGGCCAGATGATTTCTAACACGCCGAGCGAAGCCATTGATGGGGTCAAAAACCTAATGAAGGTGTGGAATCAGGAAGTCCCCCCCGTGCATCTGCTCTACGTTTTTGAAATGTTGTGTAGAACTCCGTCGATGACGGGTAAGAACATCGTCCTTGACGGCGGCATTCTGCTGGAGTAGGGGCTGCCGCAACGAGCAGCAGCTTCTTGACTTCGACGAAATCGCCAATTTGGAACCGGTAGAATAAAATTCCGACGACAGGCGCGTAAACAACCCATCAGTGTGTGCTTGCCGACACAGTGGGAACCGCCCACAAGCCCCCGCTACCAGACCAGCGACGCTGGCACGGATATTGCCCTATACGGGATGAGGACCGCCCACTTGTTGCGTCTTTTGGGGACGTTTCGCGGTCGGCCTCATGCAACCGCCCCATCATCGCAACCATGCAAGGTAGCCCGGAAATTGACACCCCCCTATACTATCCAGTACTTTCGCTACAATCATAAGGGAGAACAGTTATGACCAACTCACCCCTGACCCCGGAAGAGCGCCTGTCGCGGCTCGAAGGCGTCTATGAGCATCTTGCCACGAAAGCCGATATCGCCCGCCTCGAAGGTCAAATCACTCGGCTGGAAGGCGAAGTCAAGGCCGATGTCACCCGCCTCGAAGGTCAAAGCAAGGCCGAGAGCACCCGCCTCGAAAGCGCGATGGCCGAACTCAAAACGGAATTGCACAAGGGATTGAACCGCAACCTGTACATTACCATCGGTGCCGTTGTGGCAGTGGCGACGATTATGAAATATCTGCCGTGAAGGACTTAGACGGACGTACCCATGCACAGTTCAACACTCGGCGACAGCGATTTTGAGATAATTGCCAGCGGCCAACCGGTCGCGTTGGCGGAGTACTTTCGCGGCTTTACCAATACCAAGAGGCTCGGGGTGCTAGCGCCCAATCGCCTTGAGGGCATCGGGGCCATTAATTTGATCATGGCCCACACAACCGCCTTTTACAATACCTACCGCGCCACGGGCGAGGATTTTTTCGCGTACCCCGATAACTTCACCTTCCAATCGCGTGAGCCCAAGGCGGCTTACGGGATGTTCGACATCTGGCCGGCGCACAAAGACGTGGTGGTTGGCACGGATGCGGTCGAGCGGCTCAACGCGATTACTGACCGCGGCGTCAACATCCTGCTCGTGCCCGACGGCCCTCCGGCTCTGCGCGAATACCAGCGTCAGCAAGTAGCCGCAGCCGAGCGGCTCATCGAAACCTGCTATGCGTATTCGGCCACAGGCGCGGTTGCTGCCCCCGACGTCGTAATCCGCTGCCCGGCAGACCCGCTCGCCTCCTGGTGCCAAAGCGTCTGCGACTCCGTGCCCGATGGCGAACGCGAGGCGGGTTGGCACGGCCAAGGCCCCGTCCTCGAACAATCCTTCCGCCGCATCAGCCGGCAAGACGCGCTCGCTCGTCTCGCTTAAGACCAAAGGAGCTTGCCATGACCGTTCTCCACGCCTCCGAGCTAAGCGCCGCCGAACTCGACCAGTTTCACGATCAGGGCTACGTGCGCCTCGGCCACGTCGCTTCCCATGAGGAAATCGACGGCCTCTGCCAGCGCATCGATCAGATCATGCTCGGCGAAGTGCGCTACGACAACATGCTCATGCAGCTATGCCCTTCGGCTGGCAATCCCGAGCTTTCGCGGCAGACTAAAGAGTTTAAGGGCTCCTCGCTTAAATACCGCAAAATTCAGGATCTGGAGCAGGATCCGCTGTTTTTGGACTACATGCAAAAGCCGCTCTTCCGCGACCTAACTGCTAAAATCGTCAGTGAGGATGTTTCGATTTTTCGCGCTATGTTTTTCAACAAGCCCGCTGAGCAGGGCGTCCTGATCAACTGGCACCAAGACGGCGCTGGCGGCTGGCAACTGAGCATTCCCCCCAAGGTCACGGTGTGGACCGCGCTTGACGATACGTGCGTTGCCAACGGCTGCCTGCAGATCATCCCCAGCTCGCACCACACTATGATCCCCGAGACAGGCGATCAGCTATCGGCGGACGAGCGCGCGCTGCACGCCCCGGATGAGAAGCGGCTGTATTTGGAAATGGAAAAAGGCGAGGTGGTGCTTTTGCACAACTGGACCTTGCACCGCTCGGAGACGAATAACACCAATCGCCCGCGCCGCGCGTTCAGCGTCTGCTACATTGACGCGGCTACCCGC
>JAJDYK010000332.1 GCA_022825185.1 Candidatus Latescibacterota bacterium | reverse complement strand
CCTGATCTACTCGGAAAGCCACGAATGGCTTCAGCTAGAAAGCGACATCGCCACTATCGGCATTACGGATTTCGCGCAAACCGAGTTGGGCGACATCGTATTCGCCGAGTTGCCCGAGGTGGGCGAGCACCTCGAACGAGGTGAGACCTTTGGTACGCTTGAGGCGGTTAAGACCGTCGCCGACCTGATCGCTCCGGCTTCCGGCGAGGTATTAGAAGTCAACGACAGCCTCGCCGAAGAAGCCGAACAAATCAACGAAGACCCGTACAGCGGCGGTTGGCTGCTCAAGATCCGCATCGCCGACTCTGCGGACTTAGAGGACTTACTCAGCGCCCAAGACTACGCCGACCTGATCGCCAACCACTGACCTTGCATTTGTTCACTACAAGTGCGCTTTTTATGAGGAACGCACATTGCATCATGGGAAACTGGATAATTAATCCAATCCCAAGGGTTGGAACATGCCAAAAGTAGCTTAAATTTAATTAGCTCTACGCCGTGGATAGCCTCTTGCTGGAAAGAACCGTACTGGTCCTCAATCAAAACTACGAGCCTCTAAGCGTATGCAGCGTGCGCCGGGCATTGCTGCTGATTTTGCGCGGCAAGGCCGAAGCTGTCGAAAAAATGAATGAGGTGATTCATTCGGTCTCCCAAGAGTATCCAGTACCCAGCGTCGTCCGCCTCGGGCGCTATATCCGCGCACCGCGCCGACGGGTCGTGCTTTCCAAGCGCAACATCCTCAAGCGCGACAATCACCAATGCCAGTACTGTGGCAGCAAAGAAGGCAAGCTAACGGTCGATCACATTGTGCCGCGCACCAAAGGAGGCCAAGGGACTTGGGAAAACCTCGTCTGCGCCTGCGCCTTGTGCAACAACAAGAAAGGCGAACACCGACCCGAGCAGGTCGGCCTCGTGCTGCGCAGCAAACCCAAGCGCCCTAATAACGTGAGCTTCATCCGCAATTTCGTCGGTATCGACGATCAGCGCTGGAAACCGTATCTTTTTATCGACTAAGGCAGGCGCTTTTTATGGAACGCGACGCAATCGAACAGGAAGAAACGGCTCTCTACGAGATCAAACTCGACGTCTTTGAAGGTCCGATGGACCTATTGCTCTATCTGATCCGCAAAGACGAGCTGGATATCTACGACATTCCCATCGCCCATATCACCACCCAGTACTTGGGCTTCTTGCAACACATCCACCAACTCGACATCGAACAGGCCAGCGATTTTATCCTCATGGCGGCCACCCTGCTGCGGATCAAGTCGCAGATGATGCTGCCCCGCGAGGAACTCGGTCTCGACGGCGAGGGCGACGGCGAGGAAGACCCACAGGCCGAGTTGATCCGCCGCTTACTAGAGTACCAGCAGTTTAAGGACATCGCCGACTGGCTAGGCGTGCGCAAAGACGAGCGGCGCGACGTGTACTTGCGTCGCCAAGGGCCGGGCGACAGCGTCGAGGAGTCAGCCCAGCTCCAGCCCGTATCGCTCTTCGACCTATTGGTCGTGTACAAGCATGTGCTCGATACAGTGCCCGAAAACTTGGTCCACCAAATCGTCGAAGAAGAAGTCTCCGTCACCGAATGCATCGACTACCTGCTGGCAGTGCTCGAGCGCAACTCGCGCATCAGCTTCATGGACCTGCTCCAAGGCCGCGACCGCCAAGCCCTAATCGCCACCTTCATCGGGGTCCTAGAATTGCTCAAGACGCAGCGCGTCCGCGTGCAGCAGGCGCGGCCCTTCGACGAGATTTGGATTGAGCAATCGCCATCCCAACCTTCGGCCGAGCTCAGGTCGAAGCCTACCGCAGCGGGGGCTATTCAGACCCGTGAGCCGTGAACTCACAACGGCCTCGCGCGACGTCAACCCTGCGCAGGCTCGGGCGATCATTGAGGCCATCCTGCTGACGGCAACCGAGCCGGCGACCCCGGGTCGCCTCGTCGATCTGCTCGCCGGGTACAACGGCCGCGATATCCGCGAGGCCATCGACGCACTCAACGCCCAGTACGAAGCAGCCGGGCACGGAATCGAAGTCGTCGAATTGGCCGGCGGCTATCAGCTCGCCTCGCGCCAGCAATGCGCCCCTTGGCTGCGCAAGTACCACAAGACCTCGCGCCAAGTGCGCCTCACGCCAGCGGGCCTCGAAGTTCTCGCCATCGTCGCCTTCAAGCAGCCGGTCACTCGCGTCGAGATCGACAACATCCGTGGCGTTAGCTCGGCCAGCGTGTTGCAAACGCTGATGGAACTCAACATGGTCCGCCTCGCTGGCCGCTCCGAGGGCATTGGCAAGCCCATGCTCTTTGGCACGACCCGAGAATTTTTGCTCCACTTTGGGCTGCGAGGGCTGGGCGAGTTGCCCAAGCCCAAGGAATTAGCAGAGCTGCTCGCCGAGGGCCAGCAGCCGACTGCCGCCCGTCAACTCGCCTCCGAATTAGACGAGTTGCAAAAGCAGGCAGAGGAAGGGAGCGACGATGAACGCTCCTGAGCCGCAAATGCGCCTCAATCGCTTCTTGGCTCGCTGCGGAGTGGCCTCGCGCCGCCACAGCGATGCGCTGATCCAAAGCGGCGCAGTGCGCGTCAACGGCGAAGTAGTAGCCGAGCCGGGACGAGTGGTCGCAGTGAGTGCCGATCAAGTAGAGTGCCGCGGCCGGGTCCTCACCCTGCCCGGCCAGTACGAATACGTGCTTTTGCACAAGCCGGCCGGATATCTAGTCACCCGCACCGACCCACGCGACCGGCCCACGGTCTTCGACCTTTTGCCCGACCTCCACCCAGGCACCGTGCCCGTAGGCCGTCTCGACCTCGACACCACCGGGCTTTTGCTGCTGACCGACGACGGTGCCCTCGGCCATCGGCTACTGCACCCGCGCTTTGTCGTCGCCAAGCGCTACGAGGCCATCGTCAGCGGCGACCCGCACGAGGACCAACTCGACCGGCTGCGCGCCGGCATCGCGCTCGGCGACGGGCCCACGGCACCAGCTCAGGTGCAAGTCGAGGAGCGCTGGAGCAGCGGTTGGCATAAGCGGGCGCGGCTGAGCCTCTGCATTCACGAGGGGCGCAAGCGCCAAGTGCGCCGCATGCTCCGCGCCGTCGGCTATCCAGTGCGGCAATTGACGCGGGTCGAATTTGCCGGGCTAACCCTCGGCCCGCTCGCGGCCGGCCAGCACCGCCGCCTCAGCCCCGAAGAGGTCCGCCAACTCAAAGCCGAGGTCGGCTTGTGAAACAGTGCGGGCTAGTCATCGCCATCGACGGCACCGTCGGCACCGGCAAGACGACCACGGCGCGGAGAGTGGCCGAGCGGCTGGGCTATCGCCACCTCGACACCGGAGCCATGTACCGAGCCGTGACCTTAGCGGCGACCCGTCGCGGGGTGGCACCCGAGGACGAGGACGCACTAGAGGCCCTATTGGCGACCACGACCATAGATTTGGACTCTGGCCGGGGGCGCGTCCTGCTCGACGGACAGGACATCAGCGAGGCCATCCGCCAGCCCGACATCACCCGCAGGGTGGTCGCATACGCAAACGTGCCCTTGGTGCGCCATTCCCTAGTCGCCCAGCAACAGCAGTTGGGTCGAGAAGGCGGGGTGGTCGCCGAAGGACGCGACATAGCCTCGGTGGTTTTTCCCGACGCCGAGCTAAAAATCGCCTTGGTCGCCGACCTCGATGAGCGCACCCGGCGGCGGCATCGGGAATTGACTACTAAAGGAGTATGCATCACATTGGAACAGGTCCGTTCCGACATTCAAACCCGGGACCGGCAAGACGCCGCGCGCGACTACGGAGGTACGAGTGCGGCAGACGAGATCGTCGAGATCAACACGACTCGCATGACTTTGGAAGACCAAGTCGATTGCGTCGTCGCATTGGCCCGCCAACGCGGAGCCTAACTAACGCTGGTGCGGAAAGCCCGCGCCAGTATCACACTAAGCGAAGTGCGCGCTTCGCCTTAACCTTTTTGAGGATCTGCGCAACATGACTGAGGAAACCACAGCAATAGAAGAGCCGCAGGAAGCTCCTGTGTACGGCAACGTCAGCGTCGAAGAGCTAGAAAAGCCCGAGTACGACCAA
>JAJDYK010000024.1 GCA_022825185.1 Candidatus Latescibacterota bacterium | reverse complement strand
CTTCAGCCGCAGTTAGCACCGCGTCGCGCCCTGCTCAGAGCTCACTCGCCAGTCCACTTGGACCGAGTAGCGGACCTCGCACAGGTCGAGTATTCCGTCTATGTGAGCCGTGATAGCGAATTCTCTCCAGGCACGTACCGTGCCGCTCTCTTAGCAGCCGGAGCCCCCCTAACCGCCATCGACGCCCTACTCGCCGGCCACGCCGACCATGCCTTCTGCTGCATGCGCCCTCCGGGCCATCACGCCGAAGTCGAGCAAATCATGGGCTTTTGCTTCTTCAACAATGTGGCGGTCGCCGCTCATTACCTGCGGGCTGAATGCGGCTGCGACAAGGTGGCGATCATCGACTGGGACGTTCATCACGGCAACGGCACACAGCACATCTTTGAAGAAGACGGCTCGGTATTTTTTTGCAGCATCCACCAATCTCCCCTCTATCCGGGCACTGGTGCAGCCGACGAGCGCGGGCTGGGAGCGGGCCGCGGCCAAACCTTGAATATCCCGGTCCCGGCTGGTAGCACTGATGCCGATTACCTTCGGCACTTTACCGACACCATCGTTCCAGCCATCGACCAATTCCAACCCGACTTCATTCTCCTGTCGGCCGGTTTTGACGCTCATCGCAACGATCCCCTCGGGCAAATCCTGCTCAGCTCAGAGGGCTATGGCCAGCTAACCGAATTAGTGCTCCAGCTAGCCACCCGCCACTGCGAGGGTCGCCTCGTCTCTCTGCTAGAGGGCGGATACGACTTAGAGGGAACTGCGACTTCCGTGGCCGCTCACCTGAGCGCCCTGATGTCAGCTTGAGGCTTGGTAAATACGTAGATAGCGACTTGGTGTTCGACCGAATTCCACGTCTCGCCGCGCATTTCTCGCCGCTGACTATAGCCTTGGGCGACGAGCCGCGCGACGAAGGCAGCGGCGTCCTTGCGTTGCGGATCACCGAGGTAAAAGCGGCCACCGGGCAGCAACATCTTGCGCAGGATGCGTTCGAGATAGCGGTGATTCTTCTTTTCGTAAATGATATCCGACCCCACCAAGCACTCGTACGGCCCTCCCACGGGATTGCGCCAGTCCAAATAGGCCACCCGGTGGTTGTGCTGAACCCCGTTGAGCCGGGCATTGTGGGCGGCAAAAATCAGCGCGTCCTCGACAAAATCAGTTGCTTCGACGCGCCAACCTAACTTGGCTAAGGCAATGCCTACTAGCCCCAAGCCACAGCCCAGTTCGCAAGCCCAACCTTTGGGGATTGGCTCCTCGGCATGGCAAAACCACTGGGCCATGGCCAACGCCGTCGGCCACAGCTCGGCCCAATAGGGAAAGCGCTCCACTCTCTGAAGCCGCCCTTCGCGCTCGATCATGCGGTCCACCAAGGCATCCACATCGCCGACTGCCGTCATCTGTAATTCGCAGCCAGTGGCCAAGGTCCGGTGCACCTGTCGAGTGTCGTACTTGCTCAGGGTTCGGCGAATCTGCCGGTCGCCATAGCACTTCACGACTGCCGGGTTATCCTCTGCTTAACCTCGTCGATGCGCTTTTCGTTCATGGCGACGGTGTGATTGTTCTCTGCGGAAAAACTGCCCTGCGGATAGTACGGCTGTCCGTACATGGGGTACGCCTCGCTGCGCAGATGGGCTAAAGTGTGGTGGCCAGCGCGTCGCTTGCGGATGTGCCGCAACGCCCCGATATCGACTTCGGAGACGACGATTTTTTCCCCTGGCCCCGGGTCGGCTTGGGCGAGGATGCGGCCATCAAAATCGACCACCATCGAGCCGCCCGGCCAAGAAAAAGGTGGATAGTGACTCAACTCGGCTCCTTGGTTGGCGGCGAGTACATACGCCGTATTTTCCAGGGCACGGCAGCGGTTGACCGTCGTCCACCAATCCATCGGCGGCGTCGCACCCCAAGGGTCCATATAGGCTGAGACGCGGACGAGAATTTCAGCGCCGTTGGCCGTGAGCTGGCGCAGCGGCTCGGGAAAGAGCCAATCGTAGCAGATCGCCGCGCCAATGCAGCCGATAGGCGTCTGGGCCACCGGAAATAGTTCGTCCTCGTAGTCGGCCAAGTCGTGGGGGCTGGTGTGGACTTCCCAGGGAATCCAAGGGTTGACCTTGCGGTACTTGTACCACAGCCCTTCCGGCCCGAGCAAGCAGGTCGTGTTGAACACCTTGCCCGGCCATTGGGGATCTTCTTCAAGGAAGGTGGCCGTTTGGATGTACACGCCCAACTCGCGGGCCTTGTCCTCCAAGCGGGCCGTGTGCTCGTTGGGAACGGGAACGGCCAGTTTGGCCAGCAAGCTCTTGGCGGTGGGATAGATCGGCGCGGCATGGCCAAATTCGGGAAAGGCCAGCAGTTTGACGTCCATAAACGGCCCGTAGCCTTCAACGGCCATATCGACCATTTCGACCATGCGAGCCGTGTTGCGGGCCATTTCAGTGCGATCGGTGGGATTAGGTTGGTCAACCTGACAGGCGGCCACCCCGTAGCGCAGTTCATCCCCCATGAGTTTTTCTCTTTGTCTTCCACACTTTGGGCGTTCCGCGCCGCTGCTCGATCAACTCGGCGACGACGCTGACCGCGATCTCGGCCGGCGTGTCCGCCCCGATGTTGAATCCAATCGGCGCAAAGACGGCGTCCAAGCGCTGAGAGTCCCCGCCGCGCTCGGCGATCCGCCGCCACAAAATGAGCTTCTTGCGCTCGCTGCCCAGCATTCCGATGTAGCGCGCCGGCGTCTTGATCGCCCCTTCGACGACGATTTCGTCGTGCTGGTGGCCGCGCGTGGCCGCGATGATGTAGGACTGATCGTCGATGGGCAAATCGGCGAATACCTCCTCCATGCCAGCGACTAAGCACTCGTCGGCCTGCGGATGTCGCTCGGGATTGGCAAACATCGGGCGGTCATCAATGAGGACGACGCGAAATCCCACGTTCTTGGCCAGCGCGCAAATTTGCCCGCCCACGTGGCCGCCACCGAAGACGTAGAGCACCGGTTCGGGCAAGAACGGCTCGATAAATACTTCCGCAGTCTCTCCCAGCTTGGTGCTAGGATCCAACGCGCAAACTAAGCCGCGCTCGCGCTCGAGCACTTCGGGCAAGTGCTCCTCCACCTGTAGGTCGGCTTCGGACGTGCCCAGCGAACCATAGGTGCTGCCGTCGGCCCCCAGCCACAGCCGCCCCTCCCCGGTGGCGTCAAAACGGCTTTTGAGCAGGGTCGCCAGCGCGCAACCGCTGCGCGCCTGACGCGCCGCTAGCACACGGCTGTAGAAGTCGGCCCCTTCGTCCGGCTCAATGACTTCGGTGTAAATCCGCACGCTACCGCCGCAATTTAAGCCGCTCTCCCCGGCTTGTTTTTCCGTCATGGTGTAGCGCATGAGCTGGTTTTCTCCGGTCTCCAGCGCGATGCGGCCAGCGCTCAAGACCTCGGCTTCGAGGCATCCGCCGCCGATGGTGCCGACGACGTCGCCTTCCTCAGCGACAATCATTTTGGCCCACTCACTCATGGGAATCGAGCCAGTGCTCCACACAAGCGAGGCCAAAGCCATGCGCTCGCCCTGCTCCTTGCGCCGAACAATTTCAGTGAGGATGTCTTCCATAATTTACTCTGGCCACTGTTCCAACTCGCGCTGGTAGTCGGCGGGCGTGTCCATGTCAGTCAGTATAGCGTCCTCTGCCACAGGCAATTCGTACGTATCCTCGGGATGACCCCGCGTCACCGCGTTCAATCCTACATCTATCGGCAACCTCAAAATTTCCGCTCGGTAGGTATTGCGGATCAATACGGGATGGCCTCTTTTCCCATTGGCCGTGGGTATGATGATGCCCGCGCTGACCTGTTTTCTCGCCTGCAAAACCTGCTCTACTACGGCTCCGCTCAACCGGGGTTGATCACCTAGGCAAATCAAGTAATCGGCTTCTGTATCCACCGCTCGCACAGCGCATTGTATGGAAGAGAGCATACCTGTTTGATAATCGGCATTGACGACCCAACGGACCGGATAAGCAGCCAACACCGGGGCAATCTCCTCGGCGCGGTGGCCGAGTACGACCACGACTTCATCCAATCGGCGTCCCACGACCTCGGCGATCCACTCAATGGCCGCCCGTCCCCCCAAGGGCAATAGCTGTTTGAGCTGTCCCATACGGGTGGACATGCCCGCCGCCAAAATGATGCCGGCTACCCGGCCTGTCCCATCTGCTCGCATCTATTTCAATCTACGGCTACAGACAAATCGCGCCAGTACTCACGACCCCAACCGGCGACCGGCGAGAACGCCGCTGGCCCAAGCCCATTGGAAGTTAAATCCCCCCAAGTCGGCGTGGATGTCAACCATCTCGCCGGCAAAGTATAGGCCGGGCACCAAAAAGGATTCGAGCGTATCGGGATTGATGTCCTCGGTGCGCACGCCCCCGATGGTCACTTCGGCGTAGTCAAAGGGCCTCGGCTCGCTGACCGCAATCGGCCAGTTCGTCAGACTCTGGGCAAGCTGCCAGCGCGCGCCCTTGCCGAGCTGATCGACCCGCTGCGCCGCGTCAAACCCCAAATGATCCAAGAGGGGCCGCACCAATTTGCTGGAAAGCAGGCCAGCGAAACTCAGTTCGAGCGAGCGATGTGGATGGCGCTGCCAGCGCTCTTTGAGCAATTGACTGAGCGCTTCCGGGCTGCGGCCGGGAAAGAAATTGACCCGGATCACAGCGCACTGCGTCCCCAATTCGGGCACCAAGCGAGCGCTGAGATTTAATATGGTAAACCCAGAAACCCCGTATTTCGTAAAGAGCAGGTCGTCTGTATCAACGGCCTCGCGCCCTCCTTTGAGTGTGACGCGCACTTCGGCCCGGACCTTAAGCCCTTGCATGCGAGCGACGTATTTTTCCGGGCTGATCAGCGGTACCAACCCGGGCTTGAGGTCGGTGAGCCGGTGTCCTAAGCCCACGGCCAAATCCATACCTGAGCGGTCGGCTCCCAAGCGGGCGAGACTGACGCCGCCGCTAGCCAATATCACGCGCGCCCCGGTGTAGCACTGCCCCTCGGCGTCGCGCAATTCAAAGCGAGACGCGCCGGAAGCGCGGCCCATGCCCACCACCTTGGCATTGGTTTCGACGCGAACGCCTAGGCAGCGCATGCGGTCTGCGAGCAAATCGATGACCGATTGCGCTTGATCCGACACCGGAAAGAGACGCTGCCGTTTTTCCTCGCGGAACTCGATCCCTAGATCGGCAAAAAATGCCAAGGTTTCTTCTAAGCGGAATTGGTCAAGCGCGCTGCGGACAAAGCTCGGATGCGTGCCGTGATAGTGGCTGAGGTCGTCCGCCGCCCTATTCGTCAGGTTGCAGCGCC
The DNA here is from genome assembly GCA_022825185.1 of Candidatus Latescibacterota bacterium. The sequence continues at coordinate 2,078 of JAJDYK010000024.1, read as the reverse complement.
CGTTGCCCGAAATCAATATCTTCCGCCCCAGTTTGCCGCTGCCTTCGAGCAGGGTCACCCGCTCGCCCGCCTCGGCGGCGACAATGGCCGCTATCATCCCGGCGGCCCCACCGCCAACCACTATGCAATCCCTTGATTTCAAACCGGTTTACACACCACTAAAGTTATTATAAAAACAATAAGATAGATCGGCTTCGCCCTCCGGTCAAACCAAAGGCCTTCAGTTTGACATACTCTCTTTTATTATCTAAGTTATTTGACTTTGGAAAAATTAAAAACGAGCTGAGTCAGGACGTTCCATGACAGACCAAATAGGGGTGGCGACGGCTCCGGGCGAACAACAACCCGCATCCGCTAGCCAAAGTCAACCCTCGATTTTTCCCGCGCTCCACGAAGAAGTCGAAACCTCGATTCGCAAAGAGGGTATTTCCTTTGTCTTTGAAAGCCGCTCCGTCTCGGCCGTGGTCCAATTTATCTACACGCCCATTGATGGAACCTTCGCCGATATCGAGTTGGAAGTCAACAATGGCGACCCAATCACCCCAGCCGAAGACGGCGGGATTGCCGTGGAAATGGGCGGCTCGGTTTGGCCAGCCAATAGCGAAGAAGTAGAGCGACACTTCATTTCCTGCGAGCAAGTCGGCGATTGCGTCGAGGCCCGCTGGCAGTGGAAACTAGGAGAGGAACAAGCCAATTTCCTCTACCGGCTCCGCATCAACGGCAAGTCCCTCGTCGTGGAAATTGAGGGCGGGCATGGCAAAGGCACCGGCCTCTCGCTCGGTCGCGTCACCGGGGCTTTGCACCCGCGCCTGATCACCATTCCCTATTTCAACTTCGGCGATAACTACCCGCACATCCTCTGCACCTCGGGCTACTTCCTGTCTAGCTTTGTGGATTGGCACTACTCGCGTGCTTCTTCTCTGTACGCCTCGCCTGAAGCAGAATCTCAGCGCCTCGTCCAACTCAACGGCGGCTGTGGCTACGCCAGCCAAAGCGACGGCAAGCGCAGCGACTTTCAGGAGCGCTGGCTCATAACGGTCTCCACCCAATACGAGGAAGTCCTTCCGGCTTTTTCCACGGCCGCGGCCGAGTCAGGCGAGACGCTAGCCGACTGGGTCTGGTACAACATCCCCTATATCGACGCATCCCAAGAAAGCTACGTCGAGCTATACGAGAACATGCTCCAGCTCAAGCTGATGGGCATCGATCACCTGATAATCAACCACCCCAGCGAAACTTGGCACGACGGCGACGGCGACGCCACGCTCGTGGTGGAAGGAGCTGAGGCCAAAGGCGGCGAAGATGCCCTCAGCGAGTATCTCGAGGCCCTGTCGGATCTGGGATACAAAACCAGCCTCCAGGTCAACTACCGCCACATCGCTACTACCAACTCGAATTGGCAGCCCGAATTGGCGGCTAAGCTCGCCGACGGCAACCCAACCCCGACCGGATCTGGGCTCTATTTGCTCAAGCCGTCCGAAGCACTAGCGCGCGCACCCGAACACGCACGCACTATCATCGACAAGTACCCCTGCGACGCCCTGTACGTAAGCGACCACGCCGAGGTCCCGCCCTGGGAATTCAATGACTTCAGCGCCGACGCGTCGGCAGCCGACAGCTTAGCGGGCAGCTATTCCCTACAACAGAGCATCCTCCGCTCCCAAGCCCAAGCTGGCTTAGCCATCGGGAACGGCGGCAATCACTGGATCTATGCCGGCGTCCTGACCGGTTACCTCGCTCGCATGGTCGGGAACGATCCCAGCCGCATTCCGCCTCTGGTGGACTTCGATCTGCAAAATCTCCATCCCATTGAAACCGATGCGGGACTGGGGACCGTCGATCAGTACTTTGCCGGGAACATCCCCCAAGGAGAAAAACACAGTCGCAGCACCTATCTCGACCGCTATCTCGCCGCTACCGCGGCCTTTGGCCACGCCTGTCTGCTCCCCGACCAGTTGGAATGGGGCATCGCCTCTGCGGTCAAATCCTATTACATGCTGCGCGAACTGCAAAAGCACTACCTCCGCGTCCCCGTGCGCGCCATCGCCTACTGCCACAACGACCAGTTTTTGGAGACT
>JAJDYK010000279.1 GCA_022825185.1 Candidatus Latescibacterota bacterium | reverse complement strand
CGATCTGTCTGGTCGCCGCGTCGCCCAGATCCAAACCGACGACTCGACCGCTGGCAGCCTCCAAATCAAGTGGGATGGCCGCGACAGCCAAGGCCAAGTCGCTCCTCCGGGCCTCTATCTCTACCGGCTCGCCATCGACTTGGACAATGTCTCCACGGAGCGCTCGGGCACCCTATCGCTGGTCTATTGAACCAATTCCGCGATGTTGCCCGATTCCGAGGGAACGGGCAGCGTCGCGCCGTAAAACGCTTGCAGAATTTCCTTTCCCCATCACCATTCTAACGCCATGGCGCGCAGCACCTGTTTCTTTTTTAGCGCGCTCCTGCTAGTCGCTATTGCGCTACGGCTGGGCTATTTGTGGGAATATAGCGCCAGTCCCTTTTTCGACGCGCCCGTAGTTGACGCCCAGACCTTTCTCAAACAGGCACAGGCCCTTCTTGCCAGCGGTCCATTTTGGGAAGGGGACGAACCGTATTGGCAACCTCCCCTCTACATCTACCTGCTGACGTTCGTTTGCTGGCTCCTGCCAGCCTCGTACTTCGTCGGCATCCGGCTCGTACATGTGGGCTTCGGCGTCCTTTCCTGCCTCTTGGTGTTCGCATTGGCCCGGCACGCCTTTGGCGAGCAGGTCGGCCGCATCGCCGGCGTCATGGCGGCCTTGTGCGGCTCCTTTCTCTACTTTGAGGGCGAGCTATTGGCCGTACCAGTAGAGGTCTTCCTCAACCTCCTGCTCCTATACGGCCTGTTGGTCGCATGGAGACGCGATCATGGGCGCTATTGGGTGCTAACCGGCCTCATCGCGGGCCTTGCGGCCCTCACTCGCCCCACTATCTTGCTCTTTATCGCGGCCTTTTGCGCCTGGGCACTGTGGCATCGGCGCACATCTGCCTATCGTTCCCTGTTCTTTTTTCTCGTTCCCATAGCCTTGGTTATCCTACCCGTTACCTATCGCAACTGGACTATTGAGTCGGATCTCGTCTTTATCTCCTCCAATGCCGGCGTCAATTTCTACATTGGCAACAACGCCGACTACGAGCGCACGGTCTCGCTGCGTCCGGGTGTGCAGTGGGAAGCCATGATCGCCGAGGTGGAAAACTCTGGGCATAAGACCGCAGCCGCCCAATCGGCTTTTTTCTTGGACAAAGCTCTCGATTACATAACCACGCAGCCCCTCAACTACCTCGGCTTGCTCGGCAAGAAAGTATTCCACTTTTGGAGTGGCCCAGAGATTAAGCGCAATCAAGACATATACTACGCCCGCCAACACTCGCAGATTTTGAGTCTCTTGCTCTGGGATTGGCATGTGTCGATCCCCTTCGGCCTGATCGGCCCGCTGAGCTTGCTCGGCTTAGGACTGAGCATGAGGGGGAAGTGGACGCCGCCGATTGCCTTGCTGCGACTCTACGCTCTCGCATATACGGCCTCGGTCATACTTTTCTTTCCTGTAGCCCGCTACCGCATGCCAGTCGTGCCGGTATTGATCGCTTTTGCTGCTTTTGCCACTTTTCAGTTCTATCTAGGCGTGCGCCGCAGAGCCTATATCCGCACTACAGTGCTTGCCTTACCCCTCGGGGGCCTATTGGTGCTGTGCAATCTTGCCGAAGCCGCGCCAACTGAAAAAGACGCTCAGCTCTATTTCGACCTCGGCGAGGTGCATCTGCGCAAGCAAGATTACGCCCTGTCTGCGCGTTACTCGCGCCGAGCCCTGGAATTGGACCCAGCGTACAATTACGCCCGCCACAATCTAGCCGTGGCGTACTTTCACCAAGAGCGCTATGAGGAAAGCGAACGCGAGGCTCTCCAAGCTCTAGCAGAAAATCCCCGGCGCACCGACACTCGCGTCCTCCTAGGCCGGATTTACCTAGCGACCAATAAACCACAGCAAGCCGCAGCACATTTGCGCCACGTCCTCGAACGAGATCCAGAGTCCGGCATGGCGCACTACTACTACGGTCGCCTGCTCTACCACCAAGGACACTATGCCGAGGCCGCAATCCACTTGCACCAGGCGCTTTCCTGGCAGCCCCAAGACTTCTGGCTGCACTACGAACTGGGGAGAGCCTTGCAGCAAGCCGGGCAAGCCGAGGCCGCACTCGACCAGTACCACCAAGCCCTATCTCTCGCAAGGAGACCCGAAGCCCTAAACGCCATCGGTGCCCTGCACCTGCTCGCTGGGCGCACACAAACGGCGCGAACGCATTTTCTTCAAGCCCTAGAACTGGCTCCAGACAATCCAGAAGTCCACGTCAACCTCGCGCTTATCGAACTCGAAAATGGGAACCATGCCGCGGCCATTGATCGGCTGCGGCAAGTGCTGGCGAGAGGTCCTTCCCCCCATGCGCAGCGCCTGCTCGACGAAGCCTATCGCCGCCTCAAATCGCCATAGGAGTTTCTTGTATAGCTACCTCTAAGCTCTTTTACTTCTTTCGCGCGCGGCACCCGTCTTCAGTACTGAGCCACTCTTTATTGAAATTACTTGGCCAGGTGGCGAGTATCAGGTTTTTCGCGCCGTACTGGCCGACCACCACTACGTCATTCACCGAGGCGTCAATCGCCTCATATCGGAGTAGAATCATGCGCTTTGTCCTACTTTTCTCGTTTATATTCGCTGCCTGCGATCGCGAAACACCCGATCCACCACAAGCGACCTCTCCGCCCACCGACTCGGCGGCTCAGACTTTTGCCACCGGTCGAGCGCTCCAAGCCCGCGGCCTCTTCTCCCAATCCGAGCAAGCCTATCGCCAAGTGCTGCAACAAGCCCCGGACAACCCCCAATACCATTACTATCTTGGCGTTGTATTGCACGCCCAGAGTCGTTTTGCCGAGGCGCAGACTCAGTTTGAGAAAGCACTTGAACTAAAACCCGACTACGCTGGCCCGCGCATCGCCTTGGGCAAAATGTTCTATGATGTACACGGCAAAGTAGAGGAAGCTCGCCAACTCCTCACCGAGGCACTGAAACTAGCCCCCAACGCGGTTGAAGCACGCTACATACTAGGCGTGATCCACCAGCGCGAAGGCCAGCTACAAGAGGCCCGCGAAATTTTCGCCGCCATCGCTGCAGCCGACTCCACTCACCTCCAAGCCCGCCTCCAGCTAGGTCTAGCAGACCTAAAGTTGGGCAATTACCAAGAGGCCGAGCGCCAACTGCGCCAAGTCGCGCACCTCAATCCCCACGAGCCGGCCGCGTTTCTCGGAATCGGGCAGGCCCTGTTGCGCATGGGCCGCGCCGCAGAGGGGCAACGCGCCCTTGAGCGCGCGCGCGTCTTGGACGAACAAAATGCCCAACTCAAACCCCATCAAGATGCGCTGCGCCAACACCCCGACCAACCCCAAGCCCACTCCAATCTCGCCGCCCTCTACAGCCGCTTTGGGCGTCTCAAACTGGCCGTCGAGCACTATCGCCAGTCCATACTCATCGACTCGACCTATGGCTTGGGGTACCAAGGATTGGGCACGCTGCTCCAGCGCCGAGGCAAGGACGATTTAGCGGCGCGCTATTACCTCGAAGCATTGAGCCACGACTCAACCCTAGCCGAAAGCCACAACAATCTGGGCCTAATCCTTCACAAGCAAGGCCAACTAGAAAAGGCCCTCAGACAATACGAGCGGGCCGTGCGGTTCGCCCCATCTACTGGTTTTTACTACTCCAATCTCGGCAATGTGTTCCTCGAAATGGATCAACTGGACCAAGCGCAGGCGGCTGTCGAGCGGGCTATCGAAATAGACGCAAAGCTCTATAGTGCCCACATATTGCTCGGCGATATTCACGCCCGCCGCGGCGAATTCGCACGGGCCATTGCGCTCTGGGAAAACGTTCCGTCCGGTGGGGCGGCCAGTGAATCTTTACAGACCAAAATCGCCGAGGCCCGACAGCAGCTAGCCGCGCAAGAGAACGCGCCGCGATGAGCTTTGTTGTCTCGCTCGCCGTGCTATGGGCGATGTTGAGTGGTTGCGGTGTAGGCTCCGACCTAGAAGAAGGCGATCACTTGGTGCAGACCGGCCGCGAATTTGCTGAAGAACACCGCTACGTCGAAGCACGCCGTGCTTTTGAAAAAGCGTTAGTCATAGACTCGCTCGACGCCGCAGCGCACTGTGCATTGGGCGACCTCGACACTCGACTCGGGCACATAGAGCGGGCCGTCCAAGCCTACGAAACCGCGCTCGCAGCCGACTCCACCTATCATCGCGCCCGGCACAACCTAGCTGTAATCGAGGCTGACCGAGGGCACCTGCCGTTGGCTATCGAGTTGCTCGAACACATTCCGACCTACGTCCCCGCCCTCCGCACCCTACCCCTCTTCTACGCTAAACAGGGGCGCTATGATCTGGCCGAAAAAGGACTGCACACGGCACTAGCGGTGGGCGGGGAAGACCTTGACGTGCGGCAACAACTCGGTCAGCTCTACCTGCGTCAAGGACGCTATGACGAGGCCCGAGCCGAGCTCGACCTAGCCCTCGCCCAAGACTCGACCCAAGCCGAAAGCCACCGTCTGTTGGGCTTGCTGCACCTAGCCGAGCGGCGTTACCCAGAGGCACTGACGGCCTTTCACCATGCGCTCGCGCTCGATCCGCACTTAATCGAGGCTCACTACAATTTTTCTTCGGCGCTTTTGGCACTGGGGCAACCAACCCAAGCGCAGGTAGCACTAGCGCGCTTTGAGACCCTCGCTGCCCACGCTGCGCAAATCGCACATCTGCGTCGCCAGCTCGACACCGAGCCCGACGATCGCGAGACTCGTTTGCAACTAGCCTACCACTATCGGCAACTCGGTAGAAACGACGACGCCCTTATTCACTATCGGGCTGTACTATTGGCCGACCCGAACGACTTAGAGGCGCTAATTTTGCTAAGCGGTCTTTTGTCGGCGCGAGGAGAAGACCAAGAAGTGCTCAAACTATGCCGCCGAGGCATCACCCAGCACCCAGAGGATGTGCGTACCAGCAAACTCCATTTCGCCCGTGGCTATGTCTATATGCGGCGCAACCAGTATCAAAAGGCCCGCACAGCCTTCGAGCACGCACTGGCACTAGATTCTTCCTTAGCTACCGCTTGGAATAACCTCGCTCATGTCCAGCTAAGTTTGGGATATGAAGCGGCGGCCCAACAGGCGCTAGCATCGGCCATTGCCGCTGACTCAACTCTGGCCGATGCCCACTACAATCTCGGCAGCCTGTTCTTGCAAAAGGGACAGCTAGACCGGGCGCAACGGGCCTATCAGGCAGCCATTGCCGCCGACTCAACCTTTGCGCGGACCTATTACGCGCTGGCAACCGTGTACCAGGCCCAGGGCGCGATCTCGGCGGCACGCCGTTGCTACCAAACCTTTATCGACAAGTGGCAAGGCGACCCGGACTTCCTGCGCCAAGCCCGCGAGCGACTCGCCCAACTGCCGAGCCCCTGATATGTCCATGCTAGTTTTTCTCATCTACTTGCTCTGTCTGGCCTGTAGCGCCACCGAAGATACCACACCACCTGCACCGTTGCCGCACGCCGCGCCCGCAGCCTCGTCTCTCCACTTTGTCGAAGTGGCATCTGCCGTCGGCCTAACATGGCAGCACGAAAACGGCCGCAGTCCCCAGCGCTACTTTCCCGAAACTATGGGCGGCGGGGGCGCCTTCTTTGACTACGACGGCGATGGCGATTTGGATATTTACTCCGTAAACGGCGCTTTTATCGCTGCCGACCCGCAAGATGCGGCCCCAGTCAATCAGCTCTTTCGCAACGATAGCCAGCGTTTTGTCCCGGTCGCGGCTGGGGCCGCCCACCCAGGCGTCGGCATGGGGGTTGCCACAGCCGACTACGACAGCGACGGCGACCTCGACCTCTACCTGACCAACTTTGGCCCCAACGCACTCTTTCGCAACGACGACGGACACTTTGCCGAAATCGGACAGCAGACCGGCGTCGCCGATGCGCACTGGGGCACGAGCTGTGCCTTTGCCGATTACGATCGCGATGGCGATCTCGACCTTTATGTCGCCAATTACGTGGCCTACGATCCGGCCACGGTTCGCGCCGACCAAGTGCCCTATATGGCCGGCTACGAAAGCTATAGCGGCCAAGCACCTGTCGGCTATCCGCATCCAGACAACTTCCAAGGCCAAGCCGATCTGCTCTACCGCAACGACGGCGCGGAGCACTTTGTCGATGTCTCGGCAGGAGCGGGCATCGCCGATGCGAGCGGCAAGGGGCTAGGTGTGGCTTTTGGCGACTACGACAGCGACGGTTGGCCCGATATCTACGTGGCCAACGACGCGGTGCGCAATTTCCTCTACCACAACAGGCACGACGGAACCTTTGCCGAACGAGCCGGACTGATGGGAGTAGCTTATGGCCAGGACGGGCAGATGGAAGCGGGTATGGGGGTAGATTGGGGCGACTACAACGGCGACGGCGTGCTCGATTTAACAGTGACCAACTTCCAAGCCGAACCTAACGCGCTCTATCGAGGCGAAAGCGGCTTCTTCTCAGTTGCGACCTTTACTGCCGGGGTGGGCTTGCCGTCTCTGCCCTTTCTCGGGTTTGGCACCCAGTTTTTCGACCCCGATCTCGATGGCGATCTCGACCTGTTTGCCGTCAACGGCCACGTCCTCGACAACGTCCGCGACATCGACCAATCCACCAGTTATGGGCAGCGCAATTTGCTCTTCCGCAATGACGGTGGCCGCTTCGCCGAGGTTTCCGCGACAGCCGGCCCCGGCTTCGCCTTAGAGCGCGTCAGCCGCGGCAGTGCCACCGGCGACTACGACGGCGACGGTGATCCCGATCTACTAGTTTTTAATTCGGGTCAACCGCTCAGCTTGCTGCGCAACGATCAAGGCGACGCCAACCACTGGATCACCATCCAACTCGCAGGAGTCAACGGCAACCCAAACGGCATCGGTGCCCGACTGACGGCGACCAGCAGCGACTTGGTCCAGACTAGGGAACTGCGCGGCAGCCGCTCGTATCTATCGCAGAGCCAACTCCGCATCTGTTTGGGACTGGGCAAACGGCCGCAACTTGACGCGTTAGAAGTGCGCTGGCCTTCGGGCCGCGTGGAGCAATTCGGCCCCTTTGCAGCCAACCAAGCCATCGCCCTTGTCGAAGGCGAGGGCATCAGCGCGGCTTCTGACTCGCCCTGATCTGCTCGACGAGGGCACGACCGAAAGCCTCTTGGCCCTGTTCAGCGGCTATTTCTACTGCATATCGCTCAGCGTCGGCTAAGCGGCCCGCAATCATCAACTCGGCGACGATCAGCTCTAGTAAGTCCGTTGTGAACGTCTTGCGGATGTTTGCGTCTTGCACAGCCTGCTCTAGCGCTGCCAACGCCTTGCCATGCTCTCCGAGCAAATGGTAGGCATAGCCGCGAATAAAGTCCTGTAACCCCAGGGAAAAGTCTGGAGCCTCGCTTAAGAAGCGCAAGCGGTCTAGCAGGGCGTGGAGCGCGGAGTACTCAACCGGTCCAATAGAATCTCCCGCGAGTTGTCCGCAACGGACATAGCGTAGCGTGCTCCACAAATCGCCCCATATCGTATAAGGCTCCTCCAAACGGGCCGCGCGATAATAGGCTCGCGCGCGTTCGTACTCCTGAGCGGCGTAACAAGCGTCCGCGACATTCAGCGCCAATAGCTCCGGCCCCGCTCCCGTTTGCCATCGCTCAACTCCGCTCTGCTCTCCAGCACTCAGTTCGTCCCACAGGGCCTCAGCCTGCTGGCGCAGGGTCTGTACCCGCCCCTCGTTCCCCTCATCCAAAGGAGGTGAAGCCAAGAGTACGGCCATGGCCCGTAGCACGGCTAGCCGCTCGACGGGTAGGTCGCCGAGCCTGCGACGGTATTCACCGGCGGCCGCCAACCGATCCACAGCGCCGGGCGCGACCTGCCAAGGGGCCGGTGCTCCTTCCAACGTAGCGACAATGGCTCGAGCCAAGAGCACCTGGCCGGGCGCTGCCGGGTGCAAGTGATCGACCATCAGTTCCCAACCCACGCCTTCTTCTGGGCTGTGAGCGAGGAAGCGAGACTCCACATCGGCTAGCAGCACTCCTTCTTCAGCCGCGACTCGGCGCACGATCTCGTTTAGAGTTGCCGTCGCCCGCCAAGGCCGCGGATCCAACTCGCGCGCCTGCACATAAGCCACCCGCGCCCTAGCGCCACGACCCAACCGCTCTAAGTGATAACCACGTAAGAAGTGCAAATAGGCGTCGTCCGTATAGAACACCTTGGCCTGTTCCAAAGCCGCCAGCGCTGCCGGCGACGCTTGCTCCCTATCGCTCTGCGCCAAAAAATCCACATAGAGCGCGAGCTCCTCATCCGGCAAAGGCGGCTCAATGCGCGCTGGCGCGAAACCACGCTCGTTGCTAATCACCGTACAAAGCACCAAGGGAATGCGCCGCGCTCGGCAAAAGGCCGCCACGGCGCGGAGATTGGTCTCCAAATTGGCCGTGGCCTGCGCTCGTCGCGGATCGGACGCTGGGATCGCGCCGGCCTTAGACATCACCTCGATTAAGGGACCATCCGCCGACTCTCTACCCAACGGGCCTATCAGCTTGCCAACCAAGGGTCTCAGCCGCCACTGCACTAGCGAGTAGTGAATCCGCTTCATCCACACCGCTTGCCCCCCTTGGGCCAATGAAGCCGCCCCATAAACCCCGTATAGTTCGTTGTGTCCGGTATAGACTACGACCAAGTCGGCTTCGAGAGCGGCTACACCGTCTTCCACGGCGCGGGCCACGGCAAAGCTCGAAGCAGCAGTGATACCGGCGTTAAAGACCTCAACCTGGCGCTCTGGAAAGAGGTCGCCGAGCATTTCTTGGAGATAAGACGGGGCCGATAAACGCTTGGGGTGGGGGTAGCCCTGTACAGTCGAACCCCCGGCAAAAAGCACGCGCAACGCACCCTCGGGCGCGGGTTCGATGTAGGGCCTCGGGGTCATGCGGATGCCGCGCCGGATAGGCTCGGCCATGTCGGCGAAGAAGCGCCGGGCATAGTCCGGATTGACCGCGTGGAGCGTTCGGCCTTCGACGTGCGCTAGTTGGAGGGCAAACGCCGGCGGATCCAACGCCGGAATCAGCCGCAACCCCCCTTCGATGAGCGCGACTAAAACTAAGCCGAGCAGCAGCGCCGCGAGCCGACCGCGCATTTTTTAAAAGGCAGTCGTGTAGCGGGAGAGGGCGTCTTGGCTGATGTGCACCTCGCCCGCGTACGCTTGTCGCAGCGAGTCGAGGAACGCGTCGAAGAGCACCCCTTCGCGACGTTTGCGGATATTGACGCGAATAGGCCGTTGCACCTGCTTAAAGGGCAGCAACGCCATCTCATAAGGCTGGTCGAGGCGAAACACGCTGTATTTCTCCTGGACCTCCATCGGGCCTTGGAGGACCCCGACGTCTTTGGAATTGCTGTCGCCAAAGAAGGTGCGGTACGGCGACTGGTAGAGCGACTCGATAGTGACCCGGCCACTATCGGCAAAAGTGTGGCCCCCCACCGGTTTCATGCTAGGTCGCACAGAGTGGCGCCGAGCCAATTCTGCCAGCCGCTCCCCGCCGCGCACCCGCGCGAGAATTTCTTCGGCCTCGGCGCGCGTACTGACCAGCACCTCGGTCATCTCGATGACGCCGGGCAGAGAGCGGTAGGTCTCCAAGTGTTGCTCGTAGTAATCCCGAACCTCTGCTTCCGTTACTGAAACCTTCCCCGTCACCACGTCTAAGCGCAATTGCGACACGAGTAGCGACTGCTTCTGGCCCTCGGCCCACGCTACCATATCGGGCCATTGGTGTCGTTCCTGCATACGGGCTTCGAGTGCCAACAGGGAATCCGGCAGAATCCATCGCTCAATAGCCAAAACCGCGGCTGCACTGTCGGGCGGCAGCGCCCCTTTCTTAAGCGAGCGGAGCCTCTGCACGGCATCGCCGACACCGATCTTCCCCCCTTCCCCTTCATATTCAATCAGTGGTTCGTGGGGCTGGTCCAGTGCACGCCCCTGCAACGCGGCAAGCACAGCGTGAATGCGGTCGCGGTGATAGCGCAAATCGCGCACTTCCTTGAGCGAGTCGATCATCTCCTGTCGCCGCTGCGCCCACTTGCGTTGCCCGACCTGCTCGGCGATGTCAGCGCGCAATTTCTCAAAGGGGATGCGTCGCTTTTTGAGGACCTTGACGACCTCGTATCCGTCAATCGTGCGGATCGGCTCGCTGATTTGGCCTTCCTCTAAGTGAAAGGTGCCATCGCGCAGGCTGGGCACAGCACCAGTTTGGTCGAAAAACGCACCGAGATTGCCGCCTTTGTCAGCGTCGTCAGCGAGAGAATGCTGGCGCGCCAATTCGGAAAAATTAGCTCCGGCTTCCAATTGGCGAATGATGGCCCGGGCGTCTTCTTCGGTGGCTGAGAGAATGTGCGCTGGCCAGATTTCCCAACCAAGCAAATGCTCCTCGTACGCGGCGCGCAGTTCCTCCTCGGTCACCTTGAGCCGGGCGTCGATCCACTCGCGCGATAGTTCCTCGGCCAAGCGCTTATTGACCATGTCAGATAGAGTATAGGCGAGCCCAGGCAACTGGTCCAATCCCCGTTTGTAGGCCTCGCGCAGCATGAGTTCTTTGTCGACTAGGGTCTGTAGATTTTCGCCGCGGGCGGCTACCCCTTCTTTTTTTGAGCTCAGATAGTCGGGCAGTGCTTGTTCGTAGCGGTGAAGATCCAAGGCCGTGATCACCTCTCCACCCACCGTGGCTAAGACCATCTCCGCAGTGGCCGGTTCGTTCTCCGACGTGCAACCTGCAACGGCTAAGAAGATGCTGCAAACAAAAAATCGCCAATACATAACTTTTTCGCCCATTACAAAACTGCGCGGTACCACTTCGGCACCGCGCAGCTAGTTTAAATTCAATTGTGAGTTCTGTGCTGCGCTATTGGCTAGTCGCCACTTTGCGCCCATCGGGATAGATGCGGCCAATTTCGCGCTCAAAGTGCATTGCCACATCTACACCCTCCATAGGATCGCCCTTGTAATCGAAACGCACCACCACACCGGGGATGTGGACGGTCAACTCCTCCACATCAGGAGCCAGCGGTTTGAAGACGACGTACCCTTCGTTCTCCTGAGCACTGAACACCTCTTCGTCGGGGAACATCGTGCGCCGCAAGATACCGTCGCGCTCTTTCCAAGTGCTCATGGCATTACCAGTCATCCCAGGATCATTGCCGCCGTTTCCACTACCGACATAGCGACGATAGTATATTGAGAGCTGTTCGCGTTGCAGCGCGTAGTACTTGCGCCCGTTGGAGGTGGTTATATAGACCTTTTTGGGATCGAGATAGACCTTGGGATATTCGTAATTGGAAACATATATGCGAAAAACAGTGAATCGCTGTGGGGTGTCCCCAGTGCGAAAGTACGTCGAGTTGCCAAACGTGTAAGGATTGCGCGAGTTAGGACCCTCGTTGGAGTACGAGCCGAACTGACGGTTTAACTCCTCGTCGGTCATCGGTCGCAGGCTGATCTCAAGACGAGCCTGTGTATAGGACACGGTTCCATCGTCGGCCACCGTCTTGTTAGCTCCTTGCTCGGCCTCACTCATCGGCTTGAGGTCTTCGGCATAGTAGCGATAGGAGCAGCCCGGAAAAAGTAGCCCAACCAAAAGCAGTGGTATGAAACATTTCAGCATGGGAAACCTCCTACTCAAGACCGGCGTACACGGTGACGAATATGGCCGTTTCAGTGCGCGCCTTTTCGGCTGAGGCGCGATCGATTCGCGATACGCGGAACCCCGTCTGGGTCCACAGGTTGTAGCCTAGATATTCAGCGTTGTTGGTAAACTGCAAGGCATAGACCAACTCGTTGCGATCCGAGCGCAGCAAATGAGTTTCTAACTCCTCGCGAAACTGCTCGACGAGCAGGTACTCTAGGCCAGTCTGCAATTGGGTGCGCGACAGAATTGGCACATGCACAACCAACGACCACAACTCACGCAACTCAGTGGTCGCTACCCGCACCTGCGTGTCTTGGCGACGCGAAGGCCGCTGGCGCTGGAACTCGCTCTTCCAGCGCGGCTGGAACTTGACGACTCCGAGGTTGAACGTGTAATCGATCTTGTTGAGAACACCGAAGAAAGAAGCAGTCTCGCGGATGTCCTGTTCATCAAGCGGTCGCTCGTCGAAATTGGCCTGTTTGAAAACCTCCCATTTAAGGCGGTTCTTGAAATGAATATGGTCGCTCTGGTACTGATAGCCCAAATACAAGGTATTGGCCCAGCCATCGCGTAGGGGCAGCGGGTCGGTATAGGGCACTAGGTCGCCGCGCGATCCCTCGCGCACAACCCACTCTATCACGTTGTCGCGGATATCGTCTCGTACCTGCCGATAGTTATTGTATACTTGCACGCGCCCCTTGCTGGCGTAGTCCTTGTCAAAGGACAACAAGGTGTAATTGGTGGCGTTCTCACGAGCATCGGCTAGCTGACGCTCATTGAGGCGACCGACGGTCAGCCGCGCCTCCGGCCCCAAATGGGACCCCACGTAAACGTTGTAACCACGCCGATCTCGTTTGTACAGGTAGTCGGGCAACACATCGTTTTCAAAGCGGTCGATAATGCCGTTGTTGTTCATATCGACGCCAAAGAGAAACTCGGGACGATCGGATGCGTAACGCAAGAACGGCTCCTCGTAGTCCGGCACCGTGTTCGAGCGCAACTCGGAATCATTCTGGTTGAAGTCGTTAATGAAGTCGTTGTTTTCGTCGAACCCCGGAAAGACCTCCCTATCCAGCGAGAAATTGGCCCTCTGCCAGTCGGGATTGCGGTCTTGATCGTCGTTGTCGTCGACAAATTCGTACACGAAACGGAGGTCGTCGTCGTAGTTGATGTCCGCTGCATCGTTTTGGGTCCCGGCTAAAAAAGAACTGGTGCTGTAGCTGGGATCGACGTTATAGACTTCGCCGAAGCCATAGTAGGGATAAGCGCGTTTATACACATTGACAAACCAAGCGTCGGCCGAGGTGTTGTGCGCCTTGTGTTGGGTCACGTCGGTTTCCGACCGCCGAGGATAGCGAAAGTGTTGGCGGTTTCGGTCGTATTCCCCTGACAAGTAAAATCCACTGACATCCGTAATATCGAGCGTAAAGCCGAATATCTCATTGGCCACCGGCAACCCGTATTTGACGCGCACAAATCTCTGATTCGAGCCATCCTGCACGTTGCCATCGGCACGCACCGTGCGTTCGGGAATGCCCTCGGAGAGCAAGACCGGCTGACCGTTGGCGTTGAGCTGGCGGTTGGAGGTAACGTCGATACGATAGTCATTGGCCAAGAGCAACAGGAACTCAATGCTCTTGATCTGCTCGGGCTGAGGACCGAAGGAGTTGCGGTACTGGGGGCCTTCTAGATCGTACACCAGCACGATCACCTCGTTGCCGTCGGCCGAGAGGAAGCCTTCGCGGCGGAAACCACCCTGCACCGCTGGGGCAAAGGCGAGGATATTACTATTGCCGATACGACGACGATTGCTGATGCGCTCGCCGTCGATGGTCGTAATGATCATCTCCTCCTGAAAGAAGGCCGCGCCCGCCCTACCGTCCTCGGGCGAATCGTCGCTTAAGCGCACTTCAATACGCGAAACGTCGGCATTGTTCTGCCCCTCGGTGAGTGTACCCTTGAACGGGTTGCCCTGAAAGGCCTGCCCCTTCGTCGAGGAGTTGAAAGCATTGATGTAGGTCGCACCTAACTTGACAAAGTCGCCAACCTGCATGGTACCACGGCCGCCGATCAAGTTGGTGTCATTCGAGCGAAAACGACCGGTACTAGCCGTTGCTGAGGTTTCGACACGACCAGGCGAACTAGGACGCGAGGCGAGAAAGGTCGCCTCGTATTTATCCGTGGCTAGGTCGAATTGAATACCGGCAAAAGTCGGCTTGGAAAAGGTCATCGGCGTCAGCGTCGTGCGGATGCGGTCGCCAATGGTCAGGGCATAGGCGTATTGACCCTTTTGGTCCGAGGCGACGACCAAATTTGAAAACCAAGAAGCGAAGTTGGGAGTTTTAAACAGGCTGCTGCCCGACGTCTGCGGTGCCGCAATACTCCAGTCGTAAACGAGCGAGCCGCGGGTGATGTAATTGCCGTAGAGATCGTAAAAATAATCTCCTTCTTGGCTGGTGTTCACATAGCGCGAATAGTGCCGACGGGCATAATTGGTATAGTCCTGTTGCCGCCATTGGTACTCGTTGAACAGTTCCTGCGGCACATACCATTTCTTCACCGCTGGATCCAACGCATCGAAAAGTACCCCTGGCCCGGTAGGATCGTAAAAAACCTCCCCACCACGGCGCACGCCCAAGCGCGAGCCGAAATCTTCCTGTGCGGGGAGGTTTTCCACCATCGCTCCTAACATCAGGATTGCCACCGCACCGGTGCGGAAACTCCTAACTATATACACAAATCCCTCCCTTGTTGTCGAATTACGGTCCGAACTGCTGCTTTATCAATAGGCCACGTGAACGAGACGCGTCAATTTGTTGGCTTGATCGTCGGCTTCTAGCTTGATCTGACAGAGGTAGATCCCCGGCGGCACGAGCTGCCCGTCCACATTCCGCCCATCCCATACAAACGCCTGCGTCCCTACCTTGCCACCAACCGCCGAGCCTTGACCTTGACCTACCAAGCGTCCTCCCAAATCGTAGAATGCAACGTCTAACGGACGCTCCTCCTGTACCTTCAACAAAACAAAATGCACTAAGAGTTCATCGTTGATCCCATCGCCGTTGGGCGTGAAGACCGGTGATAACACTACGTCTTGGATCAAAGACCCCGGCAGCGCCATCAAGCTGACCTGCGCCGTCGAAGAATCCACCAACTCGGTCGCATCCTTGGCGGCGGTGTCCACCCGTTGAAATACGCCCTCGTCCGAGTCTGAAGACCGCACAAACGAGGCGAATTCAATGCCCTCGCGGAAGCTCTGCGACTCAAATTGCACCTCAATGAGGGCGTGCTGGCCAGCCGGCAGATCGGCATTGAGCGAA
>JAJDYK010000026.1 GCA_022825185.1 Candidatus Latescibacterota bacterium | reverse complement strand
TGCTCAACATCCGCAACCTCGTGCAGCCCGTCAGCCGCGGCCACACCCTCGCCGGACAATTCGACCCGGACTACCCGCCCTTGTGCTTTTGCTGCGACGACGCCCGCGAGCAGGGCGGCTTGGTCATCTGGTGCCACAACGGCCGCGGCATGGAGGCTCCGGTGGCCGCGGCGCTTGGCAAGCTGGACGCCTTCAATCTGTTCGATCCCTTTTGGATGGATCCGGAATACGATCTCTGGTACAAGCTCCTCAACTGCGGTCTGCGGCTGCCGGCCTCGACTGGCACGGATTGGTTTGTGTGCTCCAACAACCGCGTGTACGTGCAAGTGGATGGGGAATTTTCGTATGCGAGCTGGATTGAGGGCATGAAACAGGGGCGGACCTTTATAACCAACGGTCCGGCTCTGCAACTCACACTCAACGGGCGTCCCATGGGCGATACCGTGGAATGCGGCAGTGGTACGGAGTTAAGGGCCGAAGTGACCTTTAGCTCGTTTTATCCGATTGAGCGCGCCGAGTTGGTGATCAACGGCGCGGTAGTCCAACGCTGGGAATGGCCCGAAGGGAGACGCGAAGGCGCGTTGCGCCACGGTTTCACAGCCGAGCGCGACGGCTGGGTTGCCGCCCGGTTGTGGGGCGATTCGCGCGACAGCTTCGGCCAGTCCATTTACGCGCATTCGAGCCCGAGCTATTTCCGCGGCGGTGCGCCGCCAGCCGAGCGCGAGGCGGACGCGAATTTCTTTCTCCGCTCGATTGACGAATCGCTCAAGTGGATCGGCACGTATGGCCGCTACAACAACGATCAGCAGCGCGAGGATGTGCGGGAACTGTTCAGGAGGGGGCGCGAGGTGTTCGCGGGGTTGACTCGCTGAGCGGCCACCAGGCGCGGGTGATTGCGCCGAACTCGCGCGGTGTGACGGTGTACACGGGTTTGTTCTTGATCTTCTTGCTCAAGCTGGCGAGGGCGGCTGGGGGGACGATCTGCTGGACTTGCTCTTGGCGGCGGGCAAAGAGGCTTTCCAAGACCTGCCGAAAGAAATCATCGGACGGCACGGCAAACTTGGGCTTGGTGCGCTTGATGAGCACGAGCGCGCTCTCGACCTCGGGGCGGGGGAAAAAGGCGTCTTTGCCCACCTGCTCGATCCACTCTACTTGCGCCAGCCGCCCTACGGTGACTCCAATCCGACTATAGCCCTGTTGGCCGACGGTGGCGCACAGCCGCTGGGCCAGCCGCTTGGGCAGCATGAGCACAGCCCGCTCGAAGCGCTGGTTTAGCAGCTTGAAGACAATCGGCAGCGCCACTTGATACGGCAGGTTGGCCACCACTTTGTCAAAGCGCGGAAAATCCACGGCTAACGCATCACCCCATATTACCTTGAGATGTTCGTGCCGCCGCTGTAAGTCCTTGAGACACGGGCCGAACTGGCGGTCTTGCTCCACGGCCACGACCTGCCCCGCACGCTCTAGCAATAGCTGCGTCAGATTGCCGATTCCAGCCCCGATCTCGAGTACCGTATCTCCGGCCGCGATGTCGGCGCAAGCTACTTCGCGGCGCAGGACGGCGGTGTCGGTGAGGAAGTTTTGGCCGAGCTTTTTCTTGGGGCGAATGGGGTAGGGGGTTAGACTGTGATTTATGGGATTTGTGGATGGCCTTGATTTCGTTGCTTGCATTTTTTGTTGGTCACTCTTTTGAATTGAAGGCTTCTAGCACCAAAGTTGATAAGCAGTCCCACCTCCAAGTCGTATGCTTCTAAGTAGTTGATGGCCTGTGCCAAATGCACATCTTCGAGTTGAATGACGGCTTTCAATTCAACCGAAATGTTGCCGCCTACCAGAAAATCCACTCGTCTTGTACCTATATGTTGCCCCTTGTAATAGATCGGCATTTCATGCTCGCGGCTAAAGGAAAGTCCTTGATCGCCCATCTCGATTGCCAATGCTCTCTGATAAATCACTTCCTGAAACCCATTCCCCAGAGCAGTATGAACTCTCATAGCACACCCAATAACCTCACCCGTTATCTCCGAATACCGATACCCTTTTTTAATCACAGTAATCCCCAAATCACATAAATCACAGTCCAGACTAATGCGCTAAAAACCGCTCGGCCTCAATTGCCGCCATGCACCCAGTGCCGGCCGCGGTGACGGCTTGGCGATATACGGAGTCCTGCACGTCGCCGCAGGCGAAAACTCCGGGGATGGCGGTCGCGGTCGAGTCCGGGTCGGTGAGGATGTAGCCTTGCTCGTTCATGGCCAACGCGTCCGAGAAAAGCTGGGAGTTGGGGATGTGGCCGATGGCCATAAAGACGCCCTCGCAGGGGAATTCGCTCGTCTGATCCGTTTGGGTGTCCTTGAGCAGGACCCCACGCACGGCCAACTCGTCGTCCGCCTGTAAAATTTCCTCGACTGTGGCGTTGACCACGAAGTCGATCTTGTCGTTGTCCTGTGCGCGCTTGAGCATGATTTTGGAGGCGCGGAACTCGTCGCGGCGGTGGACGATGGTGACCTTGGAGGCGAATTTCGTCAGGTAGGTCCCTTCTTCCATGGCCGAGTCTCCGCCGCCGACGACGACGAGCTCCTTGTCGCGGAAGAAGAAGCCGTCGCAGGTGGCGCAAGCCGAGACTCCGTGCCCCATGAGCCGCGTCTCGGATTCTATCTCCAAGAGGCGCGCCGATGCGCCGGTGGCGATGATTAGTGCGTCGCAAGTGTAGGAGGCATCATCGCTTTTGACGGCAAAGGGCCGCTTGGACAGATCGACTTTGGTAGCAATTTTGAATTGGCACTCGGCCCCAAAGCGCTGGGCCTGTTGGCGCATTAAATCGACGAGTTCTGGCCCCATGATGCCGTCGGGGAAGCCGGGGTAGTTTTCTACGTCCGTGGTAATGGTTAGCTGGCCGCCCGGCTGCAAGCCCTCCAAGACGAGCGGGGCTAGGTCGGCTCTGGCCGCGTACAGGGCGGCGGTTAGTCCGGCTGGCCCCGAGCCGATGATTACGACTTTGTAGTGGTGATTGGTGCTCATTGTTCTCCTTTTTAGATGATGCGGCTCAAAAGTTCTTTGCCCTCCAACCCGGCTAGCAGGTTGCCCACTGACCGCTCGGCCATGGCTTGGCGCGTCTGGTGCGTTGCGCTGCCTAGGTGGGGTATGATGACGAGGTTGTCTAGCGCTAGGAGGGGATGGTCGCGGGGTAGGGGTTCGGGTTCGGTTACGTCGAGGGCGGCTGCGTAGATCCCACGGTTTTGCAGGGTTTCCAACAGCGCGTCGTGATCGATGACGCCTCCGCGCGCGGCGTTGACTAGCACGGCCGACTTTTTCATCAGGCTCAGTTCGCGCTGGCCAATCATGCCCCGCGTCTGATCGGTCAATGGCATGTTCAGGGTCACGAAGTCCGCCTGTTGGAGCAGTTCGTCCAGCTCGACGTAGCGCGCGCCGAGATCGGCTTCGGCCTTGGGGTTGCGGTTGCGGTTGTGGTACAAGACGGTCATGTCGAAAGCCAGCGCACGGCGCGCTACTTGGTAGCCGATGCTGCCCAATCCGATAATGCCGAGGACTTGGTGGTGGACCTCTTGCCCCAGCATGAAGCTCGGATCGTAGGCGACAAAATCTGGGCCGCGGGCGAAGTGGTCGCCTTGGATGAGGTTGCGCGCCGCGGCCAAGAGGAGGGCGAAGGTTATATCGGCTGTTGCGCCGTCGAGGATCTTGGGCGTGTTGCCGACGGGGATGCCGCGCTCTTGGGCGGCTTGGAGGTCGATGTGATCGACGCCGACGCCGTAGTTGCTGATGACGCGGAGGTCGGGCATGAGATCCATGTATTCGGCGGTGAAGGCGTAGTGGCCGTAGTTGTACACGCCTTCGATGGTGCGGAGGAGTTCGGCCGGGGGCTGCGGATCCAGCGGATTCCAGCGCACGATCTCGGCGCGTTCCTCGATCATGGGAATGATGGTGTAATACGGTTCGATTTCCGAGCGGATTAGGACTTTGTAGGGCATTTGAGCATTAGGGGTTTGGGATTGAGTTGCAAGAGGAGGGGAATATAAAGAAGGCGTCCGTTTCAGCAAGAGACCTTGACGCTTAGGATGGCGTGGGCGACCTTGAGGCGTCATGCTGATTGCACATCCCAAAGGACACTATCGCTTTCTCCAGGGCATTGACCCCTATTCCTGTGGTGTCGTCGCCGAGCCGGGCTGGGAGATCGTCCGCGTTGTGCTGGCCGAGCCGCTGCCTTGGCGCGAGGGCTTTGAGCGCGTGGATGCGCATCTGGCGGCGGAAGGCTGCGACCGCGTCTCGCTCTGCGCGATGGAACTGCGCTCGCCCGCGCCCTTTACCATGCAGGGGTTCATTGACTTTAACCGCGAGTACTGCACCGTTCTGAAGGCATGGGGTTTGTACGTGGATGAGCTCAATCCGGTGGCGCGTACGAATGTTGCGCCGGCGTTCGATCCGCCGGCTGTGCCTTCGCTGTACGCCTTTTCCTACGCGGTTCCCAACGACCGGATCGACCGTAAGACGCTGATTGTAGCTGGTGCTGGCGAATTGCGGGAGGGGCACCTCGTGACCGAGGGGATTATCCGTCTGGGCGACACTTCGCCCGCTGCCATGCGCGAGAAGGCCGCTTATGTGGCGCAGGTTATGGGCGAGCGGCTCGCGGGTCTCGGCGGGACGTGGGATCTGATCGACGCGGTTGACGTGTACACCATCTATCCCTTAGCGGAAATCCTCGAAGAAATTCTCCTGCCGATGATGGGCGCGGCGCGGCGACACGGCGTGTGTTGGCACTACGCCCGGCCGCCGGTAGTCGATATCGACTTTGAGATGGATCTGCACGGCGTGGTGACGCAGCGGATCGTCTGACTTTTGCCGTCAATTTGTTATTTTACGCACCGGATAAAGGAGCAGACCTTATGAAATCGTTTGTCGGCAGTCTCATCGGATTGATGCTAAGCGTCAGCGTCGGCGCAGAATCTCTTCTTGAAGGCCGGGTGCGCCTGTCATCTGGGCAACCAGCCGTTGGCGTCCAAGTGCGGCTGTTTGATCTGACCAATCTGCGCCGATCCGTCGGCACGACCACGGACGAGACCGGACATTTTGCGCTGTCGCTGCAAACGTTCTCTACGGCTAGGGGCACGGCTCTGCCGACCGATTTTGCCCTGGGGCAGAATTACCCCAATCCGTTTAATCCCTCGACGATCATTCCCTATCACCTGTCGGCGTCGTCCCTTGTGAGGCTGGAGGTGTTTAACCTGCTGGGGCAGCGGCTGGCGACATTGGTGGATGCAGAACAGGCGGCGGGGGCGCATACCGCGCTGTGGGATGCGACCAATGCGGCGGGGCAGGCAGTGAGTGCGGGGGTGTACATTTATCGGCTAACGGTAGGCGCGAAACGTCAGACAGGGCGCATGGTGCTCATCGACGGGCAGGCGGGGGTGCCGGCGGTGGGGACGATACAGCCGGTGTCGCTAGCAGAGGTTGCCCAAGATCGGCAGTACGGCTTGGTCGTTTCGGGCCAAGGTATCACCCCCTATGTAGTCCCAGCCTTCCGAGTCGAGGCAGGCATGGCCCCGGTGGATTTGGTGGTCGAAGCCTCCGGTAGTACGCCGCGACCGAAGGTGGCGGAGGAAGGGATTCTCGGGGATGTGGACGGCAACGGGGTCGTCGATATCGTCGATGCGTTGATTGTGGCGATGTACAGCGTCTATCCCACCATCGACCTGCCGAGCAACGCTAATATTTCTCTCGGCGACGTAAACTACGATGGCCGGATCGACTTTATAGACGCCTATCTAATCGGGACGTACAGCGTCGATCCGTCAGATCCTCTGTTACCCGAGGGTATCGGCCAAACGATCACTGCCGCAGATAGCCTAGACCCGGACCTTGCTGAGGATAGTCCCCCAACCCCCCCTGCAAATGTAAGGTTGGAGTATGGGAAAGATACAAAGCATAGCGTCTCTTGGGATCCTTCTCCAAAAGCAACTTTCTATGAAGTATATTGGGACGGAGCATCTGTTTTTTCCCCAAGTTGCCCCGAAGGCTGTGTGAAGATAGCCACAGTGAATAACACAAGCGTTGGGCAAGACACTAACTACTTTTATAATGGATACTGGGTAAAGGCCTGCAATAGTGAAGGCTGTTCACAACTGGTTCGCGCTGATTGGGCTCCGTTGCTGGTCGCGGCGGTAGTGTCTGAAAGCGCGGTCACGTTGCGGCTGATCGATCACACTTATGAACAGTCCATCACCAACATCCAAGATGGAGTACAGGTGTGGGGGCCAGACAATGCAGGTGTCAACATTTCCAGTGTGAGCCGCGCCAGCGATACCGAAGTGAAGGTTGAATTGATCTTCGATGGCACTAGCACAGGGAATTATCTGAAGTTCATCGTGGACGCAGGTGCAATAGCCAATTACAACGGACCTGATCTAGTGCATCGGGAGGGGTTATTTCTTGGCGCAGACCTAGCTGTGGAACTCTCAATGGATAATAGGAGCCCGAATGCCAGCGGATACATTTATCTGAGTGCGACAGTGCTAAACCTAGGTTCTGTGACTACTCCTTCTTTTATTACTTTGCGCTATTATCTCTCAACAGATGAGACAATCTCGACAAGCGATGTGGAAGTGGATACTGATGAGTACGTGCATTCTCTTGACCCTTTTGAAAGTAGCGACGAACGGCGGGGGTATGTGAAGGTCCCTTCGATTCCGGGCACGTACTACTATGGGGCCTGTGTTGGGGTTTTGCTAGGAGAGTCCGATAGCACAAACAACTGCTCCCGTGCTGTGCCAGTCACAATTAGTGACGACGGTTGATGATCTCAGCAATACCCAAGCTAACGCAGCCCTGCTTCCGTTGGACAACTCGCGTTCAGAGCAAGGGGTCGCAGCAGGCGGGCTACCACCGGCTCCCTTGGGAAGCCCAAGACGACGAAGGTTGCCCCTTGGCCAGCGGCATCTACTTTTATCGACTGGAGACCACCAACGGCATTTTGACGCGCAAACTCACCCTGCTACGCTGAGCGTAGCGTGGCTAAGACATTTTATAAAGGAGTGAAGGCTATGAAGTCGTTGATCGGCAGTTTGATCGGATTGGTGCTGAGCGTCAGCGTCGGCGCGGAGCCCCTCCTTGAAGGTCGGGTGAGTCTGTCGTCTGGGCAGCCCGCGGCCGGCGTGCAGGTGCGACTGTTTGATCTGACCGATCTGCGCCGATTCGTCGGCACGACAACGGATGCGGCTGGTTTTTTTGCGCTGTCTCTACAAACGCTCTCAGGAGGCACGGCTCTGCCGACCGATTTTGCCCTGGGGCAGAATTACCCCAATCCGTTTAATCCTTCCACTATCATTCCCTACCAACTGCCGACGGCTGCCCATGTGCGGCTGGAGGTGTTCAACCTGCTGGGGCAGCGCTTGGCGACGTTGGTGGATGCGGAACAGGCGGCGGGGATGCACACAGTGCAATGGGATGCTACGGATGCGGCGGGACGAGCCGTGGGAGCGGGGGTGTATATCTATCGGCTGAGCGTCGGCGAGCAGACGGAGAGTCGGCGGATGGTGTTGGTGGATGGGCAGGCGGGGATTCCGGCGGTGAGGGCGGCTCTGGAATCGGTGGGGACGACGGTCGGGGGGCTGGTGGAAGCGGATGGCTCGGTTTATGGGTTGACTGTTTCGGGCGAGGGGTTGGTCGCGTATGTGAATCCGGCTTTTCGAGTAGGGGTTGATGAGGTGGACATTGTGGTTGAAAAGCACGGCAGTGCGCGGCTGAAGCGCGCCGCAGGCGGGGTTTTGGGGGATGTGGACGGCAATGGCTACGTCGATGTTTTCGATGTGCTGTATGTGCTGCTGTATAGCGTGGATTCGTCCATTGTGCTGCCCAACAACGGCGATATTTCGCGTGGTGATGTGAATGGCGATGGCATGGTTGATCTCGCCGACGCCGTGCTCCTTCTCCGATACCTCAGCAATCCATTCGATCCCGCGTTGCCGCCGGACATCGGCCGTATCGTCCAGGATGCCGACGACCTTGCTGAGGCGACGGAGGTGTCTTTAGGAAGCTCGACTTCTGGCTCGCTATCAGAGGAGGCTGCGGATCTCTTCATCATTGAGATGAGCGATTCGGGCACCTTGACAGTCTATACGACGGGCGGCACGGATACTTACGGCTCTATTTTGGACAGCTCTGGCAACGTCTTGGATGAGGATGATGATGGTGGTAGGGGTTTCAATTTTCGGGTCTCTACTTCTGTTAGTGCCGGCACGTACTACATACGAGTAGAGGGCTTCGAAACAGGCGACTACACGCTTCACGTGGTTGGCCCGTTGGACTTAGTGGTGTCGGCTTCGGTAAGCGATAGCACCTTGGCGTTTGGGCAGCCGTTCACGCTGCGGGCGACGGTGCGCAATCAAGGGGGTGGTGAACCGGAGCCTACGGTGCTGTTCTACTACCGCTCGTCCGACGCAACGATCGCGTCGGACGACACTCAACTCAGCGCCGATGTCGTAAGTCTAGAAACGTCCAACGTCGTCGCGAAGTCGCTTTCTTTGACGGCTCCGGCGGCAGCGGGTAGCTACTACTACGGGGCCTGCGTCCAGAGCGTCTTTGACGAGCACAACACCGATAACAACTGCTCGGATGCGGTGCGTGTGACCGTGTCGAGTGATTTCGTTTATACACCCCCTGAACCCTCCACCTTGTCGCATATGTACTGGACATCTCCGAATGAGGGCGTCATCTATCGTGCGTCCTTGGATGGCACCAATGTCGAAGCTCTCGTCACCGGATTGGACGACCCTGTCGTCTTGGCTTTGGACGTGGCTGGGGGCCAGATGTATTGGACATCTCCGAATGAGGGTATCATTTATCGTGCGTCCTTGGGCGGGTCCAACGTTGAAGCCCTCATCACCGGATTGGACAACCCAGAAGCCCTAGCTTTGGACGTGGCTGAGGGCCAGATGTACTGGATGTCTTGGTCCGAGGGTATCATTTATCGTGCGTCCTTGGACGGGTCCAACATTGAAGTCCTTATCGCTGGACTGAACGAGCCGATCGACTTGGCTTTGGACGTGGCTGGGGGCCAGATGTATTGGACGTCCCTGGAGGAAGGTGTCATCTATCGTGCGTCCTTGGACGGGTCCAATGTCGAAGCTCTCATCACCGGACTGAACGAGCCACTTGGCTTGGCCCTAGACGTGGCTGGAGGCCAGATATACTGGACGTCCCTGGAGGAGGGTGTCATCTATCGTGCGTCCTTGGACGGGTCCAACATCGAATCCCTCGTCACCGGACTGAACGAGCCACTCGTCATCGCCCTCGGTCCTTGAAACACCGGCCCTTTTTACTGGCTCGCCTTCACTGCCCACGCGCACGAAGGCGAGCCGCTTTCCAATTGTCGAAAGGTGATCGACAATTCAACATAGAGGTCTCTCAATAACTACCACGGCGACTCAATACATCACATCACATCGCTGTATAAGGAATATGACCTATGAAGTCGTTTATCGTCAGTTTCATCGGGCTGGTGCTGAGCGTTAGCGTCGGCGCAGAATCTCTCCTTGAAGGTCGGGTGCGGCTGTCGTCCGGGCAGCCCGCGGCTGGGGTGCAGGTGCGGCTGTTTGATTGGACCGATCTGCGCCGGTTCGTCGGCACGACCACGGACGAGAGTGGGCATTTCGCGCTGCCGTTGCGAGCGTTTTCTACGGCTAGGGGGACGGCTCTGCCGACTCATTTTGCCTTGGGGCAGAATTACCCCAATCCGTTCAATCCTTCCACGATCATACCCTACCAACTGCCGACATCTGCCCATGTGCGGCTGGAGGTGTTTAACCTGCTGGGGCAGCGTTTGGCGACGTTGGTGGATGCGGAACAGGCGGCGGGGGTGCATACGGCGCAATGGGATGCTACGGATGCGGCGGGGCGAGCCGTAGGAGCGGGGGTGTATATCTACCGGCTGAGCAGCGGCGGAATGACGGAGAGTCGTCGGATGGTGTTGGTGGATGGGCAGGCTGGGATTCCGGCTGTGGGGGCCGCTCCAAGATCGGTGCGGTCGGCAGGCGAGGGTGCGGTGGAAGCGGATGGCTCGGTCTATGGGTTGACCGTTTCGGGAGCGGGGTTGATGCCCTATGTGAACCCGACTTTTCGGGTGGGAGTTGATGAGGTAGATATTGTAGCTGAAGAGCACGACGGTGCGCGGCTGAAGCGTGCCGCAGGTGGGGCTTTGGGGGATGTGGACGGCAATGGCTACGTCGATGTCTTCGATGTGCTGTATGTGCTGCTGTATAGCGTGGATTCGTCCATTGTGCTGCCCAACAACGGCGATATTTCGCGTGGCGATGTGAACGGCGATGGCTTGGTTGACGTAGCTGACTCGGTGCTCCTTCTCCGATACCTCAGCAATCCATCCGATCCGTCATTGCCGCCGAGCATCGGCCAAGATCCCGACGACACCCTGGAGGGGGCGACTCCGGTCGATTTAGGAAGCTCGACTCCCGGCTCGCTATCTGAGAGGGATGAGGATTACTTCGTCGTTGAGATGAGCAGTGCGGGCACCTTGACCGCCTATACGACGGGCAACACAGATACCGAGGGCTATATTTTGGATGGCTCTGGCAACGTCTTGGACCGTAATGACGATGGTGGTGAGGGCTGGAATTTTTGGGTCTCCGCTCCTGTCAGTGCCGGGACCTACTACATACGAATAGAGGGATCCTCTTCTTGGGATACAGGCGACTACACGCTTCACGTGGTTGGCCCGTTGGACTTAGTGGTGTCGGCTTCGGTAAGCGATAGCACCTTGGCGTTTGAGCAGCCGTTCACGCTACGGGCGACGGTGCGCAACCAAGGGGGTGGTGAACCCGAACCGACCGTACTGTTCTACTATAGCTCGACTGACGCAACCATCACTTCAGACGACACCCAAATCAGCGCTGATGTCGTAAATCTAGAGACGGCCAACGTCGTTGCAAAGTCGCTTTCTTTGACGGCCCCAGAGGAAGCGGGTAGCTACTACTACGGGGCTTGCGTCCAGAGCGTCTCTGGCGAGCACGATACCACCAACAACTGCTCGGATGCGGTACGCGTGACCGTGTCGAGTGAGTTCGTTTTTACTCCCTCCACCTCCACTTTATCGCATATGTACTGGACAGCCCTGGATGCGGGCATCATCTATCGTGCGAACTTGGACGGCTCCAACGCCGAACCCCTCCTCACCAGATCGAATGAGGCGTTATTCGGTCTGGCCTTGGACGTGGCTGGAGGACAGATATACTGGACAGCCTTGACAGTCACACTCACAGCCTCGGAGGGTGGCATCTATCGTGCGAACTTGGACGGCTCCAACGTCGAACCCCTCCTCACCGGAGAGTTTTTTCCATTCTCCTTGGCCTTGGATGTGGCTGGAGGACAGATATACTGGACAGGGATAGACCCAGAGGCAGAGGAGGGTGGCATCTATCGTGCGAACTTGGACGGCTCCAACGTCGAAGCGCTCATCGCCGAACCCGAACATTCCATTCCATTCTCCTTGGCCTTAGATGCGGCTGGAGGACAGATATACTGGACAGCCTGGACAGCCATAGACCCGGAGGGTTTCGCGGAGGAGGGTATCATCTGTCGTGCGAACTTGGACGGCTCCAACGTCGAAGCGCTCATCGCCGAACATTCCATTCCAGGCTTCTTGGCTTTAGATGTGGCTGGAGGACAGATATACTGGACAGCCACGGAGGGCAGTATCTATCGTGCGAACTTGGATGGCTCCAACGTCGAAACCCTCATCACCGGAATGGAAGATGCAGCCGTAATTGTCCTCGGCCCTTGAAGTACCGGCTTTTTCTAGTGGCTCGCCTTCGCTGCCCACGCGCACGAAGGCGAGCCGCTTTCTAAGGCCGCCAGCGCCGCACCTGCCAGTCCACGCCAGCCCCGCACAAGGCCGCGACGTATCCGTCCGCCGGTTCCAAAGCGATCAACTTCCATCGCTCTACCTCGTCCCTCCCCTCGTCCGAGCGCAACAGCGCCGCCTCTGCTCCCAGCGACACCGCAAAAGTGCCGAGGCCAGCGGCGATGCCGTCGCCCCGCGCCTTGACATAGGCTTCCTTGCGCGTCCAGATGTTGTAAAAAGCCGTCCGTCGTTCCTCGGTTGGCACCTGCGCCAGTGCCTCCTGTTCCTCCAGCGAAAAGAAGCGCGCGGCGATTTGCTCGTGCGCGACTTGGGGCCGCATCCACTCCACATCGACGCCGACCTCGCGGTCGCGCGCTATCGCGTATAGAGCCAGTTCGTGGGTGTGGGATACGTTGAAATGCAGCCCGCCCTCTGGCAGAAAGGGCTTGCCGTGTGCGCCGCGCGAAAAAGCCACCGCGCCGGGATCTTGGTCGAGGTAGCGCCCCAGAAGCTGGCGCAGCATTCCTCGCGCCACCACAAAGCGCCGCTGATGGGTGCCGGAGAGCAAGCCGCTCGCTCGCTCGTGCTCTTCCGCGCTGAGACAAGCCGCGGGTGCAGCCTCCTCACCGGCCGCGTCCAACTCGACGCACCAGACGTGGATTTCATCGTCGCTGAGCCGAGGCCAGCTCGACGGGGTTTCCCAAGCGATTGTCATTAAAGGTTCACTTGACGGCGCAGTGTATCGCATTCAGATTAAAACGGATTAGAAATTCTGAAAACACTTAATCCATTAATAAATGAAGGAGTGCCTCATGGCTGCCTTTTCCAGCAAAGATTATCCCGATTACACGTCCGACGGCAAGTACAAAGTCATCGGCACCCGCCCCATCCGCCACGACGGCGTCGATAAGGTCACCGGCGCTGCGGTGTACGGGGCCGACGTGCGCCTGCCGGGCCTGCTCTACGGCAAGGTCCTCCGCAGTCCGCATCCCCACGCCGAGATTATCTCGATCGACACCTCCAAGGCCCTCGCGCTCGACGGAGTGCGCGCCGTGGCCACATCCGACGACTTGGTCGAGACCGTGGATAAGCTCTCTAACATTGGCGAAACCACCGTCAACGTCCGCGAGATTGCCAAAAACTCGCTGGCCTCAGACAAGGTGCTCTATACGGGCCACGCGGTCGCGGCCGTGTGCGCGGTCAGCCCCCACATCGCCGAAGAGGCCCTCGACCTAATCGAGGTCGAATACAAGGTCTTGGAGCCGGTCGTGGATATCCGCGAGGCCATGCGCGACGACGCCCCACTGCTCGACGAAAACCGCACCACGCGCGCCCTCGGCGAGGACACGGGCAAGAAGAGCAACATCGCCACCCACAATCAGCACGCCATGGGCGACCTCGAAGCGGGCTTTGCCGAGGCCGACGTGATCGTCGAGCGCGAATTCCACACGGCCACCATTCACCAGGGCTACATTGAGCCGCACAACACGACCGTGTGGTGGAAAAACGACGGCAGCGTCACCGTGTGGGTGAGCACGCAAGGGCCGTTTGAGATCCGCTCGCAGGTGTCGGAAGTGCTCAACGTGCCGGTCTCCAAGGTCAAGGTTATCCCCTGCGAGATCGGCGGCGGCTTCGGCGGCAAGTTCCCCACCTATATGGAGCCAGCCGCAGCCATTATGTCGCACAAAACTGGGCAGCCGGTCAAAATGATCATGAGCCGCACTGAGGTCTTTCAGGGGACTGGCCCTGCTCCCGGGTCCTATATAACGGTCAAGATGGGGGCCAAAAACGACGGTACCATTACGGCGGCTCACTGCTACATGGCGTACGAGGCTGGGGCTTATCCCGGCTCGGCCGTGGGGGCGGGAGCGCAGTGCGTTCTCGCGCCGTATTACATCGCCAATGTTACCATTGACGCGTACGACGTGGTAGTAAACAAGCCCAAGTCCTCGGCCTACCGCGCGCCTGGGGCACCCAACGCGGCCTTTGCCTCGGAGAGCGTCATCGACGAGCTGGCCGAAAAGATTGGCATGGACCCGCTGGAGATGCGGTTACAGAACTCCGCTAAAGAGGGGACGCGCCGCGCCGACGGCACGGTGTACAGGAAGATCGGCTGCGAGGAAACCGTGCAAGCTGCCAAGGATTCGGAGCACTACCACAGCAAGCTCGAAGGTCCTTATCGGGGGCGCGGCGTGGCTGGTGGTTTTTGGTTCAACGGCGGCGGCATGTCTTCGGCTGCCATTGCCGTCAACGACAATGGCACGATCAACCTCACCGAAGGCTCGGTTGACATTGGCGGCAGCCGCGCCGCCATGGCCATGATCGTCGCCGAGACCTTGGGGCTGCGGGCTGAGGACATCAATCCCTCCATCCCGGACACCAGCTCGATTGGTTTCACCGGCGGCACCGGCGGCAGCCGCGTGTGCTATGCCACGGGGCATGCCTGCTACAACGCGGCTGAAGACGTCAAAGCCGAGATGTGTCGGCGCGCTGCGCGGCAGCTAGAGGTCGCCGAGGACGACGTCGAGTTCGATGACGGCAGTTTTGTCTGCAAATCCGATCCCGCTCAGCGGCTCACCTTTGCGGAGGTCGCCGCCAACCAAGGTAGCACTGGCGGCCCGATCACCGGCAAGGGCACGATCAACGCCGGCGGCCCAGGCAATGCCTTCGCCGTGCACATCGTCGATGTGGAGGTCGATCCAGACACCGGCAAGGTCGAGATTTTGCGCTACACCGCAGTGCAAGACGTGGGTAAGGCCGTTCATCCCTCGTACGTCGAGGGCCAGATCCAGGGTGGGGCCGTGCAGGGCATTGGCTGGGCGCTCACCGAGGGCTACTTCTACACGGACGATGGCCAGATGGCCAACCCGACCTTCCTCGACTATCGGATGCCGACTACCTTTGACATTCCCTTGATCGAGACGATTTTGGTCGAAGTGCCCAACCCGGCCAGCCCGCACGGGATCCGCGGCGTCGGCGAAGTGCCCTTGGTGCCGCCGATGGCCGCCATTGCCAACGCCATGTACGACGCCTTGGGTTGCCGCTTGGGCGAGTTGCCCATGAGTCCAGACCGGGTCGTCGCCGCCTTGCAGGAGCATGAGCTGGAGGTAGCGGCTGGCTGAGGAGCAGCGCTCTGAGTATTAGCGCCCGGTTCCTCGTAGGAGCCGGGCGCTTTTATTGATTAGGATTATGGCCGAAAACATCGCCCCCGACGACTTTATCGACGCGCTGCTTCCGGTCGTCGGCCAGTGCGCCCGCGCCTCGCTAATTTTCTACGGCCAAGTAGCAGACATTGGCAAGGCCGCGGACAAGAGCCTGACCGGCAGCAAGGCGCAGGACGCCTCCACGGCCTTCACGGTCCTCGACGCGGCAGTGCAAGACATCCTCCTCGCGGCCGTGCTGCAACACTTCCCGTTTGTGCGCTGCATCGCCGAAGAGCGCACGCCGCTCAAAAAGCGCTTTGCCGGCAACACCTCGCCCTACGCGGTCATCCTCGACCCCATTGACGGCACCTTGCACTTCAAGCAGGGTGACGCGCCCTATCACATCGTCATCGGCTTGGCCTGCGATGGCCAGATGCTAGCCGCGATTGTCGCACGGCCCTCAGAGGACAAAATTTTTACGGCCATCAAGGGCGAGGGAGCTTTTGTACGCGTTGGCAATGGCCGCCCTCGCCGCTTGCAGCTACCCAAGGAACCGCGCACGAACAAGGTCTTTATTTCCTCCAAGGCTCGTCCTTATCAGGCCCTTGCCCGCCCCGCGCTGGACCCGCGCGAAAGTCCCATTGGTGCGGCATTGGTTCTCACGGAGATAGCCGAGGGTGCGCTGTGTGCGTACCTGACGCGCCAAGTCGAAGTCTATGACGTGGGCCCGCCGTCGCTGATTGCCGAAGAAGCCGGGGCGCGCTGCTACATTGGACAACGCCGCCGCCCGACCTATACTCAGCGCCGCAAATTTGGGCACTTTTTGGCCGCGGCCAACGACGAGATCGCCGAGCAACTTTTTGCCATCTTGCGCCGCGCGCGCCAAAGCCAACGACTATAGCCGTCCTCAATCATTCACGAGCTGATCCGCAGATGGACGCAGATAGACGCAGTATAGTATTTTCAAGACGATCTGTATATCGAATCGTTCAAGTCATGTAGGATTGCTATATGAGCTACGAAATTAAAGACGTCCTGCCGGTCGTCCACATGCCGTACACCGACGACCAAGCCATTGATTATGCCGTGTTGGAAAGCGAAGTCGATTACCTTTTCGAGATGGGGGCGCACGGGTTTTGCCTCGCCTTGGTATCCGACCTGTTGCGCCTGACGGCTGAAGAGCGGCTGGCGCTTCCGGCCCGGCTCGTGGAGTTCGCCTGCGGGCGCGGGCCGGTCATCATCGGCGTTGGGGCCGAGGGCACGGCTCAGGCCCGGCTTTACGCCCGAGCTGCTGAAGACGGCGGTGCCGCGGCCGTCATGGCCATTCCGCCGATTTCCCGCGCCTTGGGCGAGAGCGAGTTGCGCGCCTATTTTACCGCTCTGCTCGCCGAGGTTTCCATCCCGGTCATGATCCAAGACGCCAGCTCGTATGTCGGCAACCCCATGAGCATTGAATTTCAGGCGTCGCTCTTTGGCGACTACGGCGACCGCGTCCTCTTCAAACCCGAGGCCACTCCCTTGGGACCTTGCATCTCGGCCCTGCGCGACCACACCGAGGGCCGGGCCGGTATATTTGAAGGCAGCGGTGGCTTGCTGCTGATCGATTCCTTCCGCCGAGGCATTCGCGGAACCATTCCCGGCGTCGAGTTGCTCGACGGCACGGTGGCCCTGTGGCGCGCCCTCGCAGCCGGTGACGAAGCGCGCGCGTATCAGATCTATTTCCCGATTTGTGCGCTGTGTACGTTGCAGATTCAAGGGGGGTTGGACGGCTTCATCGTGGTCGAGCGCTACCTCATGCACAAGCGCGGCCTCTTTCCCAATCAAGTCCACCGCGGCCCCCTGAGCTTTGTGCTCGATGCGGAAACGCGTGTTGAAATTGATCGTCTGTTCAAGTTGTTGCAGGAAGCGTTGCGGTAGGAGGCGCGAGCAACGATTTTGTACCTGAGGCGTTGAACGGTTGTCGCCATGAGCAGAGGAAAGGTGCCTCTCATTATAGAGAGTGCATAGAATAGGCATAGAAGAGTGAGGAGGAATTATCGTGCCGTATATCAATTATACTCCCAGCGAAGTCGAGTCACGAGGCGAAGGCATTTACGACCGACAGATACGCGACAAAGTTGAACTTAAGCATAAAGGCAGGTTCTTAGTTATCGACATCGAAACAGGTGAATACGAAATCGACGACGACGATCTGGTAGCTACGAAACGCCTGCTGGTCAAGCGTCCCAACGCCGTCATTTATGGCGTTCGGATCGGATTTCCAACCGCCTATAGAATTAGCAGAAATT
>JAJDYK010000191.1 GCA_022825185.1 Candidatus Latescibacterota bacterium | reverse complement strand
CTGACGTTACGCGGCGGCCCTATTCGGCTTGGTCTAACAGGTTCCTAAAGGCTTCGGGGCTGGGCACCTGTATGGCCGCCCGAAACAACTGCTTGAGACGCGGCACATCGTCAATGGCCCCAAGGCGGGCAGCCAAGCGGCGCATGGCCTCCGGCTGAAAGCGCAGTTCCAACACTTCTTGAATGCTTTCGCGGATACCTTGCTCAATGCCTTCCTCTCGGGCTTGTTGGGTTAGGTATTGGGCAAACGAGGATTCGCGCATGAGGTCCATGAGATACTCCTTGGCAACGATGGCCGTGATCGTCTGAGGATTATACACTAAGTCGCTCAACAGCGTCAACCCGGTGAGCACATCGGCTTTAACCGACCGCGCCAGCGGCATGTCCCACACCTTGGCCACACACTGCTCTAACCACGCGGCCTCAGCCTGTCCGGCTGGCGGCTGCATCAGGGGCGCAAACGGCAGCAAGCCCACCGACCCACTGTCGAGCACGGCTTGACCGGGCAGTTGGCTTAACCGGATCACTGTCGATTTCGGCCATGGGATCGGTTGGGAATTAGGGCTTGGCAAACCATCCGAACTGGATTGCGGGTGGGGTGGTATCCGCAATAGGCAAAAATCGTGCTAGGGGGGCGGATCAGAGGAGAGACGGGGGATATGCGACGTTGGAGTGTAGCGGAAAGGTTACAGGAATGGGAAAGTTGGGGACAAAAGATGCGTAACGTCAGTTAATTAATTTGGCGTCCCGGCAACAGAGCAGTAAGGGAGCGTGGTCATGGTCATCAGACAAGGCCGCTTGCCGGACCCACAACGTGCACGCCATCAGCGCACTTCGGCCAGCACCGATTCTAAACGGGAATCGATGTCGCCTTCGATGTCTAGCACTCGCGCCAGATAGGCGAGGGCTAGTCCGTATCTGCATCCGAGACGACCCAGCCAGACGGCGAGCCGTAGGTAGCTCTCTGGGTCTTCGGCATCGGCGAAACCGCCCCACGCGAGTGACAGGGCCAAGCTCATCATCGTCGGATGGTTGTACTCTGCCAACCGGTCCTTCCGGTCCTTTGCCTCATCGGCCCACCGGCTACCGTCCTCGTCGAACCGGAAATCACTCGGCAGGCATTGCCATATGGCGTCCATCTGCTCATAAGCCGCGCGCAGCTCCGTTGTCATCACGTGCACGCCATCGATGCTGACCTCGCACTGGGTAATCGCTACCGCATGGAAGCACACTTTGCGCAGCCGGAAGACCCAGTCGGGTTCGTCCGCTTCGACCTTGCGTCTCGGGGCGTCGATCTCTATATGGATTCGAGTCAGGTTGCGAAGCACGTTGCGATACTCCATGCACCGGCGGTGCTGCACCTCAATCGGTTCGAGCTTTTTCATCCAGTCCTCCTGTGGCGGCGACTCTGGCGGCATCCACGAGCTTCTTCGACGACTCCCGTACGTCGCTTAGTTGCGCCAGTGTGGGTTCTACCCACTCTTGCCATTGGTGGTTCTCGTCTTTCTCGATCGGGCACAATGCTGCGGCAGCGTTCATGAGAGCCACCTGGTCCACCAAGTAGGACATCAAGCCGAGAAACGCGAACTCGGCCTCAACCGTGTCAATCGAGATGACGCCACCCCGCCACGAAAGCCCTCTCCAATCTTCTACCCTGCCGTGGCTGAAGTGCTTGCTCAAGTAGCCGTACCACTCGGGGCCTTTCGCTAGGGTTGCCACCTTGTCTGCGTTAGTGAAACGCCGCCCCTTCCGCCTCTTCGGTTTGGCCGCCCCGACGAACGCCGCTGCATCCTCCTGCGCCTGCGCCTCCTTTTCTCGCAACTCTTCGGCACTGACTTTGCCCTTGGTTCTTCTGCTGAGCGTCTGAAAGTGGTCCACGTTCACGCGGTGCCCAAATTCTTCTGCAGCACGCTCTGGCGGCATAAGTACGTTCGGCGCAATGATTGCATTCTGGAAGAAGAACACGACCTGTCCAGCACATTCCAGTACCGGTCTCATCTGTACAGCGAGCGAGTGCAGGTTGCTGGTCTCGTTGGCTCGGAGGACGGCGACCGTGTGTATCCGCGCCTTGCGAAGCAGTAGTGCGCCTCCGATCCGTAGCATAGCGGCCGGATCTGCATCGATGTCGATTTCCGCTGTGGCCTTACGCCAATCGCCGGTGACATTCAACCGCCGTTCGAGCTTGCAGGTCATCTCGACCGTCTTCGTTAGCAGCTTTGCCATGCTTGCGCGATAGCGGGCAACGTCAACTCCCAACGGCTTGTTGCTCATTTTTAGAACTCATAGTAAAGCGCATGGCGCACCTGAATTTCAAACGGATACACTACCCGAAAATTACTAGCTCGCCATCGCGCAAGGTGGACAATAGGGGAGAAGGGAAGTCGATTTCTGCGATCTTCATGGTGTGTTACGGAAGCCTCATACAGAAACGTCGGCGTCCGGTTGATCCGAAGCAAGGGCATTCATATAAGCGAGGCAGAGGTCGCAGGAGCGGTACTGGCCGTAAGCGGCAGTTTCTTGGCGTTTGACGATGGGGAAGGTCGAGTAGATGTAGCGGATGTCGTCGCGGGCGGTAACGCCGTAGAGGTGGAAGAATACGGCGTCGAGTTTGGCGCGGAGTTGCAAGCGGCGGTCGTCGTTCCAGACAAAGGGATCACCAGCGTAGCCTAAGTCATGGGCGAAAGGGGCCATGTCGTGGGCCGTGTACGTGAGTTCTAAGACGGCTTCGCGGATGATTTGGGCGGCAGTTTTGGGGCCGAAGTGAGTGGATTCGTAGCGGTCGAGAGGGACGACGGGGAGTTGTTCGACTATGTACCAGTTGACATGCTGCCCTTGAATCTTCTGGCGGGTGATATAGTCAAGTGGAATGGCGTTGAGATTCGCCAATAACATTGCGGCCTCGTTGGCAGGTAGCCCGCGCTCCTCATCCGTCCCTATAACGACCGGCAGCGTGTTCCCGACGCCGACATTTGGGAGCAAAGCCGCAATCATTGATCGCACGTTAGTCGGTGCCGTCACGTCCTTAAAGCCGAGTAGAAATGATGCGTGAGGAACCGAAATTGTGTCTCTCGCTACCCAAAACTGCGGATCAGGCAGCCAGTCGGGAGCCTGTTGTTCCTCCGGGGTTGCGGTTACGGGCTGCGCTGGTCGGTGCGGATTTTCGGGGTTGACGACGACGCTCGCTGCTCGGTGGTCATACGCCTGCACCATTTTGCCTTCGTATAGCGGCACCCACTCGCCGCTCGGACTGCCGAAGCGGTTGCCGCCGATGGGAAACGCGCCTTCCTGCTCCTCCAATTCTGCGCGTGTGCGGAACAGGTCGGAGTCGTTGGTCATGTGAAACATAGTGGAATACTCGACCGGCCACGTCTTGACCTCCACGTCCTCCGAGCGATCCACCAGCACCGGCACCCTCTCGTAAATCGCCGTCGTCAATTCCGCATCCCGCCGCGAGCGGAAGATGGGAGCCGTGCCGGTGTTCGGATTGACGCGGGCGAAGTCCTGTGCCGTTAGGGCAAAGCAACGCTTGGGGTCGTCGAGTTCGGTGATGTTGTGCAGATAAAACGCACACTTGGCCGGTGTTTCGCTTGGCGAAGAACTAGCGACGAAAATGCAGAATTTGAACGACGCATGAACGTCGGGGAAGAAGACCTTTTTGTTCTCAAAATCGTAGAGCGCCCGCAGCCGCCCCTCGGTCGCCACTCCCTTGAAAAACTTCGCCGCCGTTTTGTCAGACGCAATGCCCGATGGCGTGAGTAGTCCAACCATGCCTTGGGAATTCACCAACGTCATCGCCCGTTCCACGAACAGGGAGTAGAGATTTACATCGCCTTTGGATAGTAGCGGATAGTCGCCGGAAGCCTTCGCCATCTGAGCCGTAAATGCAGCGCGTTCGCTCGCTTGGTCGAATTCTTCGGCCAGCGGATCACTAGCCTCCTCCAAAGCCGCGATCATCTTCTTGCGGTCGGCGGCTCGTTGCGCCTTGGCAATCTCTGGTCTCCGCGCCGCAAACCACTCCACCTGTTGCAGCTTAATCCGATCCCAAGGCGGATTGCCAATCACCGCGTCAAAGCCGCCGCGCAACCTCGGCCCCTCCCAATCCTGCCATATACCGGGAAAGGCAACCTGCCAGTTCAGAAACCGCTCTTCGTCCATCAGTGTCCGCGCCTGTGCGAACAGCCGCGCAAATCGCTCGGGATCGGGCACATCCGTCTTGGGGGCGAGTGTGCCAGCCGCAATGGCGACGGGGTCGCCCAACCGGCTCGACAAAAAGTTTTGCAAGGCGATTTTGTCTTCTTGGTCCCGCACGTTCAGCCACGCAAACGCATGGACCAACGAAAGAAAGTCCGCCAACGGCTGCGTCCCGGCCTGCATGTCGGCAAAGAGCGCGGCTGAGCGGTCCGTCTCCTCAATCTCGGCGTCGGTCAACTCCTCAATCGACTGCATGGCTTCAGCCGTGCGGGTCGCCTCGCCAATCGGGCCTTGGAGGAAGAGCGCGTTCGCATCGTCCATCGCCTTGTTGACCCAGCCCCCGAACAAGCTGTCGCCGCAGCGCAAGTGATGGTCGAGAAAGCTCAGCGGTGCGCCTGCCGTAAAGGTGTGCAGCCACAGCGACACCTTGGCCAACTCCACGGCCATGGGGTTTTTATCGACCCCGTACACGCATCGTTTGAGCACCATGCGCCGCACAATGTGGCGGTCGTCGAGCCGCTCGGCGTCAATGCGCCAACCGCCTTTTTCGGCATTCGCCATGATGGTCTCGCGCATAGCCTCAATGCGGGCCGCAAGCGGAGAGGAATCGACTGCGGCCATAGCCTCAATGACGCGGTCGCTCAGATAATCGACGAGGCTCGTCAGAAAGTGACCGGATCCCATGGCCGGATCGCAGATCTTCAAGTCCAATATCTGCTCGGCACTGCGCCCCTCGACAAGTGGGCCGATGGTTTCCTTGATAATCAGGCTCACGAGCGCGTCCGGCGTGTAGTAACTGCCCGACCCCTTGCGCGCAAAGACATTGAGCCGCACGTCGATGCCGCCCTCTTTCTGCACCAACTCGCGTTCCAGCAGCCGCTCGTAAATCGACCCGAGTTGCTCCACGCTCAAGTTGCGATAGTTGATGTAGCGTTGGCTCTCCAAGGAGGTGTCAAAGGACAAGGCATAAATCACATCGGCTACAACCTGATCGCCCAATTGGATATTGGACAAAAGCGGTGTGCGCTCTTGGTCGAACAAGCCGCCGTTGTAAGGCGGCAGGCCAATGGAGGCGTCGCCCTCGTCGATAATGCGGCACAGGTCGCGGATGGCCGACCAGTAGCGAGCGGCCGTATTGGAGAACACATCGCCCTGCTCTTTGCGCTCGCCCACATCGTCGCGCACTCGACGCAGGCTGTAGTCGTCATACGCAACGTCTCGCACGGGCAGCAAGTCGCGGTCTTCGGCGTAGAGGATGAACAACAGGCGGTAGAACAGAGTTAGGGCGGCGTTGCGCACTTCGGACAATGACGCGGCGGGCGCGGCCTTGAAAATAGCATCCGCGAGTTGAGGGAAAACTTGGTCGAAGACGACCGCAGAAAGGCTGGTGGCTACGCGCTCTTCGTAGAACCGCCCCTCGTCGAGTATGCGCTGATGCAAGGTGCGCCCATCCTCGCTTGGCAGGAACGCCGTGCGGCCAAAGACCAGCGCGAACAGCTTCAGATAATGGCTGCGCTCGTCCGAGGGCAGGTCGAGAGTCAGCATGAGATCAATCTCACAGAACTGCTCGGCGACGGAACGCGCCCCTGCGTAATAGAGACGCCAACGCGCCCCATTAGTGAGTATGCCCCAGCGCAGCTTACCATTGGCCAAGTCATCTACCCGGCGCAAATAGCGAAGCATTTGGGTAGAAGGTGCGGCCTTGTTATCGTTGCCGCGGTCGAGTGGCAAGTTCCATCGCTTGGATTCGACGATAGCGAGGCCATACTCGTACCGCTTCCATTCCTCGGTGAGCCTATTAGCCCGATCCTTGGCCGTAGCGTCCTCAAATAGCAACCCGTCCGGCACATCTTCGCGCCCTTTGGCGCTCAAGTTTTGCTGCCGCAAGCTCTCAGTCCAGCCGAGCAGGCGCAGAACCGGCCAGATTAGGTCATCCTCAGTTTGGGTTTCGTTAGGGCTACCGTCTGTGGGGAAGCGGTCGAAGAGCGACTGCACTTCGCTCTCGAATGCGGCGAGGTCGTGATCGTCATAAGCCTTCCACTCGGGAAATTCTGCAATGGAGCTGTCGAGGAGGTCTTGGGCGAATAGACTGCCTTGGAAGTAATTTTTGAACATAAATAATAGGCGAAGATGGATAAGTTACTGGAAGCTATCTTACAAAGAATCGTCCCCGCCACATCCCCTTCGCGTCGTCTCCTTGTCCGTCTTCAGTTGAGTATTGGCTCATGGATATTCACTTCGGTTGTAGGAGGTGCTCAGACGCAGCTAGCGTGTTCTTGCCCTCGCAGCAGGGGATAGTCGGGTTTGTCTTGGGGAGCACCTGTCCAGCGCGAGCGGGCGCTCATGTAGTGGGTGGCCATGCCACGGCGGCGCGTCGTCGTCTGGTTGGGGCCGGAGCGGTGCAGGAGTAGGCTGTGGTGGAAGGAACAGTCGCCCGCTTGCAGCAGGATGGGCTGTTCGCGCTGGTGGTCGATGGCTGCGTCGGGAATTGTTTTGTCTTGCCGATCGCCGACCATCCACACTTCGCTGTGGTCAACTAGCCCCTCGCGGTGGCTGCCCGGCACGACCCACAAACAGCCGTTTTCAAGGGTCACATCGTCTAAGGCAACCCAAGCGGTGGCGAGGTCCATCGGCTCGATGTGGAAGTACGCGGAGTCTTGGTGATAGGTCTTTTCTATGCCGCCCGGCCCCTTGATGAAAATTTGGTCGCCGAAGAGTTTGAGGTCTGGACCGAGCAGGTCAGCGGCTGCGGTGAGGAGGGGCTCTCGCGCGGCGTGGTCGCGGAAGAACGGATCGCATTGGGATGGGCCGTTGATCTTGCGTAGATGGTCGATGTGGCGTTGTCGGGGCGCGTTGGGGTCGAATTCGATGTTCGCCTCTGGGAAGGGCCGTGTACCCGAGGCGATCCCTTCGAGGTGAGTGCGGAGCGCGCCCACCTCTTCTGCGGAGAGGGCGTTGCGCAAGATGGTGTACCCGTCTTGCTGGTACTGGGCGATTTGTTCGGGGCTGAGTACGGACATGGTTTGTTCCCTGTTAGGCTCTAACGATTTAAGCGTGATCGTCTTGTGATCCCATTCTGCGTCCATCTGCGGATCACAATGCTATATCTCCGCCAGCGCGTTCCCCACTGCGGCGACTAAGCCGTCGATGTGCTTGGGGTCCATGGGCGCGGAAAGCGCGCACATGCCCAGCCCTGGGCCGAGGAAGTACCCCTGTTCGATGAGCGAGAGAAAGAGCGGCTGAATGAGGGTTTTGTCGGATGCGGCGAGGTCGCGGTAGTTGGCGATGGGGCCGCGAGCGAAGTAGATGCTGAAGACCGATCCCGTGCAGACTGCTTGAGCGGCGATGGCGTGGTCGGCAAAGAGCGCGTTGAGTTGGTCCTTTAGACGCGCTCCGAGTGCGTTCAAATGGTCAATGGTTTGCGGCGTCAGCTCGCTCAGGGTCGCCAAGCCAGCGGCCATGGCCACGGGATGCGCGCTAAAGGTGCCGCTCTGGAAAAAGCCGGTGGATTGCTGCGAGTTGTCGAACAGGTCCATCAGGTCGGCCCGGCCGCCAAAGGCCCCCACTGGAAAGCCGCCGCCGATGATTTTACCAAAGCAACTCAGGTCCGGGTCGATGCCGTACAGGCCCTGCAAGCCGCCCGTGGCTGTGCGGAATCCAACGATCTCGTCGAAGATGAGCAAGACTCTGTGGCGGCGGGTGATGTCGCGCACGGCGCGGGCAAAATCCGGTTGGATGTCTAGGATACCGGCTTTGGGATCGAAGAGGACGCAGGCGAGTTCGCTGGCGTGCGCGGCGATGAGCCGCTCGACGGCCTCTGGATCGCTGTAGGGGAGGATGACGGCTTCGGACGCGGCTGACGGGGACATGCCGCCGGCTGTTGGTACTGCGATGGGTGCATGTGCGGGGCCAGCTTGGTCTAGGAGCGGGGCCACGCTGACTTCCACTGCGTCGTGACTGCCGTGGTACCCGCCCTCGAACTTGGCGATTTTGCCGCGCTGCGTGTAGCCGCGCGCCAAGCGAATCGCGTGTAGTGTGGCCTCGGTGCCGGAGTTGACAAAGCGAATCCGCTCCAGCGCATCCACCCGGTCGCACATTGCGCGGGCGATCTCGCTCTCAATGCCAGTGGGCGCACCCAAGGCAATGCCCTTTTGCATTTGCTCGCGCACGGCCGCTTCCACGCGCTCGTGCCCGTGCCCGAGGACTTGGGCCGTGTGGTGGTTGGCGCAATCGACGTAGTGCCGGCCATCGACATCCCACAGGTAGCAGCCTTGGCCGCGAGCCATGGTGAGCGGATAGGGCGGGTAGTAATACGCGCCTTTGGCCGCACCGGCTGTGTAGGCGCGGCCCTGTTCAAAAAGGGCGCGGGAGCGCGGGCTGGCGTGGCGATAGCGCGCTTCGAGGTCAGCGGGTGATGTAGGCATAATTGGGTTATAATACTACTAAACGAGACTGGCGAACAAATCTGCGCCTTCCCGCGCACGAGGAGTTGACGCAGCCCGTGTTCGCACCCTAGAGTATAGGGCGTGCCCCTACAACCCTTTACCTGCAATAGTTGCCATGTCCCAAACCGAATACTCCGTCGAAGTCGCGTCCTCGGCTGACGTTTCCC
This sequence comes from Candidatus Latescibacterota bacterium, assembly GCA_022825185.1. The sequence continues at coordinate 11,156 of JAJDYK010000191.1, read as the reverse complement.
TGATCGACTGCGACGTCCACAACTACCCGAACTCCATCGACGATCTCATGCCCTATTTGTCGGCGCGCTGGCAGGCGTACGTGCGGCAATCCGGTTTTAGCGGCCCGCCTGGGCCAACCTATCCCAAGGGTTTTGCCCAAGCTGCGCGGCGCGATGCTTGGCCGCCTTCGGGCCTGCGGCCGGGCGGCGATCCGGATTTTGCGCGCACCCAGTTGCTCGATGCTTGGGGCATTGACATAGCCGTGCTCAATCCGCTCTACGGCATGACGGCCCTGCACAACCTCGACTTTGCCAATGCGCTGATGCGCGCGGTCAACGAATGGACCGCGCACGCTTGGCTCGACCACGACCCGCGCTGGCGCGGATCGATTGTGGTCAATGCCAACGACCCGGCGGGGGCGGCCGCGGAAATCAAGCGGGCCGCGGCGGATTCGCGCTTTGTGCAAGTGCTGCTGCTAGTGCGGTCGAGTGCGCCGTATGGCAAGCGGCAGTTCCGGCCGATTTTTGCCGCGGCCTGCGAGGTTGGCCTGCCAGTGGGAATCCACTTTGGCGGCAGCGGCCAGCCTATCACGGCCTGCGGTTGGCCTTCCTATTACATCGAAGATCACACGGCCATGTCGCAAGCCTTTGAGGCCCAGGTCATCAGCCTTGTTTGCGAGGGGGTGTTCTGCGAGTTCCCGGAACTGCGCGTCGCGCTGGTTGAGGGGGGATTTGCGTGGTTGCCTGGGCTGATGTGGCGGCTGGATAAGAACTATCGGGGCTTGCGCAGCGAGGTGCCGTGGCTGAAGAAGCGGCCCAGCGAATACATCCGCGAGCACTGCCGCGCCACGACCCAACCGATGGAAGAGCCGGACGACCCCCAGCACTTGTTGCAGATCATCGACATGATCGGCGGCGAGGATTTCTTGATGTTCGCCACGGATTATCCGCATTGGGACTTTGACTCGCCAGCCCGCGCCCTGCCGCCAGCGATTGACGGCGCGATGCGCCGGGGGATCATGGTTGATAATGCCGAGGCATTTTATGGCTTTGCGGCGCGTTGACGTAGGGCCGGTCGCTGCCTTTGCCGACGGCGAGGTCCGCCGGGTCGAGGTTGAGGGGCGGGGCTTGGCTATCGTGCGGCAGGGGGATACTTGGTATGCGCTGCGCGATGTTTGTCCGCACCAAGGGGCGCGGCTGTCGGATGGCTGGGTTGGGGGCACGGCGTTGGCGCGGCATCCGGGGGACGAGATTGTCTTGGGACGTGCCGGCGAGATCCTGAGCTGCCCGTGGCACGGCTGGGAATACGACGTGCGCACGGGCCGCTCGCTCTGCGAGCCTGAGAAGGTGCGGGTGCGGACTTATTCGGTGCTCGTGGAGGATGGGCGGGTGGTCGTGGAGATGGGCTAGGCCCGTGGCACCGGAATGGGCACCGGCACGTTGCCCTGTTTTTGCGATTCTAAAAACCCGATAATCAGCTCTACTACGGTGTGTCCGGCTCTCCCCGGCGACACTGACTCGACGCCTTAGTCCATGGCTGCGATCAGCTCGTGGATGCCGGCGGGAATGCCCTCGACCGGCCAAGTCGGGGGCGCGAGGGGTTCTGGCTCTTCGCCGCGATACAGGGTGCCGCCGTCGCTGACCATAACTAGTCGTCCGGTGGTGCCGACCACTTCGAGTTGCTGCTTGGGTGCTGGCGTGGTCTTAGAACCGCCGATGTAGAAACCCCGCACCCCCCCAGCAAAGTGGATGTATCCGTTGGCCCCCGGCTCGGTGGCTGGCACGTGGCCGCCGTCGCCGCGGTATTCGGCGTAGTCCTCGTACCCTTCTTCCAGTTCGGCTACCACCCACTGAGCGCTGCTCGCCTGCGTAGTAGCATATAGCGTCGAGGGTGTGGGTGCCGTTGCGGAAGAGCATGGCGCGCGGGCCGGAGAGCGTGCCGATGACGTATTGCACCGGGCCGATGACGCCTTGATCGACGATTTCTTCTTTGGCGTAGCGCCACAGAGGGATGAAGCGCCGGGTGTGATCGACCGACAGGGTGGTGTTGTTGGCGTCGCAGGCAGCGATCATGCGGTCGGCGTCTGCGAGGCTGGTGGCCAGCGGCTTTTCGCAGAAGATGCCCTTGGCCCCGGCGTTGGCTGCATCGACGACTAAGTCGGCGTGGCGGTGATCCGAGGTGGCGACGGTGACGATGTCCAGCGATTCGCGGGCGAGCATTTCGCGGTGGTCGCGGTACAGGGTGAGGTTTGCGTCCGGCCAGCGTTGCTCGAACTCGCGGAGGGTTGCTTCGTCGAGGTCGCAAGCGGCTGCGAGGCGGGCGCGGTCCGAGCTGACAACCCCGGTGGCGTGGGCGATGCCAATGCCGCGGCAGCCAATGACTCCAGCTTTATACATGTCGTGCTCCTTTGGTTAGGGGTTCCATTGTTGGGCGCGCTCCATGAAAACCGCTGGATCGGCGCGCCACTCTCCGTAGCCAAGGCGTCGGCCATCGGTGAGATAGTTGATCTTGTCGTCGATGCAGGCCGCTAGGTCGGCGTCCTCCACGGCGAGCGAGAACCCACCCCACTCGGTGGCCTCGTCGAGGGCAGCGACGACGAACTCGCCGTCGGAAGCAACGCTGGCGTCGCGGTTGCCGATTTCGCCGCGGGCGATGGCGTCGATGGTGCCGGCCCGGAGGGCGTTGAGCAGGTCTAACTCGCTGGCTTCTTGCCCTTCTTGCCCGTTGAGGTAAATCACTTGCGGCATGTCGGCTGTGGGCGGCACCAGCCGCGTCCGGCCAGCGAGATGATCCGATGCGCCGGCCGCGGTGATGGTGTGCGCGGCTGTGCCGTCGGCGAGGATTTCGCCTTCGGCCGTTTCAATGCGCGTACCCGCGATGAGTGCGCCTTGGGCATCGACTAAGCCGGTCAGCTCCAGCAGGCGGAACTCACCCGTGGTGCCGATCAGCGCACCCACCCGAGCTTCGCTCGTCAGGTCGCTGTGGCTGGCAAAGCGCTCGGCATCGGCAGCCCTAACCAGCAGCGATTGGCGGAAGGCGATGTGCCCGGAGGTGAAGGTTACGACTTGGTCGCCGTCCGCATTGCGGGTGCGGGAGTCGAGGATGGTGATGCCGCCGCCGACCAAGTCGTAGTCCGGCCCGGCCGCTTGCAGCCATATATCGGGCCACCCGGCGATGCCGCGGCGTGCAAAGGACAATCCCGCGCCGTCCATAGCCTCTAAGGCGGTCAACAAATCCGCTTCGTACCCGAGATGTTCGTCGAACCCGGCCGTGCCCGGAGTCGGGTCTGTACTGTAACTGACTGGCGCGAAAAAGGCGTAGAACCCGACTTGAAGCACCTGCCCGTCGCCGCAAACTGCCGCAGGCGCGTCGCTGGGCGAGGACGAGCAGGCCGCTAAGAAGAGGACTGAGGCCGCGAAGGTGTAGGGAAGGGATAGGGTCATATTCAATTGGTATAAGGCACGGTGCCTTGGGCATCTACTTGGTACCCCCAGCGTTCGAGGTAGGCTGGGCCGGGGAGGAAAGGGTCGTCGGCTGCGGAGAGGCGGCGCGTTAGGGCCGCGTCTAATACGTCGAGCAAGTCCTGCTGGCCGGGCTGACCCACGAGGTTGTCCTGTTGGAAGGGATCGGCCTCGTTGTCGTAGAGCAGCCACGGCCCCTCTAGGGCGCGCACGTACGTGTGGCGGCGGGTGCGCAGGCCCCGGTAGGATCGGCCGCCGACGCCAGTCCACCACTGCCCAAAGGGATGGGGACACTGCAAGAGTGCGGTGCCGTCCGAGGGGTCTGGGCCGCCTTGTAGGTACTCGGAAAAGTCGATTCCCTCCACGGTGGAAGGAATCGGTAGGTTGCACAAGCCTAGCAGGGTCGGCATGATGTCGGGTAGGTCGATCCGCGCGTCGAGTTCAGCGGCGTCCATCCCCGGATAGCGCAGCAGGAATGGCACGCGGATGGATTCTTCGTAGGGCTTTTGCTTTTTGTCCATGCCCTGTGAGCCGAGCATGTCGCCGTGATCCGAGAAGAACAGAAAGATCGTCTCTTGCTCTAATCCTTCCTCTTGTAGAGTCTGGAGCAACATGGCGACGCAGTCGTCCAAGGCCGTGCAATGGGCATAGTACCCGGCGAGCCATTGCCGCGCGTTTTCGGCCCAGTCGGGTGGCACGTTGGGCCGCAGGGTGATCGCTACTGGGTCGTACAGGGCTTGATACTCTTCTGGGGCCGTGTGATAGGGGGCGTGCGGCGGTCCCCACGATAGGACCAGCAAGAAGGGGTTGGTGCCTCGGTTGCGCAGGTACGCTTGGGCGTCGCGGGTCTGGGCTAAGGCATCGTAGCCTTCCCACATGAGCTGTTCGTCCGAGTCGCCGGCATAGTACGCGGAATGGTTGTAGTCGTGGGTGCATTCGAGCACCTTCCAGTACTCGAAGCTCTGCCGTCGCTCGGGCGGGATGTAGCTGGAGCGGCCGCGGCCATTGACGTGCCACTTGCCGATATAGGCCGTGTCGTAGCCGCCCGCGCTGAAAGCCTGTGCGATGCTCGTGGCGTCTTGGCCCAGTTCTACGTCGTTGACGAAGACGCCGTGCGTGAGGGGGTATTGACCGGTCAGGAGCGAGGCTCGCGCCGGTGAGCACACTGAGCAGCCGGACACTGCGTGGGTGCAATTGACGCTGCGGCGCGCTAGGGCGTCTAGGTTGGGGGTTTGCACGTTGGGATCGCCGGCGTACCCAAAGGCTTGGGCACGCCATTGGTCGGCGAAGACGAGGACGACATTGGGCGGTTTGTTGGGCACTGGGCGTCTCCTGAGTTGGGATGAACAGCTTTCAATATCTTCGCGCTGAGGGGCGGCTGTCAACATTGACCGGGTTCAATGTGAGCGGTACAATTCGGATTCTATCAGCTTGAACTCATCCACAGGAGGAAAATCATGAGAGGTCGCAGAATTGCCGCAGCAGTGGTAATTGCAGGAATCGCCGTCGGCGTTAGCTCTATCGCCGACGCCCATGAGGAACACGACAATGGTCACGGATCCACGGCGTTCACCGCGATGACGCCGATCCTGAACGTCGCAAGCGTCGAGGCGAGTATTGAGCACTACACCTCGGTGCTCGGTTTCAACAAGGATTGGGACTGGCCCGCCGAGGAGGAGGACAAGACCTTTGCCTCCATATCCAATGGCGAGGTACACGTCTTTCTCGCTGAGAATTCGCAGGGTGCCCGGCCTGTGTGGATTTACTACAACGTCGGCGATGTTGACAAACTGCACGAGGAGTACGTGGCGGCGGGGGCGGTTATAAATCAGAAGCCCGTCGACCAGCCTTGGGGGGCGCGGGAGATGCTGGTTGAGGACTTGGATGGGCATGTTTTGCGGATTGGCGGGCCGCCTAGCGGAGAAGGGCATGATGAGGGCGAGGAAGGAGGCGATGAAGCGAAAGAAGATGGATAAGGTCAACGACACAGAGTAGCCTTCAGGGAGTGAGGACGAGAACATTGCTGCTGAGTTACTTGGGCTTGCGGGGCGATTTCTTTTTGCGGTAAGGACAACTTTGAAAGCTGGCAACTTCCCTTATATTTGGCAGGACACGCTGGGGCTTTACGGGCTACAACCTTCAAGAGATGAACAGACGCAAATTACCCATCGGCATTCAGACCTTCCGCAAGCTGCGCGAGGAGGGCTGCTACTACGTCGATAAGACCGCTTACATCTGGCGGCTGCTCGACGAGGGTACGCACTACTTCCTGTCGCGGCCACGGCGCTTTGGCAAGAGCCTGTTCTTGGATACGTGCAAGGAATTGTTCGAGGGTAACGAGCCGCTGTTTGCGGGGCTGGCCATCCACGACCGCTGGGATTGGGCGGTGCGCCATCCGGTCCTGCGGCTCAGCTTCGGTAGCGGCAATTTCAAGGAGCCCGGCTACGTGGAGACGAACCTCATGGCGCAATTGGACGCTGTCGAACGCCGGACCAGTGTGGCCTCGGACTACTCCACCGGACCAGAGCGATTCGCTCGCCTGCTGGAAGCTCTGCACAGCCGCGCCGGGCAGCCGGTGGCCGTGCTGATCGACGAATACGACAAGCCGATTCTCGATGCGCTGGAGGTGCCGGAGGTCGCCCGCGCCAACCGCGACTTTCTGCGCGGCCTCTACGCAGTCATCAAGGACAGCGACGCCCACGTCCGCTTCACGTTCATTACCGGGGTGAGCAAATTCTCCAAGGTCAGCTTGTTCTCCGGCCTCAACAATCTCACCGACATCACCTTAGACCCGCGCTACTCGGCTGTCTGCGGCTACACCGACGCAGACTTGGATACCGTGTTCGCGCCCGAACTGCCCGGCTTGGACCGGGACCAGATCCGCGACTGGTACAACGGCTACAGTTGGCGGGGCGACGAGAAAGTGTACAATCCCTTCGATATCCTGCTGTTGTTCCGCAACCGCGAGTTCGCCGCCTACTGGTTCGAGACGGGTACGCCGACATTTTTGGTCGAAACGCTGGTTCAGCGCCACGTCAGTTCCCTCGAACTCGACGCGATGATCGGCAGCAGTGATCTGCTCTCAACTTTTGATGTCGATGCCATGGCGACCGAGGCGCTGCTATTCCAGACCGGCTATCTAACCATTGTCCGCCCTGAGCCGCGGGGTGGGGAGATGTTTTACCGGCTAGGGTATCCCAATCAAGAGGTGCGCCAGAGCCTCAACCGAAGCCTACTGAACCACCTGACGGGAGATGCGTCGCGCCGGGCAGCACACAGTGCTCGACTCTACGACTTACTGGAAGCCAACGACTTCGCCGGACTGGAGACGCTGTTCCACGCCTTTTTCGCTAGCATTCCTTACGAGTGGTACACCAAAAATAATCTCGCCGGCTACGAAGGCTATTACGCGAGCGTGTTCTACTCCTACTTTGCGGGATTGGGATTGGACATCACCGTAGAGGACAGCAGCAGCCACGGCCGGCTGGACCTGGCGGTGCTGTTCAACGACAACGTCTATCTATTCGAGTTCAAGGTAGTTGAGATGGCGTCTGAGGGTGCGGCGATGGCGCAATTAAAGGAGAAGCGCTACGCCGACAAATACCGCGCTTTGGGTCAGCCAATCCACCTGATCGCCGTGGAGTTCAGCAAGGACACGCGCAACTTGGTGGCTTTTGATGTTGAGCGGTCGTGAGCGGTCGTGCTCCGGCCTCATTGAAGCGTGCGATAGGTCTGGCTATATTGGAGGCCGTTGATACAATTTCCGGGATTTCGCCGCCTCCGCCTCATTAAGCCATGAACGACCTCGAAACACTGCAATATCTATTCGACGTGCAGGGCTATTTGGTGCTCGAAAACGTCCTCGACGCCGAGGAAGTGGCCGCTCTCAACCACTTGCTTGACGCGCACTTGCCGCCGGCAAAGGGCAATCGCTTTGGTGCCGCGCCCGACGGCTCGGGCTTTTTGGACTGGGGCCAGCCCTTCATCGATCTGCTCGACCATCCCCAAATTATGCCCGTGCTGCGCTTCCGCTTGGGCGATTGTTTTCGCCTCGACCGGATCTATGGCTTGTGTCTGCGCCACGGCATGGCCAGAGGCGTCTTGCACAGCGACTACGGTGCCACGTCGCCTACCTCTGGGGCACAGCCGGGCCAGTACCATCCCCTGCGCGACAACCAAATCCTCAACGGCTTTGTCGTGGTGACTTGGAACTTGACCGACGCTGGTCCAGACTACGGCGGTTTTTGTTGCATCCCCGGTAGCCACAAGAGCAATTTCAAACTGCCGCAACCGATTGCCGACGCGCCTGAACAGGCTCCCTGTGTGATCATTCCCTCGGCCCCGGCTGGCTCTGTCACTTTGTTTACTGAGGCTCTGACGCACGGGACGGCTGCTTGGCACGGACACCATCAGCGTCGCGCCTTGCTCTACAAATACTGCGTCTCGCAAATGGCTTGGACCAACAGGCGCGTGCAACCGCCGACCGAGCTGAGCCGGCGGCAGCAGATCCTCTTTGGCGAGCCAGCCGACCCGCACCGCTTTTTCCCTTCGCTCTTTGAGGGCGTTGACGCGGTGAGCGACTCGTAAATTGCAATGCAGACTCACTCCTTGGACGAGGTTTTCGATGACTCCTGAAGAAGCTGTAGAAAAACGCCAACAGTTGCTGCGCGATGGATTTTGCGTGGTCGATAACATTCTCAGCGACGAATTCTTACGGGAATTGCGCGATGAGACCGAGCGCATGATGGAGGACTGGGTGCCGCCGCCCGACTTCAAATACCAAGGCCAGCACGTCACCGCGCGCGGGGAGGACAATCCGACCATCCAGAAGCTGCTCGACTGGCCTCCCACGCGCCGCGCTCTCGAACAAATGGGTTTGGGCGACTTTGCCAGCACGGGTGGTATCATCCTCTTGACCAAAGACCCCGACGAACCGGCCCTGTACTGGCACCAAGACTGGATGCAGTGGAACGACCCCTTGAGCTGTTCGCCGTGGCCGCAGATCATTTTTGTGTCCTACTATTTGAGCGATACCTCGCGGGAAAACGGCTGCCTCAAAGTTATCCCCGGCACGCACCACAAGCGCATCCCCCTGCACGACGATATGGTGCCAGCCCACGAGCAAGGGGCGCGTTTTATAGAAGAAGACCACCCGACCATGTTCAGCGACCACCCCGACCAAGTCGATGTCTGCGTCAAGGCTGGCGACTTGGTGTTGGCCGATGCTCGCGTGCTGCACTCGGCGTATCGCAATCAGACCGATGAACGGCGCACGTTGGTGCTGGCTTGGCACCGGCGCCCGGATACCGTTCCCGCCTATTGGACCGGTGAAGTGCCGGCCATCATCGCCGAGCGCGACTCGGAAAAAGAATATCCTGGCTCGCGCATCCCCGGCGAGTTGTTGCAATAGGAATTTTGCGTTGCTGTTTTGACGATCTGAGCGTTCAATGATCCCATAGATACAAAACCTTTTACGCAGACAGATGCAGGTTATGACCAGCTTTCAATACATCGGGAGTTTGAGGATCGCAACCGTTCTCTGTTTTTCGTTACTACCGGATCAATTGGTAGGTGTAGAAGGAGACTATAATGTGGTGGATCGGTCGGAGGTGCTGGCGGCGATGCGGCAGCATTATGGTAATTATGAAAAACTAACAGCGACGACCAATGGCGCGTGGTTGGCGGATGTGGTGTTTTATCTTGCGCGGCAAGCTCGGGAACGCGATCCGGACGGCCCGCCCCTGTTTATCGGGCACGAGGAGTGGTTCCGGTCGTTTTTGGCGGTGACCGGGCATACAGAGCATACGGCACCGCGGTACGCCCTACTAAACTATCGCTACGAACAGAATATGGAAGTGGACTATCGGCTGGATCGGGTCATCCGCGAGGTAGTGGAAGGGCCGATGCCGGAACTGGCCTTGAATGTGCGGATCAGGTGGGAGGACGGGCCGGGCAGACCAGACCGGTATTCGTACATAGATACGCTTTCGACGCCGAATGTTCGGGTGACTAATCATCGGGTGATTACCTATCGCTTGCTGGATTTTGGCGATTGGGCTGTTTACGACGAGATTGAGGGGATTACAGTGCGTCCAGAGTCCGGCGTATTAGCTCTTCTTTTTCAGCTCATTGGCGAGGGACATATAACACATTCTCGCATAGCCGTTGCAAAGGACGGCATTCAGGTGGCGCGGACGCGGGCAGAGAAGGCGTATATGAAAGTGATGATCACAGTGACGATCTATCCAGACGGGACTGTAGAGAGGGATGTGCCGGACGGCCGACCAGATCTGCTGGAACTGGAGAAGCGGCTCAAGCAGCCGATGGAAATTGATTATGTGGATTTTCTAGATGATAGGTAATATGGATGAGAGGTGGAGGATTGTAACCGTCCTCTGTTTTTTGCTACTGCCCGGTTCGCTGGCAGGTGCAGAGGGAGCGTATAATGTGATGGATCGGTCGGAGGTGCTGGCGGCGATGCGGCAGCATGGAGCTTACGATCCGACCGCGACGACCAATGGCGCACGGTTTCAGGCGGAAGCGGTGTTTGCTCTTGCGCGGCAAGCTAGGGAGCGCGATCCAGACGGCCCGCCGCTGTTTATAGGGTATGAGGATTGGTTTCGGGCTTTTTTGGAGGTGACTGGGGGGACGGAGCATACAGCGCCTCAGTTTGCATTGCTGAGCTATCAACACCGGCAGAATATGGAAGTGGACTATCGGCTAGATCGAGTCATTCGAGAAGTGGTGGAAGGGCCGATGCCGGAACTGGCCGTGAATGTGCGGATCAGTTGGGAGGACGAGCCGGGCAGACCAGACCGGTATTCGTACTTGGATACGCTTTCGACGCCGCGTTTTAAGGTGACTAATTGGCAGGTAATGACCTATCGCTTGCTGGATTTTGGGGATTGGGCTGTGTACGACGAGATTGAGGGAATTACAGGGCGTCCAATGTCTGGCGTGTTGGCTCTTCTTTTTCGGGTTATTGGCGAGGGACGTATTGCACATTCTCGCATGGCCATTTCAGAGGACGGCATTCAGGTGTCGCGGACGACGGCAGAGAAGGCATTTATGGGAGTGACGACCACGGTGACGGTGCATCCTGATGGGATTATGGAGAAGGATGTGCCGGGGGGGCGAGCGGATCTGTTGGAATTGGAGAGGCGGCTCAAGCAGCCAATGGAAATTGATTATGTGGAGTTTTTGGATGATAGATAGCATTCAGTCGAGAAGAAATCATAAAGGTGAGTGAATCCGTCGAACGCTTTTACGATGATCTAGCTGCTGAGTACCATCACGTTTACGCCGACTGGGAATCGGGAATCGAACGGCAGGCATCCGTGCTAGATCAGTTGATTCAATGTGAGTCTTCAGCGAGTGCATCGGTTGTCCTAGACTGTTCATGCGGAATCGGCACTCAGGCGATTGGCTTGGCGCAGCGAGGATACGAAGTTTTTGCGTCTGATCTCAGCCCGAAGGCGGTCGCACGGGCGGAATCAGAAGCAGCCAAGCGGGGGCTGAACATGCGATTCGCAGTTGCCGATGTGCGCGAGTTGGAATGTGTGTTTGATCGGCAATTCGACGTAGTGATTAGCTGTGACAATTCCCTGCCGCACCTTTTGACTGACGAGGATTTAACTCTTGCTCTCCGAAATATTCGGCACGTACTGACGGATAAAGGATTGTTCGTTGCTAGTATTCGCGATTACGATCGGTTG
>JAJDYK010000243.1 GCA_022825185.1 Candidatus Latescibacterota bacterium | reverse complement strand
CTCAAAGGATGGGGAGCCATATCGATCCACACCTCTGCGACGCTGCGGCGACGCCCCCGCGCCAAGGTTTCCATTTCCGCGTAAAAGGATTCTACGGTAGCAAGCGCCCCACGGGCTTCTTCGTATAGCTGCCGGTAGTAGGGTAGCACAGCAGCGTATTGAGTACAAACGCCCAAGTGCAGATTGGTTTGCCTAGCCAAATCAACCAAGGCTCGCCCTTGCATCTGCGTCTGCTTTGGCCCATCCGAATGCCAGACTAAGGGTTTTTCGCAGAGGACGTGACAACCCCGTTCAAGAGCGCATTTGACACAGTCGAAATGGGCCTCGTTCGGCAGACAGACATCAACCACATCGGGCGTTTCTTCGCTCAGCAGCCGGTCCAAGTCCCAATAGCCTTGGCCCGAAAAGGGAAAAATATCGCGTAGAACGCGCCCTGTGGCAGCAGCACTTTCCCGACTGCGGCCCCAAAAGCCGACGACTTGTGCACCGGCGCGGTGGAACCACTTGGCGTGATGCTTGCCGATGCCGCTGGCACCGGCGATGGCGACGCGCAGGGCCCTTTCCATTTCTCCTCCAATACAAAAAGAGCCGACAGCCCATCTGTCGGCTCTCCTAAGCAGGGCCGGTGGCCTCTAGCTTTAGCTATTACTTCTTCCTCGGTGCCAGCTTGGCCTCCTGAGCACGTTGCTTCAAGCGCTTTTTGCGCCGCTGCCGCCGGCTCCTCAATTCCTTATCTCTCATTCTACCTTTACTCGAACCCATCTATATATCCTCCTAAGAATAAGAAGCAGTTGTCGGCAATATATTCGGCGATACCACCAAGGTCAAGCGAGAATCATCCGCAAAAGAGCCATGCGCACGTACAGCCCGTTGTGGGCTTGGCGAAAATAGGCCGCCCTCGGATCTGTGTCCACTTCCGGGTCAATCTCATCGACGCGCGGCAGCGGGTGCATGACAACCGCGTGCTCCTGCATACAATCCATCACCGAGCGATCGACAATGTACTTGCCCCTCGCCTCCTCGTACTCCCCAGTGCGGTCGCCAAAGCGCTCCTTTTGGATGCGCGTCTGATAGACGACATCGGCCTGCCTCGCCACCTCATGTAGGTCTTCTACTTCCTCGAAAAGGACCTGGTGCCGCTGCAAATACTCCTTTATGTCGTCCTTCATCCTCACCGTCTCAGGAGCGACGAAGTACATCTTAACGCCCTCGTATTTGGCCAACAGATAACACAGCGAACGCACCGTCCGTCCATTGGCCAAATCCCCCACCAGAGCAATGTTAATTTTCTTGAGGCGGCCGATCTCGCGCTGAATAGTAAAGAGATCCAAGAGGGCTTGGGTCGGGTGCTGTCCGGCCCCGTCGCCGGCGTTGATTACCGGGATGCCAGCGACAGCAGCAGCTCGGTTGCTAGCCCCGCTTTCGTAGTGTCGCAACACGATCACGTCCGAATACCCGGCGACGACGCGAATGGTGTCCTCAAGGGTCTCGCCCTTAGCGGCCGAAGAAAATTCCTGCGCGCTCTCAGTCGTAATGACGGCCCCGCCCAACCGAGTCATCGCCGATTCAAAGGACAGCCTCGTGCGCGTACTAGGCTCGTAGAACAGCGTCGCCATGACCCGGCGATTGAGGATATTGGATCCGTAGTGCTGAACTACTTGCTCCATCTCTTGGGCTGTGGAGAAAATGGCGTCTATCAAGTCTAGGTCGAATTGCTGCGCTTCGAGGACGTGATAAAGGCGATCCATCAGGTGCTCCTCAACGACCTTCCCGTTCTCCCAAGACCGCCATAATCTCCGCCTCTGCCGCCACTTCCTCTTCCACCAGCGCTCGCCCCTGCAACTTACAGGACCCGCCCCGCTTCCTAAGCACCGTTAACTCCAGTCGCAACTGGTCCCCCGGCACGACCGGGCGGCGAAATTTGCAGCGATCAATCCCAGCAAAAAAAGGCACCTTGGAGCCGGGATTTTCCACGCCGCTCAGCATCATTACGCAACCCGCTTGCGCCAGTGCCTCGACGATCAGCACTCCGGGCATGACCGGATAATCGGGAAAATGCCCTTGGAAAAACGACTCGTTGGCCGTCACGTTCTTCAAGGCCACGACGCGTTCCCCAGGCTCCAATTCGAGGATGCGGTCGATGAGTAGTAGCGGATAGCGGTGCGGCAATAGGTCGAGAATTTCCGTTAAATTCACTCCTGCTCCTCTTCTTTTTCCTTCTCCATCAGTTCCAGTAGCTGCTCGGTTAGATCGTACTCTTCCTTGGCAAAAACTAGCCCACTCGAAGGGGCGGCGGCGTCGAAAATGAAGTCGTAGCCCTTTTCCTCGGCCATGCCCTGAATGGCATCGTTGATCTTTTTGAAGATCGGCTCGGAAAGCTCGATATTCTTGCGCATAAGCTCGCCTTCGGGGCCGAACTTCTCTTGGGTAAATTGCTGGAGTTGTTGCATTTTGGTCTCGAACTCAGCCTGTAGTTCCGCCTTTTTCGCCTCGCTCAGCAGCAACTCCTGCCGCCGAAAATCCTCTTGCAGTTTAAGCAGCTTGGCCTCGCGGTCCTTAGCTTGGTTCTCGTAGTCCTGACGTAGCTGGTCCAACGTGCGCTGCGCATCCCGGAATTCGGGCAGGCGCTCTTTGAGCACTTCCGAATCAATGTAGCCTATTTTCAACTGAGCCGAGGCACTTGTGGCACAACAAGCCACGATGAGGGCGGACAATAGGGCGCGTTTCATACGTACTCCTCTTTATGGACGGAAATCAATGGGATTGAAGTTGCGTTCATCTTTTAATTCAACTGCGCTACTCTCGCTGCAACGGGTGTCGGGCTACTATTTGATCTGCACCTTGATCTTGGATCGCTTGCGCCGCCTCAACGAGAGACCACCAAAGCCGCTGATAACGGCAATGTAAAACCCAACATCGTACCACCAGCCTGTGTTTTGCGGTTCATAGAGGCGGATGTCCGAGTTAAACAGGCCCCAGATGAGCGATATGGGAGCGATCCAACCGTGCCAGATGCCCCAGAAAAATCCGGCGGGATTCGCTTCAGTGTGTTTCCCATCGCCGGGGACACACCCGGCAAGCGGAATCAGAACGATCAAGCCAAGTATGCAGATCAACTTCAACTGTTTGGTCATAGCAAATCCTGCGTCGATCCGTTCTTCTGGCACCTAAGTAAATTGTATAAGATACGACTTGGCAGAATTTTGTGAAACAGCGGACATAACAAGGCCCAAGATGCCAGACGACATCTTGGGCTTCGTCTTGTGCCCCTGAGATCAGAGCCTAGTAAAACTGCGGGCCGAACTGGAAGTGGGTCTTCCAGCCTCTAGGCTTCGGCTCCCCATTTCTATCTTTCCCGGGGTCAAAACCATAGCCGAAATCAAAGCCAATCATCCCCAGCATCGGCGTCTGGACGCGAAAACCAAAGCCCAGCGAGCGCCTGAGATCCAAGGGATTGAGCTTGGGAATCGTCTCCCAAGCGTTGCCCGCGTCTGCAAAGAGGATGCCATACACTTGCTGCTCGGCTATCGGAAAGCGGTACTCTAGGTTCAACACTAGCATCGAGCGACCGCCGAGAGGAATTCCGGTGGGAATCCCGGCTTCGTCTTTGTGTTCCGGTCCCACAGAGTAATCCTGATAGCCCCGTATCTGCCCATCCCAGTAATCAATACCGCCCGGAGTAAACAGGTCATAATACGAAATGTGTTTGTCGTCCCAGTCGGAAAAACCATCTATAACCGCGACTTTGGTCTCCAAACTCCAGACGAACTTCCACCAACTCGGCCGGTAATAGTTGAATTTCACTTCGTGGTTGTGGAAGTCCACATCGCCAGCCACGATCGAAGTGGCGATCGATGGAGTGTAGCTAAAAACCGTCCCCTTGGTCGGAAATTCGGCCCGATCACGCGTATCGCGCGTGTATATCAACTCAAAACGGCTCGTAAGCCGATCTTGGTAGCGAAGATCGTTTGCCAATGGAGCGTTGCCGTCTGCAAAGTCGGAATAGCCTTGGCTATAAAGGCGATAGCCCAGCGAAAGGCTGGAATTAGCCGGCTTCTTCAACCGTCGCCCCACCCGCACATTGATCGACTTGCGATTGGATTTCCAGAGGATATCGCTATTGTTTAGCCGATAGCTGGAGCTCCGGTAGTCGTAGTAACGGAGGTTTTGCGTATAAGCGCGCGCCGACAAACTAGTCGGGGTGTCGAAGAGCCACGGCTCGGTAAAACCGACGAGAAACTGCTCGCGCCGGGTGCCGAATTCCCAGTTAAAGTCCAAGCTCTGGCCCATGCCGCGGAAATTGGGAATCTGCAGGCCGATTTGGCCTACCATCTTGTCGCGGTCCGAATACCCCGCCCCCATAGACGCTTGCCCCGTCTGCCGCTCATCGACGTTAAACACCATATCCACCAGCCGCTCGTCCTCACCAGTGCTGTATTGGGGCTGGATTTGCACATCTTTGAAGAAGTTCAACAGCATTATGCGCCGCTGACTTTCTTGAACGAGATTTTGCTGATAAATATCGCCCGGACGCAATTCGATCTCGCGCCGGATCACCTTCTCCCGCGTCTTGGTATTGCCGGCAATCTCGACCTTGCGAATCGTCCACGGCTGCCCTTCAAACACCTGAAACGACACGTCAATCGAGTCGTTGCGAATCGTCTCCTGCGGCACCACGCGCGTGTCCAAGTAGCCCTTCTCGTAATAGACAAAGCGCGCCAAGTCGGCTAGCTCCGGCCCCGAGCGCCCATATACCATTCCCTCCTGCAACTCCAGCTTCTCCACCAGCTCGTCGGAGCCAAAAAGCTCGTTGCCCTCCCAAGCGACTTCGCCCAATCGGTACTGTAGCCCCTCGTCGATTTCCAAGTCGATGAATAAGTGCCGCCGCGTCGAGTCGTAATAGACGCTGTCGCGCACTATGGCCGCCTGCTGAAAACCCAAGCTGCGATAGTACGCCAGCAGCTTCTGCTTGTCCTCCTCGTACGTATCGCCGTTGAACTCACCCTTGCGCCACCAACGCTTTTCCTCGGTCTCCATTAACGACACCAACCGGCGCGGCTCCGGACCTTGGCCGTCCCATTTTTGCGGCCGCCGAGGACTGCGCGCTGACAACTCTCGGCTGTCGATCACTCTGCCGTCGGCGCGGTGTTGGACCAAGCGGATTTGCTTGATCTGCACCTTGGATCCCTCGTTGATGTCGTATTGGAGAAATACCTCACCCTCTTCCGCACCGGCAAAGGTCTGGCCTTTGACCTCGGCGCGCAGATAGCCCTTCTCGCGATAGAGGTCGAGTATTTTCTGCTCGCCCCGCACCACATCCTTCGGCGCGATAACCTGACCAGTGATCAAGCTCAGCGCCTCCTTGAGGTCTTTCTCCTTGAGGTTTTTCTGCCCCTTGAACTGCAAACCCTCTAAGGCTGGGTATTCTTCAACCATGATGATCAGGTTGATTCCCTCGGCGATGGGGTCGCCCCAGATCTGGATATCCTCAAAGACGTTGAGTCCTTGGAGATCGCGCACTGCCTGCTGCACGTTCTCTTGCGATAGCTCAACTCCAGGCTCCAAGCCCACCGTGGTCAGGATCAGCGACTTTGCCACCTTGCGCAGCGTACCCTGCACTTCGATCGAGACAACCTTTTGGGCCTCGACCGCGCTCCCCATCAACCCCACAGAGACGATAGCAAAAAGTATGGTGCGGAAATTCTTCTTCATATCAGCTCGCGGTCTCGCGTTTCTTCTTCATCCTTTCACTCGTATCCACTCGACGCTCCTCGTCAAAGACTAGTTCCTCACCCCTTTTGGTGACGCGGATGCGACTGCCCTCGCCAAACCGGCCTTGGAGGATCTCCTCGGCCAACGGATCTTCGAGCATCTTCTGTATGGACCGCTCCAAATAGCGCGCACCATACGCCTGATCAAAACCCTTGTCGGCAAGCAAGGATTTCGCTCCAGGCGTAACTCGCACTTGGATATCCTGCAATGCTAACCGCGCTTTGAATTCCTCCAAGCGAATATCTATTATCGCGGCGATGTGCTCTTTGTCGAGCGCGTGGAAAATGATGATATCGTCAACGCGATTGAGGAATTCGGGATTGAAGGTCTTTTTCAAGGCGTCGTTGATCTTGCCCTCCATCAGCGCGTACATCGAGTCGGAATCGGACTTTTGGAAGCCCAATACACCCCCCGTGCCCACATCCCGACTGCCCGCGTTAGAGGTCATAATCAGCACGGTGTTGCAAAAATCTACCTTGCGGCCCGTGCTGTCGGTGAGCCGTCCCTCGTCGAGAATCTGCAACAAGATGTTGAAAACATCGGGATGGGCTTTCTCGACCTCGTCTAGCAGAACCACTGAATAGGGACGGCGGCGGACTCGCTCGGTAAGCTGCCCCCCCTCGTCAAACCCCACGTAGCCCGGAGGTGCGCCAATCAGGCGCGACACTGCGAATTTCTCCATGTACTCAGACATATCGACCGAAATCAACGCATCGGCGTCGTCGAAGAGAAATTCGGCTAGCCGCTTGGCCAGCTCGGTCTTGCCCACGCCCGTCGGGCCGAGAAAGATAAACGAGCCGATGGGCCGCTTGGGATCCTGGAGACCCGCGCGACTGCGGCGGATGGCCCGCGCAATTGCAGAGACCGCCTGTTGCTGACCGACGATGTTCTTTGTGAGCGCGTCTTCCATGGCCAGCAGGCGCTCGGTCTCGGTCTTGGCCAGCCGCGAAATCGGGATGCCGGTCATACTAGCGATAACCTCGGCGATGTCGTCTGTGGTCACTTCGACCACTTCGTCGCGGACTGCTTCCTCCCACGCTTGGCGTTTGTTTTGTAGCTGTTCATTCAACTGGAGTGCTTTGTCGCGCAGCACGGCGGCATCCTCGAAGTCTTGGCGCTCGGACGCTTCGTTTTTTCGGCGATTGATCTCTTGAATCTCGGCCTCGATGCGACCGATCTCTTCCGGTGGACTGAGCCGCGCCAGATGCACGCGCGAGCCCGTCTCGTCAATCACATCAATGGCCTTGTCGGGCAAGTAGCGGTCGCTTATATAGCGATCGGACTGGCGCACCGCATAGGCAACGACATCGTCGGCAAACTCCACGTGATGGTGGCTCTCGTAGCTGGAGCGCAGCCCCTTGACGATCTCAATGGTGTCCTCGACCGAGGGCGGATCGACCATGATACTCTGAAAACGCCGCTCAAGGGCCCCATCCTTTTCGATGTGTTTGCGGTACTCGTCGAGAGTGGTCGCCCCGATGCACTGCAACTCGCCGCGCGCCAAAGCGGGCTTGAACATATTGGAAGCATCCAACGTGCCCTCGGCACTGCCGGCCCCAACAATGGTATGCAACTCGTCGATGAAGATGATGACTTCGGAGTTTTGCTGCAGTTCGTTCATTACCGCCTTGATGCGCTCTTCAAACTGGCCCCGGTATTTGGTGCCGGCGACCACGCCGCCCATGTCGAGGGTGACCAAGCGCTTGTCGAGGAGAATCTGCGGCACGCGCTTTTCAATGATGCGCTGGGCCAGCCCTTCGACAATAGCCGTCTTGCCGACGCCTGGGTCGCCGATGAGGATGGGGTTGTTCTTCTTGCGGCGACTGAGCACTTGCGTGACGCGCTCAATCTCCTTTTGGCGACCGATCACTGGGTCTAGCTTGCCCTCGCGCGCCAACTGAGTCAGGTCGCGGCCAAAGTGGTCGAGAAAGGGCGTCTTGCTCTTCTTGCCCTTTTCCTTGCGCCCGGTCGTCTTGCCTTCGAGAACGGCCAAGGTCTCTTCTAGGGCCGTTTTGTAATCGACCCCAAAGGCAGCCAAAATCTGCGCGGCAACCCCCTCTTTGTCCTTGAGCAGAGCCAAGAGCAGATGTTCGACGTCGATGAATTGCGTCTTCATCTCCTTGGCCTCGTTGGCCGCTACTTCGAGGATCTGTTTGGCGCGGGGGGTATAGGGCACCTCGCCAATGGTCATGGTGCCGCCCGAAGTCGTCACGTAGTCTTCCACTGACTGCTTGACCGTCTCCAAGCTCAACCCCAAGTTCGTCAGCACGGCCACGGCCTTGCCCTTGCCGTCCTTGATAATGCCCAACAGCAAATGCTCGGTGCCGATGTAATTGTGACCTAAGCGCGCCGACTCCTCGCGCGCTAGCTTCATTACCTGTTTTACGTTTTCGGTAAACATGTTGTTCATCTAGTCGTCCTCCACAATCCGCCTGGTCTATGTAAGTAAGGAAATTTGATTCTCGACAATTCGGAGAGCGTGAATTGAATATCGAGCATGGCAAACTTTGCTGGATAAAGCTCGATTTTGAACCTACCAAATGGGCTGATTGTTGTCAAGATAACCCCCTCTGTTCGGCCCAGCGCCGTCTCACTAGTTCGGCGCGGCGCACATCGCGGTCTGCCGACGAGAGATCCGCTCTGGCTTCGGCTTGCAAATGCGAGGGCTGAGTAACGATCATCAACTGGTTGATAAAGCCGAGGGGTAAGCCGTCAATAAGCCCCAAACTACATCCTAAACGCACTGCCGATAACAAATTCATAAAATCCTGCCCACTCAACACCCGCGCGTGTTGCAAAATTCCATACGCCCGCCAAACCTTGTCCTCCACTTGGGCCGATGCGTCTGCCAGCAAGGTGGCCTGCGCCTCTTTTTCATAACCCATGATCTGTTGGGTTATCTCCAAGAGCTTCTCGACGATCTCCTCTTCAGTTACGCCCAAGGTGGCTTGGTTGGATATCTGAAATAGGTTGCCGATCACATTGGTACCTTCTCCGTAGAACCCGCGCACTGCGAAAGCCATGCGGGTCAACCCGCGCATCACCCGTTCTATATCCTCGGTCAGGACCAAGGCCGGCAGATGGATGAGCACTGATATCCGCAAGCCCGTCCCTGTATTGGTCGGGCAGGCCGTCAAGAAGCCCCAGCGCTCCGATTGCGCCCAGTCCAACTCGCTCCTGAGCGCGTCGTCAAGCGCATCAATCCGCTGCCACGCCGCGTGCGTTTGCAAACCCGGGAGAATGGCCTGCAAGCGGAGGTGATCCTCCTCGTTAATCATCACGCCAAGCGACTCATCTGCATTAAAGAGCACGCCGCGCTGGCCCTTGCTTTTGGCTAAAGCCGGGCTAATCAAGTGGCGCTCCACCAGCAACTGACGCTGGTTGGCCTGTAGGGTATTCATGTGGAAAAAGGCCGCATCGCACATAGGGCGGCACTTTTGGGCGGCACTTAGGACCTGTTCAATGATTTTTTCTTGGTCTTCAAGCGTGGTCTTCGGCGCAAAAGCCCACCCCGCAAGATTGCGGGCTAGGCGGGCGCGACAACTAACGACCATGCCGTCGGCATCCCCTTCTCCGCTGAGCCAACTAGCCGCATTGTAAACGAGATCCTCAATATTCACGGCTATTTTCCTTCGAGGATGCGGATGCGGTCCCTGAGCTGAGCGGCCTCTTCAAAGGCCTCTTCCGCTACCGCTTGGGCTAGATCTTCGCGCAATCGCTCCAACTCGTCGGCTGCACCAGTACTTTGTGCTGCTTCCAGCGGCCCTTTGCCCCGATGACTGTTGTCGCCGTGGATGCGTTTGAGCAGGCGCTCTAACTGTGAGGCAAAGGCATCGTAACAATGGGGACAACCGAGGCGACCTATTTTCTTAAATTCCTCGTAGCTCATCGCGCAAGTCTGACAGCGCACCTCCCCGTCGCCTTCGGCTCCGGCCAACTTGGCCAACTCTATCTTGATTTCCTTCACCAGCACGGGCGCTTCTTTGGCCTGTGCAGCAGGGACGACCAGCATCTTGATGTTTTTTTCGCTAGCGCACTGATGGCAGAGCAAGAGCGTCTGTTTTACGTCGTCAACAATATGGTTATAGACCACTACGGCCTCGCGCTTGTTGCATACTCCGCATTTTTTCATGTCGCATCGTCTTCCATCTGCAACACACCCGCTTCTATGCGCCCCCGGCGATCCATGCTCTGGGCCAATGTGCGGTCGTGGGTCATCACCACAAAAGCCTGCCCGCGCTCCCGGGCCAACCCGGCGAGCAGTTGGTGCAGAGACGCACTCGTCGCCTCGTCGAGATTGCCCGACGGCTCGTCGGCCAGCACGACCAACGGCTCGTTGACCAGCGCTCGCACCATGGCCACCCGCTGGCATTCGCCACCCGACAGCGCCCCAGGCCGGTGGTGCAAACGATCCGCTAGTCCGACGGAATCCATCAGTTCAAGGCCCTCCTGGCGGCGATCGATGCCCGCAACCCGCGCCGGCAGCAAGACGTTTTCCAACGCAGTAAATTCCGGTAGCAGGTAGTGGAATTGGAATACGAAGCCAATATGCCGATTGCGAAAGCGCGACAACGCCTGATCGCCGAGATTGAGCACATCGGTGCCAGCGATTTGCAATTGGCCAGCCGTCGGCAGGTCGAGCGTACCCAACAGGTGCAGCAAGGTGCTCTTGCCAACACCAGACTCACCCATGACCGCGACCAGCTCACCCGCCCGCACTGCTAAGTCCACGCCTTTGAGCACTTCCAAACCCGCGCCGCCAGTGTCGAACACCTTGCGCAAACCGCGCGCTTCGAGGATGATGTCGGCCTGTCCTACCATCTTACATTATATACCGAATGGCTTCTACGGGCATCAATCCCGCGGCCTTGCGCGCCGGATAAATCGACGTCGCCAAGCAGATGACCATGCTAATAGCCGCCACCATTACAAAGTCCACGACACTCATATCCACGGGCAACGAGCTGATGAAGTACATGTCTCCAGGAATGGAAATCAGCGCAAAGCGCTGTTGGGCTAAACAGAGCGCAAAACCGATCAAGCAGCCCAAGAAGGTGCCGATGCCGCCAATGACCAAGCCCTGATAGATGAAGATGCGATAAATCTCGCCCACGGTGCAACCGATTGTCCGCAAGATGCCGATCTCGGGTGTCTTGATCAGCACCGACATGACCAAGATCGACATGATGTTAAAAGCCGCGACCAGCACGATGAGACTCAGCGCGAGGAAGATCGCCCATTTTTCCAACTCGATCCAGCGGAAGAACTCGGGAAAAAGCTGAGTCCAATCGCGCACTTGATAGGGATAGCCCAACTCCTCGGCTAGGCGGTCGCGGATCTCAGGCGCTTGGTAGATGTCTGCGACGTGGATGTGGATATCGGTAATCGCATCGCCTAATTCGAGCATGCGCTGGGCATCTTCTAGGTGAATAAAAGCATAGTTGTCGTCGTACTGGTACATGCCGCTTTCAAAGTGATCGGTCACGAAAAAGGACCACGGACGCGGCGAGAAACCGTCCATCACGGCTGCTTCCACATCGAGATTTTGCACCGTCATCAGCAACACTTCAGAACCCGGCCCCACGTGCAAACGCCGCGCCAAGTACTCGCCAAGGACAATCCCCCGCTTATTTAACTCGGCGAGCAAGCCGAGGCGCAGGTATCCCTCTGGATCGGCGTAGCGCAGGTGTTCGGTCAGGTCGGAAACCGCTGGAAAGGTCGCCGGATCAACGCCCCACACGGGAATGCCATCGACCCGGCCCAAATCGAGTTGCGAGGCAATAATGACCTTGGAATCCACGACCGGCGCTGCGCCCACGACCCCGGCAGCACCTTTCACCTGCTGCAACAGCGCGTCCCAGTCCGCGATGGGGCCGCCGTCGAAGCGGCGAATGTTGACATGGGCGTTCATGCCGATCAGCCGGTTTTTGACTTCACCGGCAAAACCATTGGTCACCGAGAGGATGATCACCAAAGCCGCTACTCCCAAGATCACTCCACCGACGGCCATATAGGCAATGACTGAGAAGAAGCCCTCGCGTTGCTTAGAGCGCAGGTAGCGACCGGCGACAAACAGGGCAATGCTCACGCTTGTCCCTCGGTCAAATAGGCGCGGATGAAACGGTCGATGTCGCCGTCCATTACCGCTTGGACATTGGCCGTTTCGCAATCGGTGCGGTGGTCTTTGACTATGGTGTATGGATGGAGCACGTAGGAACGGATCTGCGACCCAAAGTCAATGCTCTTCTTGGTGCTCTCCACCGCGAGCTGTTTCTGCTTCTGTTCGTCCTTGAGGTGCTGATACAGGCGCGCCTTCAGCACCTTAAATGCAGTGGCCTTGTTCTTGAACTGCGAGCGCTCGTTTTGGCACTGGACGACAATGCCAGTGGGCAGATGCGTCAGCCGCACGGCCGAGGCGGTCTTGTTCACGTGTTGGCCGCCCGCGCCGCCGGAGCGGTAGGTTTCGACCTTCACGTCCTCGTCGTTGATATCCACCTCGATATCGTCTTCGACTTCTGGATAGACAAAGACCGAAGCAAACGAAGTGTGTCGGCGGCGACTCGTGTCAAACGGCGAGAGCCGCACCAAGCGATGGACGCCAGCCTCGGCCTTGAGGTAGCCATACGCATAGTCTCCTTTAACCTCAATGGTTGCGCCCTTGATGCCGGCTTCCTCGGCCTGCTGCAGGTCCACGACTGTACATTCCATGCCGTGGCGCTCGGTCCAGCGCGTGTACAGGCGCATCAACATCGACGCCCATTCGGCGGCGTCCGTGCCCCCTGCTCCCGAGTGAATGACGAGAATAGCGTTCTTGGGGTCGGCCTCGTCGCTGAGCATCGTGCGAAACTCCAATTCGCCAATGCCCTGCATGGCGCTTTCGACCTCGGCCTCGACCTCGGCCAGCGCCTCTGTATCGTCCTCTTCGGTCGCCATCTGCCGCAGTTGGTCCAAGTCCTCCAACTGAGCATCCAAGGTCTCCCAATCCGCGATGATGTCCTTGAGGACGCGCGCTGTCTTGCCGACGGATTCGGCCTGCCGCCGGTCGCTCCAAAAGTCCGCGGCCACCATGCGCTTTTCCAGCGCAGCCAACTCTTGCTTCTTACCACTTATGTCAAAGATACCCTCGCAGTCGCTCTAACTGCTGCCGTCCACTTGTCAACTGTTCCTCAATCGTGGCCATTTTCGTCTTCCTCGGTTTCGTAGTAGCGATCAAAAAGGAGGCTTTCGTGCTTGCGTTCAGCGGGTATTTCAAAAAGTAGCTGCCCCTCGTACACCTCGCCCTTGGTCCCCTTGAGCTGGTCGGTGTGCTCAATAAAAAACGGCGAGCGCGACAGCGGGTAATAGCGCCGCCCACCATCGTCAACTAGCTGAAAACACTTCGGCACAATCGCCCACGCAAGCTGCAAATTCACCTGCAACCGCACATCGATGAGCACGAACTTGTGGCCCTCGTCAGGCGGACCGCGAAAAAAGTACATGTAGCTCACCCCATCCGGGGGTACCGTCAGGGCAACTTGGTTGTTGATGTTGGCGAACAGGTTGGTCAAGTTTTCCAGCTTGTCCGCCGATCCGCCCGTCAAGCTCACCCCAATGTAGATCGGCACAAAGAGGGTCACGCCGCCCAAGACGAGGCGGTTGAGCAGCCGCAGGCGTTTGTTCAACTGCTTCTTGCGCTCGCTTGCTTTGATTACCATGACTTCCTCAAGGGGCGCGCACAAGGGCAATTTTGCCCAAGTAGCTGCGGCTAGGTAACCGTAGTTGATAGAAGTATATCCCGTTGGCCACGGCCCGGCCCGGCGTCCAGCGCGGGGCCCGGCCCGGCTGGACGTGGCTTCCCGGCCACCGGTTCCAATGCTCGGTGAAAACCAACCGACCCGCTACGTCAAAAATGCTCAACTCGACGCGGCCGCGCTCGGCTAGCTGCACTGGAAAATGCACTACCCCATCCCGCGCTGGATTGGGGAAAGGTACCAACAGGCGGTCCTCCTCCGGCGGCACCTCGTCGAGGCCACTGGCCGCCAATGCGTTTATCTGCCCCCAGCCATACACCGTGTCGGGACCGGCCACCCCCAAGTCCAGCGCAGTCGAGCGCAAAGCCTCCAGCACTTGGTCCGGCGTCCATTCGGGATTTTTTTGCAACAATAGGGCGCAAACCCCACTCACCAAGGGTGCCGCAAAGGAAGTGCCGCCCCTGCGCACATAGCCACCACGCCGCAGATCTGCGACCACCACGCCGCTGCCGGGCGCGACCACATCCGGCTTGATGCGGCCATCGGCCGTCGGCCCCCGCGAGCTAAAGGAGGCAATCTGCGGCGTGCGCTCGCCGCTTCCAGGCACATCTACCGCACCCGCCGCAATTGCGCCATCGGCGTCCGCCGGCACCGTTATGTAGTGCCAATCCCCATTGGCCTCATTGCCCGCGGCCACCACCACCACGATGCCGCGCCGCACCGCCAGCGCCGCTGCCACGCTCGTCAGCGCGGTTTTCCCGTCCAAATCCGCGGGCAAGTAACCCGTGCCGTCGTCCCATCGATTGTAGCCTAACGAACTGTTGACCACCTGCGCTCCCAAGCTGTCTGCCCATTCCAAACCGGCGACCCAGCGATCCTCCTCCGGGGGCATTTCGGGCATGTCATCGTTTAGTTCGGTCTTGGCCAAGATGTACTCGGCGTCGGGTGCCACGCCGATAAAGTGATCGGGGTGGTAGCCTGCCAGCAGGGAAAGTACTTGCGCACCGTGCAAGTTTTGGCTGCCGCTCCTTTCGTCGCCCGTGATGGGTTGATCGGCTTCATCGCTGACAATCTCGTCGTCATTGACAAAGTCGCGCTGAGCCACCACGCGAATAGAAGCGAAGGCCGCGTGTTCGGCGTAGTGGAAACCATTGTCGAGCAAGGCCACGCGCACCCCAGCACCCGTCAGACCTTGGTCGTGTAGTGGGGGAACGGCGATTTGGGCCAACTGCTCAAAGGCGAGGCCATAACGGCTTTGCTGCAACTTAGGACTGGCAAACAGCGCGGGCGGCAGTGGACGGGGCCGCGACAAGCGCTGCACGGGCCGAATTGCAACGACAAAATCCGCAGCTTCCACTCGGTGCTGTATCTCGGGCGAGACCCGCGCAGTGACCGCGTTGAGCCAACGCGAAGAGAAGCGCACGGCCACCCCCATCTCCCGCAGCCGTTCGATATAGCGTGGGCTGACGGGCAGGTCCAACTCCGCATCCGTATGACCAGCCCCCAAATCCACCCAAGCGATGCGCCGTCCCTCGGCATCCGTTTTGTCGCGCAACAGAATCCAGATACTCTGATCCGCTGCAACCGCCAAGGCCCCCGCATGTGCCAGCAGAGCCGCGCACCACCACCGCACCCCTTTACTCAACAGGGGGTTCCCTCGTGTCTAGCACCTCCACCCCTTCTGGCATCTCGAAAGAAAAGATCTCGTCGGCTATCCTCCTATTGGCGCGGTGATCCCTAAGCACGTACGCCGTGCGATTGCCATTAGCCTCGCGCTGCTCAACTTGCAGTAGCAGCCATCCCCTAGGATCCACCCAAACCCGCATCTGTTCGACCACAGAGGCTTCGTTTTCCGGTGCCATGATCAGCAAATAGCAGGGCCGTCCCCCCAACGCGCTTTCCTCCACCGCAATGGGCACATAGCGCTCGGTATAGTCGAAAAATACTTCCCACGGGGTCTTTATTTCCGCTTCGTAGGGGCTGATCACCACTTGGCCATTGTGTACGACATACGACCAGACGGCCTTGCCATCGGCCACCACCACATCGCCGCCTTCCAGTTCTATCCGAAAGCGGTTCGGGCGGCGCAAATAGATCCGGCCCTCGCGGCTGCGGTACTTGTCCAACACGGCCCAGTAGAACTGCTTTTCAAAGCGGGCTGAAAACGTCTTGTAGCTAGCGAGGCGCTTTTGCACCCTAGCGATGATTTCTTCGCCGCTCTGTCCAAAAGCCGTACTTGCCGCCAAGCCCACACACAGCACAACCCACAACCACAGTCTCATTCTTCTGCGTACTCCTCTTCCGCGCTCTCGACGAGAATCTCGCGCGGCTTTGCCCCAACGATCGGCCCGACGATACCAGCGGCCTCTAGCTCGTCCATCAACCGCGCGGCGCGGGAATAACCCACTTTCAAGCGCCGCTGCAAAAACGATGTGGAGGCCTGCTGGTGTTCGCAGACTAAGCGCACGGCATCGTCGAAAAGGTCGTCGCGCGCATCGGCAGTCGCGTTAATATCCGGCTGCTCGGAAAACACCGCAACTTCCTCGGCCTCGTACTGACTCTCTTTTAATGCCGCGACCAAGCGCTCGGTTTCCTCGCCAGAAATAAAGGCTCCGTGGACGCGGAGCGGCTCGCCTTGGCCGCTCGGCAGAAAGAGCATATCACCCATCCCCAACAGCCGCTCGGCCCCGTTGAGATCGAGAATCGTGCGCGAGTCCGTCTTTGACGCCACTTGGAAGGCAATGCGCGACGGGAAGTTGGCCTTGATGACCCCGGTAATCACGTTCACCGAAGGCCGCTGGGTCGCCAAGATGATGTGAATGCCCACGGCGCGCGACTTCTGCGCCAAACCCATCAGCGAGGTCTCCACCTCAGCGGGGGCCGTCAGCATCAAATCGGCAAATTCGTCGATTACTATCACGATGTACGCCAGCGGCTTCTCAGGCTCAACGCCGTCTTCGGCAGCCTCGGCTTGGACGCTCGCCAGCTTGGCGTTGTAGTCGGACAGATTGCGCACCCCCAGCTTGGCCAGCTTCTGGTAGCGAGCTTCCATTTCGGCTACCGCCCACTTCAGAGCCTCGGCGGCCCTTTTCGGCTCGGTGATAACCGGCACCAGCAAGTGCGGTATATCGTTGTACATCGTCAATTCAACTACCTTGGGATCAACCATGATAAAGCGCACTTCGGCCGGCGTGGCCTTGAGGAGAATGCTGCAAATTAGGCTGTTCAGACACACGCTCTTGCCGGCCCCAGTGGCACCGGCGACCAATAGATGGGGCATTTTTGCCAAATCCGCGGCACACGGCTCGCCCGAAATCGTCTTACCTAGTCCCATGACCAGCTTGGAGTCCGACTGGCTGAACACTTCGTCTTCAAGAATCTCGCGCAAGTACACGGTCTCCCGCTCCTGATTGGCAATCTCTACCCCCACCACGGATTTCCCCGGCACCGGCGCTTGAATGCGAATGCCCTTCGCGCTCATCACGCGCGCGAGATCGTCCGAGAGCGCAGCGATGCGATTGACCTTGACCCCCGGGGCCGGCTCCACCTCGTAGCGCGTTACCACCGGCCCGGGACTCACCTTCACGACCTGACAGGCCACGTCGAAATTGCCCAGCGCATTCTCCAAAATATTGGCGTTTTCCCGCAAGGTCTCCTTGGAGACGGCGCTCTGGCTGGCTGGCACTTCATCTAGCAACTGGGTGCTGGGGATTTCGTAGCGACCACTGGCTAGCTTGCGGGCAGATGCTGGCTTCTCTGCCGGTTGGCGAGCCGGCTCTGGTACCGCCACCTCTTCAACCACCGGTTCCTTTGGTTTCTTTTTTTTCTTGCGCTCGCGGCGCTCAACGCGCGCTGGCTCCTGCACCCGAGGCTCCACTGC
>JAJDYK010000340.1 GCA_022825185.1 Candidatus Latescibacterota bacterium | reverse complement strand
TGATGCTCGGTCAACTGGTGATACGTTCCCATAAGCGCCTCCGTCGGGAGCTGCGTTTGAAATGGCCAGGGAAAATATACCAGTTGGCCTTTTCTATGCCAGCTACCCAAAAGATTGCACTTACAAGTTGAATTCAAGAATCTTAGTAGAACTAAAATCTCTGATTTGTCACCACTGGTCGGCTTGCAGCTAAGAACGGCTGATTTTAGCGGAAACAATATCTCTGATATATCACCTCTGCTGAAAATCATGGCACCCGACCGCTACGGTGTCGGTCCAAACGCAGTTCAGCTCTATGCAAACCCCCTCAGCCGCGAATCCATAAACACACATATTCCAGCACTCCGAAATATGGGAATCCCAGTTGAATTTTCCACAATTGTATCTTCACAACAAATATACAATGATAACGTGTTTGTCTTACCCATCGCCGAAAACCTCGCCGCTGGCAATTTGCCACTGGCAGACTACTCGGCGCACTTATACGAGTATTTTAGCGATCAGTTCGATTTCTTGATCTTCATTCCAAATTTGAACTATTACCAAAAGGATCAGGATGGATGGTATTTCTACGGTCGCTATAATTTTGTGTATAACGACTTAAAAGGAATCGGCATGGGGACTTATTTTACCTCTGAGTATGGGTCCGCGCAGAAACTTCAGGGTGTGATTGAATTCTCGGAAGTTATGAACGACATCCCTTTAGAAATTGGGCAGCGCGGGTTCCTTGATGATGGTAGTCCCGCTCCCGCTCCCCCCCATACCCCAGTGTATAGTGGGCCATTCCTGCACGAATTGATGCATCGCTGGGCAAACTTCATCATCAATCCTACGCCCCATTGGACATGGAACAGCGCCAACGGTATCCTTGGTGGTTTTGACATCGCCACCCTCGTGGATCACGGAAACGGCCGGTACAGTGCCAACGGCAGTGTACCGGGCTACGATGGCTTCTCTAACGGAGGCTGGGCAAGCAACCTCATACCCTACAGTCCTATTGAATTGTACCTTGCGGGATTGATACCCCCCGAGGAAGTCCCGGATCTCTGGGTTGCGGGTGAGGAATGTATAGGAGTGGTCGGCGAAGACGGCTATTGGGATAATGAGTCTTTCATCACACATCAGGCTAGGACACATACGATTGAGGACATTATCGCCGAGCATGGCCCCCGCGTTCCCAATCACACGCAATCGCAGAAGAATTTTCGTGCAGCCGTTATTCTGTTAATAAGTGAGGACTACCCTGCGGACACAAGGGTGCTGGACAATCTGAGCGAAGATGTAGCCTCGATGAGCTATGCTGGTTACGATCAAGACGACGAGTTTTACAACTTCTACGAAGCAACCGGCGGCCGGGCTACGCTCACTATGGACGGCCTGTCGAGTCTCAAACGCCAAGGTGCCGCCAAGAGGCTGGTGCCGAGTTCATACGGCACACCACCACCCATCGTCGATCATTATCATCATCGCGATGGTCCATCTAACACTCCAAAAAAGGAGAAGTAACATGAAGGCAATCGTTTTGTCCCTTCTTACCCTAGCGCTGGCGTCCGCCGCTTTCGCGGATGAATACACGCCGGTTGACTGGATTCAAGTAACCGAGGATGGAGCAATCGCCGTGACGGTAGAGGAGACGATTTACGGTGTCCAATGGAATCCAGACGGAAATGGCTCACTCCTTGTTGGTCCCGAATTCAGGACTGATCCCGAAGGAGGCTGCTTTGAGTTTATAAAGACGTGTCGCGTGGGCACGACTATGGAGCCGGGCGAACTTTGTGCCTACGATGACGGCACGACCTCCTTCCTTCTCGTTCACCGACGCGATGGGCTCTTGTGCAGGGGCAACGTATGTATTGGTGCGAACAGATCAGTAGGTGGCGATTATGAATTCCATAAAAGCGGAACTGCCTATAAGCTTGACACACTTCCTGGAACAGCGGTAAACCTGACCTATTCTGTCGACCGCTCCTTGTGGCAGATGCGCGAAGAGGGCTCTGAATGGGTTGACGTGGAAGGCACAAAGCGGAGCGGTCAAATCTGCGGCGGCCTGCTCCCCGCAACGCCGGGCGAGTACCGATGGGTTGTGGATATCGAGATCGAGGGATCCCTAGGAAAATACTCAAGTGGAAACACCACAAGTGGAAATGCCCTAGTAGTAGCCGGCGATCCCGAGGCAGAGGACGAGACGGCCGTCGAGGCCGTCACTTGGGGATTCCTCAAATCGAGAGCGGCGCACTGACCTAAGCGGCCGCTTCAAGCATACTGGCATCCTTGCAGCAAAGGGATACGGACGCAAATGCCGTATCCCTTTGCTGCATGAACAAGGAGGAAGCGTATTGCAATCATTTCAGCTTTCAGCATTCATCGCCGTTCTCGGCCTTGTTCTCTCGCCGCTAGTGGCCCATGCGTCGTCCCCGCCGACAGCGTACATTTCTGCGCCTTCGACGACTACCAGCGATCACCCTCGCCCGGCGGCCAAGGCGGCTGGCGTGGCGGCTCTGAATGTGGGCCCACCGCGCACCGTGCGTCTGATCTACTTTTTGCCAAATGATCGGCCGTATCGCGCCGCCGCCATTCCGCGGATCAAGGATGATATTCGCAAGGCTCAAGCCTTCTTTGCCGAGCAGATGCAGGCGCACGGTTACGGCAACACGACCTTCCGCATTGAAACCGATGCACAGGGCGAGCCGCTGGTGCATCGCGTGGATGCACAACACCCTGCGAGCCACTATTTCGATACGATAGGTGGAGAGGAAGTCTTTCAATACCGGCATTTTCCAGAGCTTGAACAGACGTTTGATTTTTACGAGAACGTTTATGTCGTTTATAGTGACGTTTCTAACATAGACGGCGGTGTCACTGGAGGCCGGTCTTCAAAAAAGAGCGGCGAGGTGAATTTTCGTATGAATTACGATTTTTCGGCTTGGAACACCTTGGCCCATGAATTGGGACACGCCTTCGGCCTTGAACACGACTTCCGGGATGGCGCGTACATCATGTCCTACGGTGGGCCGAGCCAATTCTCGAATGCAAGTGGCTCGGATCGAATCAGCGCGTACGCTGCCGAATTTCTGTCCGTACATCCCTACTTCAATGACGCTATCCCGATTGAAAATTATCCTCCGTCCGCTGCAGAATTTGATAAAAGTGATAATAATAGACCTCCTCCACCACGTTTCCCGGGTAAAGAATCTTCCCCACCCACCATCAAACTCATTTCGCCGACCGAGTTCAGCAGCCCAACTTGGGAGATTGTCAACGGCATCCCCGTCATCCCTACTTCATACCCGGCCGGCTCAAAAAGCATCTCCGTCCAACTCAAAGTCGGCGATGCAGAAGGACTTCACCAAGTGTCATTTCATGACTACGTGACCTTGAGGGAATATCGTTCATTCGACGGTGAGCGAAATACTGTCGTTGATTTTGATTATGACGGGTCGCCGATGTATGCCGAGCCTTTCAGAGTCGTATCGAGTCTTCCCGAGTACAAGTACGAGTGGCCCCATTTGCTGGAAGTCCGGGCGGTTGATACGGATGGGAACGTGAGCGAGTTGCTGTTTGAACTTTTCGCGGTCGAGGCTGAGCCGGCAGTGCCCCATAGTCTCGC
Source organism: Candidatus Latescibacterota bacterium (assembly GCA_022825185.1). The sequence continues at coordinate 19,009 of JAJDYK010000340.1, read as the reverse complement.
CAAGGTCTCCGGCGACAACCAAGAAGGCCCGGCCAGCACCCAACTGGACGAGCCATTGGTCGTGTCGGTGTTAGATGCGGATGATGCGGCAATCGCCGGAGCGGTCGTGTCCTTTTCGGTCACGGCCGGTGGGGGGACGCTGTCGGTCACCACCGCCACCACCGATACCAACGGTCGAGCCAGAAGCACACTGACGCTGGGCAGCGAGCCGGGGACGAACACCGTTAAGGCTACCGTTGAGGGGCTTGAACCCATCACCTTTACTGCCACGGCCGGCGAGCCAGCCAGCGACAGCCAAGAAGACCCGGAACCGGACTCCCTGTCCGTGACGATCGACGACGTTACCAGTGGTGGCCGAGCGCGGCCGAATGACCTTCACCGTGCGGCTGGAGCCGACCCCTACAGCCCCGACCACCGTGAAATACACCACGGCGTCCCAGACCGCTACGGCCGGTCAGGACTACGAAGCCGCCACAGGAACGCTCCACTTCGGGGCCAATCAAAGCACCGCCACGTTCACCGTCCGAATCCGCTCCGACGAGCAAGCCGAGCCGAACGAGACCTTCGCGGTGAGAATTACCCATCCGTCCACCCGCGCACTGCTGGCCGAGGCGACGGGTACGATTACGGACGACGACGGCGCGACGCCACCGGAGGGCGATTCCGATGGCGACGACGAGATGGCCTTCGGTTTTGCCAGAGAGGTCGAAGACCAAGCATATACCGCTGGTTCGGCGATTAGCGATTTGGTACTGCCGGAAGCTACGGGTGGTGAGGGAGAGATAACCTATCGCGTGCAGGGGCTCCCTGCGGGCCTGTCGTTTGACCCGGCCACGCGGACGATTTCGGGCACACCCGAAACCGCCACCGATGGAGCCGTCGAGATTACCTACACGGCGGAGGACAGCACAGGAGAAGTCACCACGTTGACCTTCTCCATCACGGTCAACTCGGCCCTGAGCTTCGGCGACTTGTTCGACCTGTTCGGCGCTAGTGGAGAATGAGAGGGAGTTGCCCGGAAGCGGTCCTAAATGGAAGACGGCAAGGTACGCAGAGGTATCGGTGTCGGCACTAGCATAGAACGCTTCTAAAGTCATTTATTTGCAGCGGCTTGTTGCTTTTAGAGCTGCCGTACGCGTTTGTTTCTGATTGGTAAAACACTGATACGCCAATTGCAAGGGTCTTAGACCGACTTATATTTTCTGCTCCATCAGATGCTACCACGCCGATCCAGTTTTTTCGCATGACCGAGCATAAAAACGCCCTCTTTCTTAGCGACGCCGACTCCCTCAAGCCGCCCCCAGCCATCCTCGACGCCGCGCTGGCTCGGCTCGGCTTTGAGCGCTTTCTGCCCGGTCAACGCGAAGCCATCGAAACCCTACTCGCCACCGGTCGCCTGCTTTTGGTCGCCCCCACCGGCGGCGGCAAGAGCTTGACCTACCAGCTACCCGCCGCCCTTCTGCCAGGCACGGCCTTAGTGGTCTCGCCGCTCATTGCCCTGATGCACGATCAAGTGCAAGCGCTACAGCGGCGCGGCCTCGCCGCCACGTACCTATCCTCAACCCTCGATGGCGACGAGTTGCGCCGCCGCATGCGCGGGGTAGCCCAAGGCCAGTACAAGCTGGTCTATGCCGCGCCCGAGCGGCTGACCTACTCCGGCTTCCGCGCTCTCCTGAGCCAGATCAAGTGCTCGCTCATTGCCGTGGACGAGGCCCACTGCATCAGCGAGTGGGGCCACGACTTCCGGCCCGAATACTTGCAGATCGGAGAGCTAGTCCGCGAGCTACCCGACTGTCGGGTCCTCGCCTGCACCGCCACGGCCACGCCAGTGGTGCGCGACGAAATCCTCGAACGCCTCGGGCTGCCGAGCGACACCCCACAGCTAGTGCGCGGCTTTGCCCGGCCCAACCTCGCGCTGCGAGTCGCCGAAATCAACAGCGCCGCCGAGCGCCGCCAGCGGATTGATGCGCTGCTGGCCGAAGCCCTCGGTGCGCCCGACCAAAGGCCCGGTACCGCCATCGTCTATGCCCCTACCCGCAAGAGCACCGAGGAAGAAGCCGCCCGCCTGAAAGAGGACGGCTGGCGGGTGGACGCCTATCACGCGGGTATGGCGGGGCCAGATCGCGACGCCGTTCAGCGCGCCTTCATCGAAGACCAAATCCAAATCGTGGTGGCGACCAATGCCTTTGGCATGGGCATCGACCGCGCCGATGTGCGCGCCATCGCCCATCTCGCCCCGCCTAGCTCGATTGAAGCGTACTATCAGGAAGTAGGCCGCGCCGGGCGCGACGGCCAAGACGCCTACTGCCTGCTGCTGGTCTCCCCCGGCGACATGCCGTTGCGACGCCACCTAATCGAAAGCGATGCCAACGGCCGCGCTCCCGACCAAGCAGTGGTCCAGCACAAGTGGAATCTCTTTTTGGAACTGATGCGCTGGAGCGAGGGCGGGTCCTGCCGCCACGACGCAATCCTGTGCTACTTCGGCGACGAGGAAGAAACGCTCTCGGGCTGCGGCCGCTGCGACGTCTGCCGCAATCTCTCCCATGCCGAGGCGGGCGACTCCACGGAAGTCACCACCACTGTGCGCAAAGCCCTCTGCGCAGTCGCCCGTCTGCACGGACGCTACGGCATCCAAATGGCAGCCAAGCTCCTGCGCGGCACCACAGACGCCCGCCTTGCACGCGACGGCCTAGATCGGACCCCGACCTTTGGCATCCTCAAGGAACATTCTGAACGGTGGCTTTTACAGCTTTTGCGCCGGCTGGTCACGGCCGGTTGGGTCGATTTTTCCGGCGGCGAGCGGCCGGTCGTAATCCTCACGGAGGAAGGACGCCAAGTCATTCACGCCGAGCGGCCCGCACGCCTGCTGCTGCCGCCAAAGTCGGCCCCGGTCCCAGCAGCCCGCACTGTGCGCGTCCGTCCTCAAATCCCCAATTCCGGCGAGGAACTCGACGAAAACGCCCAAGCCCTCTTCGATGCCCTGCGCCATCACCGCATGACGCTGGCCCGCGACGAAAAGGTTCCTCCCTACGTCATCGCCAGCGACCGCACGCTCCGCGATATCGTCCTGCTGCGGCCCGCCAACCTCGAAGAACTCAAGCTGGCACACGGCATCGGCCCGGCCAAAGCCGAAAAATACGGCGACGGCCTGCTAGCTATCGTCCAACAGGCCGCCTAACCCGCTCGTCAGGAGAACGTTTTATGGCTACAATTCGCTGGGGTATCATCGGCTGCGGCGACGTCACAGAAGTCAAGAGCGGCCCCGCCCTGTACAAAGCTCGCGATTCCAAACTGGTGGCGGTTATGCGCCGCAACGAGGACAAGGCCCGCGACTATGCCGTGCGCCACGGCGTGCCCAAGTGGTACGACCAAGCCGACGCACTCATTGGCGACCCGGATGTCGATGCGGTCTATATCGCGACGCCCCCCGACACCCACGCACACTACACCGCCCAAGTCGCCCAAGCCGGCAAACCTGTTTACGTCGAAAAGCCAATGGCGCGCAACCACGGCGAGTGCTTGGCGATGATCGACGCCTGCCGCCGGGCCGGGGTGCCGCTTTTCGTCGCCTACTACCGCCGCGCCCTACCCGCTTTCCTCAAGGTCCAGTCGCTGGTCGCGGAAGGGGCCATCGGCGCGGTGCGCTTCGCCTCCATCGCGCTCTGCCAACCCGCGTCAGAAGATCCCGACGACCTGCCTTGGCGCGTCGTCCCAGATATCTCGGGCGGCGGCTATTTCTTTGACCTAGCCTCGCACCAACTCGACTTCCTCGACTTTCTGCTCGGCCCCATCGCCCACGCCTCGGGCCACGCAACCAACCAAGCCGGGCTCTACCGTGCCGAAGATGCCGTTACCGCCAGCTTTGCCTTCGAGTCCGGCGCACTGGGCTCGGGAGTCTGGAATTTCGCCGCCGACCAGCGCTGCGACCAGATCGAAATCGTCGGCGACAAGGGCCGAATCGCCTTTTCCACGTTCGCCTTCACCCCGGTCGAACTGACCACCAACGCCGGGACCCAAACCTTCGCCATCGACCCACCCCAACACGTCCAGCAGCCCCTGATCCAGACGGTAGTAGATGCCCTGTTGGGCCGAAGCGAATGCCCCAGCACCGGCGCAAGCGCCGCCCGCACTAGTCGGGTCATGGACCAAATCGTTTACGGCCATGCCGCCTAAACCCCGTATGCTCCCTCTGCTGCAACATCCCCTTGCCGCCATTTTTGTCGTTCCAATCTGACAACTTTGCGATCAATGCTTGGGCGAGGGCCAAAATTTTCTTATTTATATACCTTGCTTCGCTCTCGTACGCATTCCACTTAGTTCGCACCTTTGCCACCTAAAAGGGGGTTCGACATGCTGGTTCGCAGAAAGTGGGGCCTCCTCGCCCTGCTAGCTTTTATTTTTCTCGCCGTTCCCAATGCCACCTTCGCCCAAGACAAGCTCGACACTGGCGACACGGCTTGGATTCTGATCTCCACCGGCTTGGTTCTCTTTATGATGATCCCCGGCTTGGCCATGTTTTACGCTGGTTTGGTCCGCACGCGCAATGTGCTCTCAGTCTTTATGCACTGCTTTGGGATCGCGGCCCTGATCACGGTCTTGTGGACCATTTTCGGTTATAGCTTGGCCTTTACGGCTAGCAACCCCTTTATCGGCAACCTGTCCAAGTCCTTTCTCAGCGGCGTCACCGTAGATAGCCTCTCGGGCACCATCCCGGAATTGCTGTTCTTCGTCTTCCAGATGACGTTCGCCATCATCACCCCTGGGCTTTTCGTCGGTGCCTTTGCCGAGCGCATGAAGTTTTCGGCCGTGCTGTGGTTTAGTGGGCTGTGGTGCGTTTTGGTTTATCTGCCCATCACGCACATGGTCTGGGGAGAAGGCGGCTACTTCGGCGCAATGGGCGTCTTTGACTTTGCCGGCGGCATCGTCGTCCACATCACCGCCGGGGCAGCCGCGTTGGTCGCCGCGATCCTCGTCGGCAAGCGCACCGGCTATCCCGAGCAGCCCATGCCCCCGCACAACATGACCATGAACCTCGTCGGCACGGCCATGCTGTGGGTGGGGTGGTTCGGCTTCAACGGCGGCAGTGCCTTGGCGGCTAATGGGCAGGCGGCTATGGCGGTCGTGGTCACCCAAATCTCGCCCAGCGTCGCGGCGCTGACATGGATTTTTATCGAGTGGATCAAAAACGGCAAACCGAGTGCGCTCGGTTTTGCCACTGGTGCCATCGCCGGTCTAGCGGCCATTACTCCAGCCTCGGGCACGGTGGGGCCACTCGGCGCTTTTGCCATCGGCCTGTGCTCCGGTGTCGTCGCCTATTGGGCCGCTACTTGGCTCAAGCGCACCTGCGGGTACGACGACGCGCTCGACGTAGTAGGGGTTCACGGCTTCGGCGGTCTGGTTGGTGTTCTGCTGGTGTCCTTCTTCGCTTCGACCTCCTTGGGCGGTACCGTCGAGGGCCTCAACATGGGCAAGCAGTTCGGCATCCAAGCCTTCGCCGCAGTCGCCGCAGCCGTTTACACCCTGATCGTCTCGTTTATCATTCTCAAGGTCATCGACTTAGTCAGCGGCCTGCGCGTAGATGAGGATACCGAGACCGATGGACTCGACGTGAGTGAGCACGGCGAAGTAGGATACGACCTGTAGTTAGCCGCTTGGATGGGGGGACTCCTATGGACGCTTCTTGCTTGCAGTACGCGTTGACCGAGGCTGAGCGCCTAGAGTTCTCCCAGCGCGGCTACCTCGTCTTCGACGAGATGCTGCCTCCCGACGTGGTTGACGCACTCTTGGAAGTCTCCGACCGGATTGACGCGGAGGAACGCCAAAAGCGCGGCGTCGGCCCCTACGACCGGCTGACCGTCCGCGACATGGTTTGGCGCGACGAGCGCTACCTAGACTTGGTCGATTGGCCCCAAGCACTGCCCAAAGTCTGGGGAACACTCGGCTGGAATATCCAGATTTACCACACCGTCCTCGCCTACAGCCCGGCCGCCGAGCTTGGCGACTGCCGAGTCAAGATGCAGGGCTGGCACCAAGACTCGGACCGCGTCAACCACGAGATCGAGTCCAGCCCCCGGCCGCGGATTTCGGTCAAGATGGCCTATTTCCTCAGCGACTGTTCGGCAGCCGGGCGCGCCAATTTCTGGGTCGTGCCCGGCAGCCACTTGCTGGACGCGTATGACATCCCCGACGACGGCTCCTTGCCCCGCAACGCCGTCCCCGTGCTGGTTCCGCAGGGCGGGGCCGTGCTCTTCGACCGCCGGATCTGGCACTCGGCCAGTTCCAACGCCTCTGCTATAGCCCGCAAGGTGCTCTTCTATGGGTACTCGTATCGCTGGCTCCGTCCCCGCGACGACCAAACCGTCGAACACCTTTTTGAGCGCTCTGACCCAATCCGCCGCCAGCTACTAGGGTACGCGCCCACCGGCGGCTACGGTTACACCTCGCCCACCGATGAGGACGTGCCGCTGCGCGTCTTTCTCCGCCAACATCTCGGGGCCGAAGCCGCCGCCTAATGCGGGCGTTGGTCACCGGCGGCACCGGCTTTGTCGGCGGGGCCTTGGTTCGCGCCCTCGTCGCTAGCGGCGCGCAAGTCCGGGTGCTGGCGCGGCCCACTAGTCAGACCGAGACGTTGGAGAACCTAGGCGTCGAAATCGCCCGCGGCGACATCCTCGTCCGCACGAGCATCGAAGCCGCGCTCGCAGGTTGCGATACCCTCTTCCACGCCGCGGCGCTCTACGACTTGTGGGGGTTGGACGAGGCCGAACTCCTAGCCACTGAAACCGAGGGGACCCGCAACGCCATGGAAGCAGCATTGGCAGTCGGCGTCGCCAAGGTCGTCTATACCAGTACCGCCGCCTGCATTGGCGAGGCCAAAGGTCAAGTCGCCACCGAGACGACGGCCCATCGCGGCTACTTCCTCTCGCGTTATGAAAAGGCCAAGCACACAGCCGAGCAGGTGGCGTTCGCGTATGTAGAAAAAGGAGTGCCGCTCGTCTGCGTCCAGCCCGCTGCCATCTACGGTCCGGGCGACCGCAAACCCTCCGGGCGCTTCATCATTAACCTGCTCAACGGTCGGGTGCCCGCGCTCTTTCCCGGCTGGATGAGCTTGGTGTACATTGACGACGCGGCTCGGGGGCACATGCTAGCGGCTGAAAATGGCCAGATCGGAGAGCGCTATATACTCGCGGGCACGGTCGGCAAATTGACCGAACTCGGCCGACTGGTCTGTTGCTTAGCCGGCCGCTGGTCGCCGCCGACCATTCCCACCCCACTGGCCGCGCCCTACGCGCTCGGAGGCGAAGCCCTGTCGCGCCTGACCCGCAGACCGCCGGTCCTGTCGTGGGAAACCTACCGCCTCACCGCACACGGCTTCCGCGCCGATGGAAGCCGTGCCACCGCTGAGTTGGATCTAACCTACACGGACCTAGAGGAAGGATTGACGCGGACGATCAACTGGTACTGGGAACAAGGCTTGCTTAGACGCCGACCAGCCTGTTTCCGCGATTTGCAATCTGCAGATTCGTAGGGGGGGTTTCAAACCGCCCCCTACTGCGTAACATCAGTCCGGTGCGCATGGACCCGCCGCCAACTCCGGCAGCTCAGCGGTAACCGGCTCAAACTGACGCGCCACCACCCAATCGGGACGAGGATTCTCAACGCCGCGCGGCACGTTGTCGATGGCGGCGAAGGCGTAGATCAGACTGTAGCGCTGCGCAGGTGAGAAGTTGTGGTTCGAGCCGTGCACGATCCGGCAGTCGAAGAAACAGACGTCGCCAGCGTCGCCCTCGATCGGAATGATCATCGACTCATCGGTGATGTGCTCGCGCAGCGCCTCCGGCGTGATGCACCACTGCTTGTAGCTGGTGGTGATCTCGTCGCTGTAGTGGTCCAGCACGCCCCAGCGATGTGAACCCTTCACCAGCGCGATACTGCCGTTGTTGCGCGTGTTCGGACCCAACATGACCAGCGCAGAGGCCAACCGATCGTCGACGCCGTCATAGCGCCAGTAGCCGTAGTCCTGGTGCCAGAGCCACACAGTGCCCTCGAACGACTCCTTGTAGTTCAGCTTGCTGTGGAAGATGTAGGCGTCGTCTCCGAAGATCTGCTTGACCGGCCCGGCGATCGGCTCCGAGCGACACAGCACTCGGAACGGCTGCACATTGCGGTGCATGCAGAACACCGAACGCACCGGGCCGCTTTTCTCGCGCACCATATGCACCTCCGGCGGGTTGTCGGCCTGCTCAGACATCATCTCGTCGGCTGCCGAGCGCAACTGCTCGATCTGATCCGGCGGGATCAGTCCGCGCTGCACGAGAAATCCCTGCTCGCGATAGGTTGCCAATTGTCTTTCGCTCCACATGGTCGTTCATCCTCCCTGTGGCTTAAGTCAGATCAAGCGTTCAAAAGCTGGCCCTAACGACTCCCATCGGCATTGCGCAGCGCCTCGACGATCCATGCGAACTCTTCCTCCAGATGCGAGTCGCTGCTCCCCCCCATTTGGACAAACTGGATATAGCCGTCGCCATCGACAAACCACGTCGTAGGGAAACCATTGACACCGGCCTTTTGCACGTATCCGTCGTCCACCAAGACCGTAAAATCGTATTCATTCTCCACCATGAACCTGTCGAGCACGTCGCGCGATTTGTCGTTGCTGATGGAGATCACCTCCACTGCGGGGTCGTCGAGATAGCGCGCGTGGAACTTCTGATACTCGGGTAGCTCTATGACGCAGGGGCCACACCAAGTTCCCCAGAAATGAAGAATGGCGATCTTGCCCTCGAGATCAGCGGAATCAACCTGTTCTCCGTCGAGCCTAGGGAGGGAGAACGGTTCGTAGGTGCGAGCCGTATCGAGCCGCGATTCCAAAATCCGCTCGCGTCTTCGGGACCTGTCCCGCTCGCTAAACGCAGCGAGATACTCGTCCAGCCCTTCGCGCGAGCCGTGCCGACGCTCGTACAGCGCTTCTAGCGCCGCTTGGCTGGGATTTTCACCCCAGCTTCTGGCCTCAAGGCCGGCGATATAGGACTCCTCCGCCTTGTCGAGCCAGTTGCGGACTGCCTCAACGGCGTCCTGAGCCTCGTCCTCAGTCCTCAAAACGATCGTCTTGGAATCTCGCACTTGAAGAGCCGCCTCGGCTTCGGTCGCCATGTGCTCGAACACCTGGCCTAGGTGGTAGAGGGCACTAGTGTTGCTCTCCGAGAGCTCCAGCGCCTGCTCAAGCTCGTTGCGGCCCTCCTCGACGCGACCTGCTTTGTAGCTAGCCCACCCGATGGCGTCGTGGACGAGGCTCAAGTAGTAGTTCAGGCTATCCTCCTCCCACCTCCTCTCTTCGGCCTTATCGATCATGGCTTGTATGCCGCCCCGAGCGAGTTCAGCCGCCTCCTCGGCGTAAGGCGTGTGGTCAGCCATCGAGGTAGGAGCTGTAGAGTACGTTATGTGCGGGTTGAGTCGCTCGTAGCGGACCAATCCGCGCACCGCATCGGCGAGCTCCTCGACCGGAATCGGGTTCATGGCGCTGAGGGCATAGAAGAGATCTAGGTACGCCTGCCCACGGAAGCTATCGTCGTAGAGGGGTTTGTCTAAGAACCGATAGGCTGCGTCGCGGACGAGGCGAAGCTGGTCTTGGTACTCCTGCGAGGCCGCGCCATGCTCGCGCTTGATGCGGTCGAGCTCGGACTGCAATCGTTGGGTCTCCCGTTGGAACTTCTCTTGGTAGATCCACGACGCATGGCGACTCGCGGGATCCTGCGCCATCAACTTCGCCTCAAACTCCGCCGCCTTTTTTTCGTCCTCTAGTACGCTCCGATAGGTCGTGGTGAGCAGGGCTAGGCCGCGTACGGTCTCTGGGGCCGCCTTCCGGTACTCGGCGATGCTGGCCTCAATAGCGGGGCGGCGCTCGTCGGCGGGGAGCAGGTCCGTCTTGTTGAGGATATGCCAGTGCCAATCGCGCACCTCGGTAGAGCCCGGTGAGAGGCGAATGGCCTCTTCGATCAGCGGGAGCGCCTCCTGCGGCTTATTGGCCCGGTATAGATATTCCGCAGCCCGAAGGTAGCCGCTGACGTGATCGGGCCAACGCGCTCGCAGCGCGGCCAAGGTAGCGAGGCTCGTATCCGCATAGGCGGGTTCCTCCAGCGAGTACTGTGCCCAGTACTCGAGTTCCGCGCGGGCATGGAGGACTTCGGGATGCTGGAGTGTCGCCGCATCCAGAGAGTCCAGAAATGCCACCCCCTCTTCTACGTTTCTGGAGCGAAGCGCCAGAAGGTGCGTCGCGGCGAACTCCGGCTGGGGCAGCAGCCTCCAGGCGCGCAAGCTAGACTCAGCTGCCTCGGAGTGCCTCCGGTCCGCCAGAAACGCGAGTGCTTGGGCGTAGAGCCCCCACGGGTTATCCGGCTCCCGTTCCAAGATCGCATCGGCGTGCTCTTGGATCTCTCTGCGCCCGTACAACTGTCCGTGCAACTGACGCGCGTAGAGCGACCGCAACTCGGCGTCTTCAGGCGCGCGGCTCACCCATTCCTGGCCGAATATGGCTCCTGCCTGGAACGACCACAGCCGATTGTGCTCGCGCAGCTTTGCTTTCGCCGCTTCCAGTTCTTGGGGAGAGTAGCGCTGCTCGGCCCCATAGCTAGCACAGACGATGAGAACGGCCAAGGAGCCGGCGATTAAACGGATTGGGAATTGATATGACATAGGATACCTCCCGTGACGGAATTATCGACCCTCCCCTTCAAGCGCCTAAAAAGCGCCGCCATTCTAGAAGACGTCTTTGACCAAATATAGTTCTTAGCCCCGCCGTCAATCGATCAGGCCCCAGAGACGCTGCGCGCCTCGGACCAGTTCGACCAGCCAATCGCCCGCTTTCACGGTGCAGACCCCGTTTGCAAAAACGCATTTAAGGTATCCAAGTCCATGCCCTCAATGCCCAGTTCGCGCACACTCCGCCCCGTGGCCCACCCATCAGCCCCCATCACCACGGACCCGATATCCACCAACCCGCGCATCAAAGGCGCGTCCACGCCGTATTGCGCGCCCACATCGTGCCAAGCTGAAAGACCGTATGGAATATCCTCGCTGAGCCAACGGCTCTCAAGAGACCCGGGCGCTTTGAGTTGCGTGAGCATTAGGCTGCCATTAATCGTTGCCCACAAATCGCCCTGAGGGCCAAAACCCGCGCGGTAAAACGCTTCATCGGCCGCTACGAGATCGTAACCCAAAGCTGTTGCGATGGCCCGCCGCTCTGCATCCACGGCCATGATCGTCTTTGCCACCGATGGGGATACCCCTTCTTCGTAGAAATAGAACTCGCCGTGCGCATATTCGATTCGTCCTGCGTTCATCAACACACCCGCAGGATGCACGACCGGATTCATCGCAGACAAACCACAGGCCATTGCGGTGGGATAGGTCTGAATGCCCGGGAACAGCGGCGACAGCCGAGCGCGCACGCGATCTGTTGCTGTCGCTGGCAACACCCCCAAGCCCAAGCCTGTCACGGTACCCCAAATCGTCGCGGTATCCGGCGCTGTTTTCCGACACACATACGGCGCGGTATCCACCTCCGCCAGCGCGATGTCTGCCACTCCTTGATCGCGCAATAGCGTCGCCCATTCCAATGCGCCCAATGTGCCCGGCATCAGCACGACCATGTGTTCGGGTCTGAGATGAGGGGCGCAGGCAATGGCAAACGGTTTGTGGGCATACGCCGGCACGATTAACAGGATCAAGTCAGACGCATTCAGCGCCGCTTCAATATCCGTGGTCATGCAGTGAATTTTTGCAGCCCCTGTCTCTTCGACCCCCACCAAGTGAATCACGCCTTGGTCGCGCACCGGATCGAGCGTGTGCCCAAATTCTGGCAATTCGCAAAGCGTAATAGCAAAACCTTTCAGGGTCAGATTTGCAGCCGTGGCAAATGCCGTATTGCCGCCGCCGAGAATGGTAATGTGTTCGGACATGAAAGTATCCTTTTCTCCTTTGTCTTAGACGACGTTATCTAGCGACCGTCAACGGGTTCCTGAGTCAATCGACCAGACCCCAGAGACGCTGCCGCGCCTCGGGCCAGTCCGGCCAGTCTGGATGCAAGTGCTTCAGTGCCGCCAAGTCGCGCTTGCGGCCACCCGGTGGGAAGTAGTTCCAGCCCATGGCGCGGCGCGGACCGGCAGCCGTCTTCACCCCAGTGGCGTGCCAACACGAGGGCGTCCACACCAAAGTCCACCGTGGGTCGAGGACAACCTCGACTTCGCTAGGATGGCGGGCGAAGCAGTGCGTCGGCACCTTGTCGTGGGTACCAGTAGCCAATTCAAGTTGTAGCAATTCAGCCGCCACCTCCTCGCGGGGACGGTACTGGCTGCCGGGCAGCACCCGCAGCGGTGCGTTGCTAGCGTCGTGGCGATCAAGAGCGGTGCGGAAGGAGACCTGTTTCACTTCCGGCCCGCCGTCCACATGCCAGTGGACCTGCCGCTGCGGTCGGCCATCGGCGCTGACAATCTTCGAGGCATCGCCGATGCCGCAGGCACCCACGTGTACCTCTTCGGCGTCCAAAATCCGCCGCGCCGCTTCGACCAACTCTGGATGCTCCACCATCTGCAGCAGCGGTTCGCCGATCATCAGGAATTGGCAGGCCAGCCGATTGCAGCCCTCGGGAAACTCGGTGCGCTCCCACTCCGGCTCGACCTCCTGCTGCCGGAAGTCGATCTGGCGCATACCCTCAGCGCCGACGGGGTTGGGGATCAGGAAGAACCCGTTGCGCTCGAAGTGGGCGAGCTGTTCGTCGGTGATGTTGAAGGATTCGTCCATCAGGCATTTCCCAAGACGCTCGCAAGGTCTAAATAACCGATCAAATCGAAGAAGAGGGTCATCATAGGCGGGCCTTTGCTAAGCGCATGGCGGACGTTAGATTGTGCCGGCGCAAGGTAGTGAATCCGCTCTTGCCTTTCAAGGAGGGAGACGTCATGGGATTTGAAGTGTACGACTGTCGCCGGGATATTCGCAACATTCTAGTGCGGCCGCAGATCCGCGCCCGCTTCTGCCGCTTAGAGCCAAGCACAGGCTCGCTCGACGCTTGGCACACGCACGACTTGGGCGACGAGATTTTCATCATCTTGTCGGGTCGGGTGGAGTTCAAAATCAACGGCGAGGTGAAAGAAGTTGGACCGGGGCAGATGTGCTACGCCCTAACCGACGAGCCGCACTCGGTGCGAGTCATCGGCGACGAGCCAGTCTATATGTACCTCTCGGTGACGCCGCACATCCAGCCGACGCATACATTCTACGACGAAAAGGGCGAGCGCCAGCCGCCCCACTTCAGGCCGTCGAGCGACTACGATACCACGACGGATTCGACCACGACGGTGGCCGAGTTGATCGATGGCCACATCGATGCGGTGCGCACCCTAGCGGCTCAGGCACAGGAGAGCGTGCGTATCCAAGAAGAGCGGGGACGAGAACTCAAGCAGGCCCTAATGGCCGGCGATATGGAAGCGGCCAGCCGCGTGCGCGAGGCCATGTGGAAACCGCTTTTGCAGCTTTTTAAGCAGACGAGCGCCGTGGCGGACGGCTGGAACGGATTGGCACCCCGAGCGGGGTCTGTCGATGCAGTATATTGAACCGCCTCAAAACCACCGCATGAGCAATCGTACCAATAGCCTTGGGCAGCCGATCAGCTTTGCACTGTCGGATTGGACGCCACCACCCAATCCGCCGCGAGAATGCATGGAGGGTCGCCTTTGTCGGTTGGAACCACTGCACGTCGATAGCCATCTTGACGACCTGTATCAGGCCAACGCCTCTGATACGGAAGGCGAGAATTGGACTTACTTGGCATACGGCCCATTCTCCGACAAAGACAGCTACCAGGACTGGATGAACGAGAAGTGCCTAGGGGACGATCCACTGTTCTTTGCCATCGTGGACAAGTGGGTGGGGACAGCATGTGGCGTCGCGAGCTATCTCAACATTGCACCTGCAAGCGGCGCTATTGAGGTGGGGCACATCCACTATTCCCCGCAGCTACAGCGAACGCCATTGGCCACCGAGGCCATGTACCTCATGATGAAGAAGGCATTCGAATTGGGCTATCGACGCTACTCGTGGAAGTGCGACAGCCTGAACCAAGCGTCGCGGGCAGCCGCCCAACGGCTGGGATTTTCATTTGAGGGGATTTTTCGCCAAGCAACGGTCTATAACGGGCGCAATCGGGACACTGCATGGTACGCAGCCATTGATTCGGAGTGGCCGGAGCTAGAGCAAGCCTTCCTGACTTGGTTAGCTCCAGACAATTTTGACGACCAGGGCAAGCAGCGATTGCGCCTTTCAGACCTCACCCGACCCATTCTCAAAAACCAAGGAAACGATCAATGAGCCAGATCATCCCCGAGCAATACATGTGCTACCGCGCCAAAGAAGCGCTCACCATCGACGGCCACCTCGCCGAAGCGTCTTGGAAGCGCGCCCCTCGCACCCCTTTGTTCGTCGATATCGAAGGGGACAAAAAGCCCCTGCCCCGCTTTGCCACCCGGGTCGCCATGCTGTGGGACGACGACTATTTCTACTTTGGTGCCGATATGGAAGAGCCGCACGTTTGGGGCACGCTGACCAAGCGCGACTCAGTTATTTGCAATGACAACGACTTCGAGATCTTCATCGACCCAGACGACGATGGCGAGCACTATATGGAATTTGAGATCAACCCACTCAACGTGGCTTGGGATCTCTATCTGCCCAAGCAGTACAACCGAGGCGGCGAGGCCGATTGGGGCTTCGACTTTGAAGGCATCAAGCACGCCGTGCAGATCGACGGCACCCTCAATTGCTCGGACGATGTGGATCGGGGTTGGTCGGTGGAGGTGGCCATCCCTTGGAGCAGCATGGAAAAGTACGCCGGTACCGCCTGCCCTCCCAATCCCGGCGACCGCTGGCGGGTCAACTTTTCCCGCGTCGAATGGGAGTTCGACCGCTACAAGGGCGGTTATTTGAAAAGGGAAGGTGTTCCCTGCGACAACTGGGTGTGGTCGCCGATGGGAGTGATCAATATGCACGAGCCCCACATGTGGGGATACGTGCAGTTTTCTGCCATCACCGTGGGCGAAGGTGAGGACGCATTCTCAGCGACGCCGGCGGCGCGGTCGGCACCGGAAGCGCCGTAGCTGCGTGGACATCGCAGCCTTTGCTGTCAGGCACTAAGGAAGTGTCCTTTATACTCCAGACGCAGCCACTCGGCGCAGTGGGTCAGTCGTGAGTTATGATCTTCCACTTCTTCTTCTGCATCGGAATCACATATCCAGATCCTTCAGGTGCTTCCCTGTGTTCCCGAGCCTCGCGCGTGATCTCCGGCCACCAACGCAGGAAGTGCATAACTTGGGTCCAGATTTTCTTTTCTGGATATTGGCTAGCGAAAAAAAAGGCCGTCAAGCCCGACTCACGCCAAGCAGCCCTTTCGGCCCGATTCCGAGAAATCCGAATATCGCCCGAGATCACGATCCATTCCCCCTCACGGCCTAATGCTTCAAGCCAAGTGACATCCTCTGTCTGCTGATTAAAACGGACTCTAAGGTGTTCTACCGTCCAGTCCCCTCGTTCTACACGGTCATCTAGGGCAATCAACGCCGCAGCTAGACGGTGAGAGATGTTGTTGTCGAGGAAAAACCTCACGCTGCTAATTGTGCCTCGTATGTGACAGCATCGCTTACTTCCTTAGGAGTGGCATCGTACCACCAAGCGACCCGGTCTACATCTTCCTCGGCTCGATAGGTGCGACTCAGTAGACGAGTGCGGACACCGCTGGGATCGCATATCGGTGCTCCGAAACTACGAGTAGGTTCGATGATGACCGTGCTCTCCCGGCCCATAGGATGCCAACACACCGGGGCACCTGTTTCCGAAAAATCTAGCTCGTTGTCGGGCAGAAAAGTCCTGACAAAGTCCTTAAAATACTGCTCGTCGGTTACGATATCGTGCAGTGCCGCCTCTTCCACTTGCTGGAGGATGCGGCGGCCATCTGTGCGAAAGCTGCGCTGCGAAAATGGATGAGAATGTCCCGTAATCTGAGCTGCTTTGTGCGAGGCAATGCGCAAGATCGACCACGGTACCCCCTTCTCGCGAAAACCCCGCAAGGCTCGGACTTCGATAAGATCGACAAAGCGCAGGATAGGGCCTTCCCCGGCCTCCGTTGAAGCAAATACGGGCGGCAGCTCATAGCGAAATCCATTCCGGGTGTAACTATAACCCCGTGTCCAACGCCGAATGGTGCTAGCGGGAACACCCGTCAGCCGGGCCGCTTCCGCCACGCTATAGACGCCATGTCCGATATATAAGTAATCTGCCATTTTTTGCTCCTTTATAGAGCGAACTTTGTCGCCTTGAATCTACCTGACCGATTTCCGCAGGTCTTTTACCTTAAGATACGTAGAGCTACCGCGTCAATGCCACGCTGGCTTGTACCTTTACCCCTCATCCGCACCCACTCGGCGCATATATCTCGTGTACGCCCCTCGCAACGCTACCCCCAGCACCAGCGCCACTAATCCCCCGACCAACGCCACCGTCCAACGCCCCACGTAAAACCCCGAAAACCCGATAATGCCCCCTCCCACCGCCACCGCACCAATCAGGGCAAGACCTAGGCCGTGCATAATCGGTACACCGCCACCAGTCTCAACACCCGCCTTTTGCGCTATCGGCCCCCACCATCCCATCGGCCGCGCCTCTTTGTAGAAGGCCAAGAGCTTTTCCTCTGGCTCTGGCTTGGTGCAAAGTGCCACCGCGATCCAGAGCAGGCACGTCGCGGCAATTGACGAGAGAACTATCACATACGCTGTATCCTGCCCCGCGTCAATCAAATGGACGAAAACCACGTACTTGTTCAGGAGAAAGACCAATGGCCCGCCGAAAGAGGCGGCCAGTCGCGCCTTGCCGTTAAAGCGCCACCACCACCACTGGCCCCAATTGGCCGTCAGTTCAGCCGAGGAAAGCCCGAGCATGAAAACCGCGATGTCGATGACGTTCTCGGCCTGTAGCGCGACTGCCAGCGAAAGGCCCATGATCGCCAGCATCACCACCCGACCAACGCCCATGTAGTGGGCCATCTCAGCGCCGCGTTTGATAAAGCGCCGATACACGTCATTGATAAAGACCTGAGCCCCGAAGTTCATGTTGGAATCTACCGTGGACATGATCGAGGCAAACATCGCCACCAGCGCCAGCCCCAAAAGACCCGAAGGCAAGTAGTGGCCCAGCAAGAGGCCGTAGGCCAGTTCCTTGTCCATGCTGCCGTCGTGCAGCCCCGGCCATTTGACCATCGCTCCCAGAGCCGGCAGGGTCAGCACCGCCAACATTAGGAAGAGCACGATCTCGGTCCAGACGTACATCCGCGTCGCCTCGCGGCTGTTGCGACACGACAGCAGCCGTTGGCCTTCCATCGCTCCGGCCATCGGGGCCACGTCGCCGCCATAGCCGATAGCGGTCCCCATCGTCCACGCGATAATCCCCACTACCCCTAAAAGCTCGTGGCTCATCGGCGGATGCCAGCTAACGACTCCTTCCCCAAACTGCGTCACCAGCGCCTGATATAGCCCGGTCGGCCCGCCGAAGTCGGCCCAGACCAAGCCCATCAGTACCAGCGAGGACCCGATCATAATCGCGGTCTGAATCAAATCCGACATCACCACGCCCATGTAGCCGGAGAGCACCACATAGACCAAGATGATCGGAATAACCAGCAAAAAGGTCTCAAAGCGCGACCAGCCCAAAAGCGCCTCAGACACTTTCGTCAGCCCCAAAAGCCCCGCCCCAGTCCAAGCTACCACTGCGACAAAGGCGCTGCGCAGCGAAACCCAAGCGCGCATCGTCGGCGCGGCCGCACCGCCAAAGCGGAGTTCGTAAAATTCCGGTGAGGTAAAAATTTTCAACCGTCGCCAGCATACGGCGAAGAGCAGCCCACCGATCATCAGCGCCAGCCCGAAGCGGCTCAAATACCACCAGCAGATAAAGGTCCCGGTGATGACCGTCATGCCGCAATACGCTGGCGCTACATCGGCGTTCATGCAGGTGACCGCATAGCTGGTGCCGCTCATCCATCCCTTCATCTTGCGCCCACCCAAGAAGTAATTTTCCATGCTCTGTTGGGCGAATCTCCTGTAGTACAGTCCCATCCCCACCAAAAAGAGCATGTAGAGCGCCATCAACGCGTAATCCAAACCCGACACAATCCCTCCTTTGTCTGGGAAGCAGCTAGTTTTTGTGCCGCTCTCTATGCAGAATTAAAACCGCCGCGTCAAGTTATCATGTCCTTCTACTATCCGCAGGACGTCAGCTTGGACATGGGTCCGCCCCGACTCTGCCAGCCACCCGCTCCGAGATTTTCTCATTGACATAATTACACTCTTTCCGCGCCTTTTACTTTTTAACCCTTCTCAGGAAAGTGCCCATGACGACTGCATCGGCCCGGCCAGCATTTGACGACGCCCTCCGGCACCACGCCGCAACGCTCGGCTTCCCGTCCCTTTCGAACTATATCATCTGGTGCCGCAAAAATGGCCTAGCGATCCAGCGCGACAAAACCGAGAGCCAGCTCGCAATCGAGCGTCAACTCGCCGCCGACACTTTGCGGCCGATCGCGCCGCACCCCGGCCGCAGCCACACTCCGGGACGCGCCCGCCTCATAGACCGGGCCTTCCGCGACGAAATCCCTCCAGATGAGATGTATCCGCTCAGCCGGAAGCTCGTCGCGCTCTTCGCCGCAGCCGAAGACCCCAAGCGCCGTCAAGCTCTCTACCGCCTGCTCAAGCACGTAGAGCGACGCGCCGACCTCCTCGGCCTCAAAACGGGATTCCTCAATCGGACGCGCGAAGAGGGCAACAACTACGAGGACGCTCTCGGTCAACTCGCCCGCCACTACGGCGACTGGCTCCGGCCCGTCGAGGAGTGGCGCACCGACCGCCTCAGCCCTCGGGCGCAGTTCCGCAGCCTTACCCGGTATCTACTAGCCCGCTACGAGGTGCCGCCTTTTATGGAC
>JAJDYK010000012.1 GCA_022825185.1 Candidatus Latescibacterota bacterium | reverse complement strand
GTGGTATTGCCGGTTTGTTCTCTGCCCTCAAGGCTGCTCAACACGGGTCTGTGGCTGTAGTGACCAAGCACGAGCGGCGCGAGTCCAACACGCAGTACGCGCAAGGGGGTATTGCTGCGGTCGTGGATGCGGCTGATTCAGTGGCTAGCCATACACAGGACACGCTCGCGGCGGGCGCGGGTCTGTGCGACCGCTCAGTTGTCGAAGGGGTGGTGGCCGAAGGGCCGGAGGTGGTAGAAGAACTGCTGGCGATTGGCGCGCAGTTCAACGAAGCGCGGCCTGGGGTGTTGGCGTTGGGGCGCGAGGGTGGGCACGCATACGCGCGGGTGGTACATGCGGACGACATGACCGGCCGCGAGGTGACGCGCACCTTGGTCGCGGCCGTGCAAGCGCTGCCGCAGGTGACCTTGTACGATCACCATTTGGCGATAGACTTAATCGTAGATGAGCAGCGGCGTTGCCACGGGGCTTGGGTATTGGACTCGCAGCAAGCTGATCCCATCGCCGCGGTGGCGCCGGTTACGCTGTTGGCCACGGGCGGCTGCGGGCAGGTCTTTTTGCATACGACCAATCCGCGTGTGGCTTCTGGCGATGGGGTCGCTATGGCTTGGCGGGCCGGGGCGAGGGTGAGCAACATGGAGTTTATGCAGTTCCACCCGACCATGCTCTACGATCCGGAGCGGCCCTCGTTCCTGATTACCGAGGCTTTGCGCGGGTTTGGTGCCGTGCTGATCGACGAGCGCGGCGCGGCGTTTACTGACCCGTTGCAGACGCGCGATGTGGTGTCGCGGGCCATTGTCGCGCAGATGCAGCAAAGCGGTGCCGAGTGCGTCTATTTGGACGTTACCGGCCAAGACGCCGATCAGACCCGCCGCCGCTTTCCCAACATCTATCAGCATTGTCTGGGGATGGGCGTGGATATGACCAAGACGCCGATTCCGGTGGTGCCGGCGGCCCATTATAGCTGCGGTGGGGTGTGGACGGATGCGCACGGCCAGACGGATATTGCGGGTCTATACGCGGCTGGCGAGGTGGCGATGAGTGGATTTCAGGGGGCCAATCGGCTGGCGAGTAATTCGCTGTTGGAAGGGTTGGTTCTTGCACGGCGCGCTGTCGCGCACGCCGGTGCAATTGCGCCCGTGGCGGTGAGGCTGTTCGAGATGGAGCATAGGGGCGATGCCGTTGCGCCCGTGGCGTTGGAGGAGCGGCGGGAGTGGCTGCGGCGCTTGATGTGGGACGAAGTGGGGATCGTGCGCAGCGACCGGGGCTTGCAGCGAGCTTGTGAGGAGACGGAGCGGATGGCGCGAGAGATTGAAGCGTTGTACAGCGAGCATCGGCTCGACGGCGAGTTAGTGCAGCTACGCAGCTTGGCGACCGTGGCCACGCTCATTGCCCGCTCGGCGCGGCAGCGCTTGGAAAGCCGCGGCGTCCACCACAACTGCGACCATCCCGCGCGCGACGATGATCGCTGGCAGCGACCGACGCTGCTGGTGAAGGATCGGGACTTTGATTTTTTTGATTATGGGATGGGCTGTGATTAAAAGCTACACGCAGCCCAAGTGGCCCTAAGCAACGGCAGCGCACTGACAAGGCGGCGTCAAAAATACACTAGCGCCGCCACTTCCGTCTGGAAGGTCTTGAGGGACCACTCCCACTTGCGCCGGTCAGAGCGGAGTTTGTCGGAGAGGTAGCTCAGGTCCAGTCCGGTCTGGGCACTCAAGCTGATGCGTTGGAACGGGAACCAGTCGGCACCCAGACCCCACGCTATTCCCAGATCGTGCTTGGTTCCGGTGCGTTGTCTTCCCGAATTTATACCTAGTAGGCGACTCCAAAAAATGGAAAGATCCACGTGGGCTTGGTAAAAAACAAAAGGGGCGACTTGGTCGTGCAGGGGGCGGTAGTGCTTGATGGTAGGACGGAGTTGCAGCCTTAGAGAACGAGATTGAGATTGGGAGTCGTATCGGTCGGGGTTGTCGAGATCTTCAGAAGTGCGATCGCTGTAATACGACGAAAAATCTATTTCTAAGCCGAGGGCCGTGACGGGAGAGCGTACCTTCCACAGGCTGAGGTCGAGTTCGCTGCTGGAAGGCAGGGCTACACCCAACGCCCAGTTGCCCCGATCGGCCAACGGGTCTTGGTCCGCAGCGGCGGTGCTTATCAACAGGACTATACCGATCAGAGTGAAAATAAACATGACTTTCTTCTCAAAAGAAACAGGGTCTCATCTAGAGCGTAGAACATCCTCACCTAATCGCCGGTTAACCTTGGAGTCTGTGGTACTGGAAACACCCATAAAAAGACGGGATTATCCTTGAATGAGTAGTCTTGCTTTTTGCGCAAGGTTATTCCGCCATCTGCAATACAGACCTCTGCGAAGGCGGGGTTCGGCTGAAACCCATCAATAGCTTGCCCATCGTCACGGCACAGCACGGCTGACGAGGTCTCGGACGGCCGCCTGAAAATGTATATCCTCTGCTTGAGATCGTCTCTGTGACCATAGTCTGTGGTCTCGTTAAGCAGTTCAAGATAGATTACATCTACGGCACTCGCCGGCCAATCTACGAGCTTGTTTCGCAAATAACCCTTCTCATCAAACCACGAAGTATCGTTAGCGATAATTCTCGCGGTCTCGAAGAGGATATCGAAGTCCGACCGTTGGTAGGTCCTTACTTCTGTTGTGGATACAACCCTTAGAGAAGCGGGATTGTCCTCAAAAGAATATCCTTGCTCTTTGCTCAAGGTTATTTGGCCATCGACAATACAGACTTCTGCAAAGGCGGGGTTCGGCTGAAACCCATCAATGGCTCGTCCATCGTCGCGGCACAGCACGGCTGACCCGGCCTCGGGTTGTACAAAGACGTATGTTCTTTCCTCGGAATGGTCTATATGACCAAACCCTGTGGCCTCGTTAATTGGTAAAAAATAAATTGCATCTACAGTACTGGCTGGCCAGTTCCGGAGAGCTATAGTGAAATGATCATTCTCATTGAAGCGGGTACCTCCGTCGAGAAAAATGCTTTGCGAACGCCTAGAAGAATAGGACGATTCAGAGGGTCGTGTAGGAGGTTCAGAGAGCCGCTGTGTAGGAGGCTGTGTCGGGCTCCAATAATCGCAAGCCGTTATATGGATAGCTAGCAGCAAAGTAAGAGCTAAAAGAGGCATCGCATTGTTCATAAGTAGAGGAATCGCCTTTCATCAAAAATACATCAATGCCTTCACTTCCGATTGGAAGGTTCTTATGTAGAGGGACCAATTTCTACTAGACCTGTTATTATCGCCCCTAGTATCGTACTGCCCGTAGCGGTAGCCTAGTCTCAGCCCAGTCTGGCCGCCCAAACTGATGCGTTGGAATGGGAACCATTCGACTCCTAATCCCAGTGCTAGCCCTATATTGCCTGAGCTGCTGCCGCGCTGCGTATGCGGATCGTCGTCTCGTTTATAGCCCCGAAAACCAGCTTCGACTTGGCCGTACGTAAAAGGGGCGATTCGGTCGTGTAGGGGACGATAGTGCTTGATAGTAGGACGCAGTTGTAGCGATAGGTAATGTGTTTGAAGGGTGGTCGGGTCGGGATCATCGGCATTGTCGGTGGAATCGGCGTAGCTCCAAGAAACACCTACTTCCAAGCCCACGGCGGTAGTGGGAGAGCGGATCTTCCACAGGCTGAAGCTACTTCCGCTGCTAGAGGGCAGGGCCACGCCCAACGCCCAGTCGCCCCGGTCGGACAAGGGGCCTTGGTCGGCGGCGGCGATGCCGCTCGTTAGCAGGACGAGCCAGATCAGACGGGGGATAGACATAGGAGCTTCTCCTAGAGCACTGATTAGCTGGCGTTACGCATTGTAGGGGCAGCCCTTGTGGTTGCCCTTTTACGGATGTCCGCTGGCTAAGCTGGGGCACCCACAAGGGACGCCCCTACCTCTGCGGTTCAACACAGTGCGTAACGTCAGTAATATACACGATCAGGAGCGTCTATGTGTTCCATGCGCTCTAGCTTTTCCCCATGCGGTACTGAGCCACGCGGTGCCAACACCAGCCGAGCAAGAGCAATCCCAAGCCGCTGATCCAGATCGTGCGCTCGACGAAAAACGCCAGCCCTAAGCAGGCGACTAGGCCCACTATGGCTATCCACCGGGGGTAGAGCCGTTGGTCGGCTGGCAAGCGCAGGGCGCAGAAGTTGGTGATGGCGTAATAGACCAGAATGGTGAAGGCGCTAAAGGACCAAGTGGTCTTGATATTGCCGACGAGGACTAGCCCGGCGATGGCTAGCCCGACGACCACCACGGCAATAGAGGGCGTAGTCTGATCTCGATTGAGGCGGGCAAGCGCTTGGGGCATATCTCCTCGGCGGCCCATGGCGAGTAGAACCCGCGACAGACCGAGGATTAGGTTGAGCAGCACCCCGGCCATGGCGGTGATCGCTCCCAAGGCTAGGAGCCAAGAGATGCCAGGTGCATCAAAGGTGTGGGCGATGACCTTTAGGGGAGCGGCTTTCTCCATCGTGGCCGCGTAAAATGCCTCAGAGCCTACAGAGGCTATGGCGACAGCACCGACGCCGATGTAGAGCATCATGGAAATGAGCAGCACGGCGACGATGGCGCGGGGAATTGTCTTGCGGGGATGGAGCACTTCTTCGCCAAGTGTGGCGATGCGACCGTAGCCCGTATAGGCGACGAACATCAGGGCGCTGGCATGCAATAGGGCCGACCAGCCTTGGTCTCTCAAGAAAGGGGTCAGGTGCAGGTTGCGCAGGGCGCTGGGCGTGCCGACGAAGATGAAGGCGAGCAGCGAGCAAAGCGTCGCGGCGACGATGGCGATGTTGACCTTGTTGGTGCGGTTGATGCCCAAGAGGGAGATGAGGGTGAGTACTAGCACGGCAGCTAGGGCGACCGGGGTGATTGATGCGGTCTGATCTAGGGCGTTGAGCAGGTAGCCGGCCAGTCCCATCGCCGCAGTGGCCGCGGTCGCGCTCTTGGCGCAGAGGAACATCCATCCGGCGGTAAAGCCGATGGCTGGTGAAGCGTACTCATAGCCGTATTGGTACGTGCCGCCGCTGAGCGGATGGCTGGTAGCTAGCTGGGCGCTGGACAGGCCGTTGCAGAGGGCGACTAGCGCCCCGATGGCGATGGCGACTATGACTGACGGGCCAGTGATGCCAGCGCCGATGCCAATGCTGACGAAGACGCCGGTGCCGACGATCGAACCCAAGCCGAGGGCGATGGTGCCGATTAGCCCCAGTTCGGGACGCAGGCGTTCGGATGGGGTGGGTGTGGAAGTCATGCGACCAAATATAGGTTGGCGGCGCGCTCGCGTCCTATCAGTCCGTTTACTAAAAGCGAAAAAAGCCGACGCGCCTTGACTATATACTTAAAGCCCCTTTACGTACTATTTACCACTCATTAACCAACTACGGGGAGAAAATCATGATCCGAATATTGTCGTTTGTCCTAGTTGCGATAGGGCTGCTCGGCGGAGTAGAAAAAGCAGACGCCGCCGCAAGGGATGTGGTAGATCGAGAGACGTTGAAGAATTTCGTGCTGGAAGCGAAGAGCCTGCTGGATTCTGCACAAGATGAGGCGGAACGGGCGGCTGTTTTGGAGACCTTTAGGACCGACGAAGAATGGAGGCATGGGCCGATTTATATCTTCATCACCAGTTTTGACGGCACGGGCTTTTTCCATGCGACCCAACCCGAGCGCGAAGGGGTCAATAACATCGACTCAGAAGATAGCAATGGCGTTAAGATCGTACAGCAGAATATCGCGGCGGCACAAGCCGGGGGCGGATTTACGGAATATCTCTTTGATAATCCGGCGATCGAAGGAGAGGACGAGTCCACTAAGGTAAGCTACGTGGCCCCCGTCGAGATTGATGGTGCATCCTATTACATTGGCGCGGGGTTGTATATTGATTCGGAGCAGACCAATGTAGCGCCCATTTCGTGGGGCAGCTTGAAAGGGCAGGTGTAAACTTTGAGCATCGTCGTCCTCGACTTCGGCGGGCAGTACGCCCACCTGATTGCCAATCGCATTCGCCGCCTCCGCGTCCATGCTGAGATTCGCTCGCCAGAGACCGCGGTTGCCGATTTGCAAGACGCCGACGGGCTGATTCTGTCGGGTGGCCCGGCCAGCGTTTATGACCCGGAAGCCCCAGCGTACAATCCCGAGATTTTGGCGATGGGCAAGCCGATGCTGGGCTTGTGCTACGGCCACCAACTGCTCTGCCACCGCTTGGGCGGCCAAGTCGAGATGGGGGAGACACACGAGTTTGGCGCGGCCTATTTGCACGTTGACAAGGCAGAGGGGGTGCTGGCTGGTTTAGACGTGCGCGAGCGGGTGTGGATGAGCCATCGCGACCACGTTGCGGCCCTGCCACCTGGGTTTGCCGTCTTGGGCGCGACCGAGGATTGCCCGGTGGCGGCAATGGGCGACGCCGAGCGCAAGATATACGGCTTGCAGTTCCATCCAGAAGTAACGCACACCGTCCGGGGCATGGAGATCCTCGATAACTTCGCCGCGCTGTGCGGCGCAGAGCGGAACTGGACGATGGAGCGCTACACTGAGGAGACGATAGAGCGGCTCCAAGAGCAGGCGCAGGGGCGCAATGTTTTTCTGTTCGTCAGCGGCGGGGTCGATTCGTCGGTGGCGTTTCTCCTGCTCAACCGCGCCTTGGGTGCAGAGCGGGTGCTGGGCTTGCACATTGACAACGGCTTTATGCGCGAGGGCGAGACTGCGATGGTCGAGCGGCTGATGAAGGGCGCGGGCCTGCACAATCTGGAGGTAGTTGATGCCAGCGCGGAATTTCTCGCCGCCACAGAGGGGATTGCCGACCCAGAGGAAAAGCGGCGGCGGATTGGCGAGGAGTTTATCCGCGTCCGCGACCGGGCGCTGGCCGCGCTGGCGCTGGACCCGGATGAGTGGCTGTTGGGCCAGGGGACGCTCTACACGGATACCATTGAGTCCGGCGGTACGGAAAACGCAGCGGTTATCAAGACGCACCACAACCGCGTCGGCGTCATCGATCAGCTTTTGGCCGAGGGCAAGGTAGTTGAGCCGCTGGACCAGCTCTACAAGGACGAGGCGCGCACCTTGGGCGAGACACTCGGCTTGCCGCATCACTTGGTCTGGCGGCATCCGTTTCCAGGGCCGGGGTTGGCGGTGCGGGCTTTGTGCAGTGATGGGCCAGACGCAGAGGGGTTGGCGCTTGAGACGGTCGCCGAAGCGCAGAAGGTGGCGGCGACATTCGGTCTGGCGCTCGATGTGCTGCCGTTGCGCAGCGTCGGGGTACAGGGCGATTCGCGGACTTACGCGCATCCAGCGGTGGTCACTGGCCAGAGGGAGTGGAAGACGCTGGAGGCCCTTTCTACCGAGCTGACCAATAACTTCCCGTCGATCAATCGGGTGATTTACCTGTTAGGGCCTACACCGCGACCGCAGCAAAACCTAAAAGCAGGGTATTTGACCCGCGACCGGCTCGATCTTCTGCGTCGGGCCGATGCCATCAGCATGGCGGCGTTGGAGCGCCACGGGCTGATGGAGGAAGTGACCCAGATGCCGACGGTGCTTTTGCCGCTGTCATCGGATGGGGTGCAAGAGAGCGTGGTGCTGCGGCCGATAGCGACTTCCGACTTTATGACCGCGGACTTTTGCCCGTTGCCACAGGCGTTTTTGGACGATGTGTGCGAGCGACTGTTGGCGTTAGCGGGGATTGAGGCGGTCTTCTACGACATAACCCACAAGCCGCCGGGTACGGTGGAGTGGGAGTAAGTCCAGATTCCTAGCAGACGAGGGTGTACTGCTTCTTGCCTCGGCGCACGATTAGGTATTTGCCGTGTAGGCCCTCTTGGCACCGCATGCTCCGCGCCATGTCTGTGCAGCGCTCGCCGTTGATGTAGATTGAGCCGTTTTGCACGTCTTGGCGGGCTTGGCGTTTAGAGGATGAGACGCCGGCCGCGACGAGTAGATCGATCAGTCCTAGTTCTTCCTGACCCATCGCGTGAGTTGGCACGTCGTCAAAGCCTTCGAGGATTTCTTCCTCGGATAGATCCTGAAACTCTCCGTAAAAAAGCGCGTGCGAGATGTGTTCGGCCCGGCGAGCAGCGTCGGCTCCGTGCACGATAGTCGCTGCTTCGGTGGCGAGGGTGCGCTGGGCCTCGCGCCGTTCGGGCTGGTCGCGGACGGTTTCGGCGAGTTGGAGGATCGCGTCCTGCTCCAAGAAGGTGTACGTCTTCAGGTGGTCGATGACCTTCTGGTCTTCGGCGTTGATCCAGAACTGGTAAAACTGGTAAGGTGAGGTCTTAGCGGCGTCGAGCCAGACTGTGCCCGCCTCGGTCTTGCCGAATTTGGTGCCGTCTGCTTTGGTCACCAGCGGGCAGGTCAGGCCAAAGGCCCGATTGCCGGCGGAGCGGCGGATCAGATCGGTGCCTGCGGTGATATTGCCCCACTGGTCAGAGCCGCCGGTTTGCAGCTCGCAGCCGTATTTTTCGTTGAGGACCAAAAAGTCGTACGCCTGTAGTGCCATGTAGCTGAACTCAGTGTAGGAGATGCCCGTTTCGAGGCGCGAGGCGACCGAGTCCTTGGCCAGCATGTAGGGGACGGGAAAGTGCTTGCCGACGTCGCGCATAAAGTCGATGGCTGCGAGTTGGCCGAGCCAGTCGTGATTATCGACCATGATCGCGGGATTGGGGCCGTCGAATTCGAGGTAGCGCTCTAGCTGGGCTCTGACCTTCTGCGTCCATTCGGCCACGACATCGGTGGCATTGAGCTGGCGCTCTTCAGTCTTGCCGCCTGGATCGCCGATCAAGCCGGTGCCGCCGCCAGCCAAGGCGATGACTTTGTGACCGGCGAGTTGGAAGCGGCGCAGGAGCAGAATCGGCACGAGGTTGCCCACCGTCAGGCTGTCGGCGGTTGGGTCGAAGCCGTTGTAGAGCACGATTGGACCGGCGGCGAGGCGCTCAGCGAGGCCGTCGAGGTCGGTGACTTGGTAGATCAAGCCGCGAAATTCAAGATCGGATATGATGTTCATCACAGTTCCTTTTGGGCATAAAAAAAGCCCCTGTTAATCAGGGGCTTGTAAACGCGGTTGAGACGATAAAGCGAACGTACTACCCCTGTCTATGAAGCGGGGTATAATAATAGTGGCGATCAGCGCGTAGGTTCTGCATCATTCATTCTCCGCGCAAAAATATAACTGCGACCTATATTCCCGTCAATTAGGAGGCGAACAATGACTAATGAACAATACCGGGTGGCTGTCGTCGGTGCGGCCGGCACGTGGGGACGCTATTACACGCGGGCGTACGCTGCTCACCCCAACTGCACAATTGTCGGTCTCGTCGATCGCGCCAGAGAGCGGAGGGACGCCATTGCCCGGCGCTACGGTGTGGAGAAGGTGTACGACGATCTCGATGACCTCTTGGCGGCCGAAGTGCCCGACATTGTCTCTGCGGTGGTTCCGGTGGGACAGAACTATCCTTGCGTTACGGCCTGCGCTCGTGCTGGCGTGCGGGTCGTCTCCTGCGAGAAGCCGATTTCTCACGAACTGCACGAGGCTGATGAAATGATCCGCATTTGCCGGGAGCACGGCACGTTGTTTGGCTGCGCTCAGGCCGGATGGGCGCAGCCGTATATGCCCGAGGTGGTCGAGTGGGTGCGGCAGGGGCACATTGGCCGGCTGACGGCGGCGGCGATTCCGGGCGGGTTGCCGACTGAGGTGTCGGGTGGTGGTTGCGTGCAGATTGCGGCTTTGCGCATTCTCACTGGGATGGACGTGGAATGGGTGGAGGGGTACACCTTACCGGCGGTGCCGGGGTACGTGGCGGAAGGTACTCTTGTAGAGGAGGGGGATGTACCCGCGTACGGCCGCTTGGGACTGAGCGGCGGCATCGTCTGCGAGGTCGTCGCGCCTGAGCCGGATGGTCGCGTGCCGACTTTTATCTCGGTCGTCGGCGAGCGCGGGCAGGTCTTTTTGGCGCGTCCGCGGCCCGTGCTGATCGAGGGGACTGGCGCAGCGGCTTCTCCGGTGTATCCCGACTTTTTGGATCAGCCAGTGGCCGACGCCTTCACCTATACAATCGAGCGCCTGATGCGTGCCCATCGGGACGGCACTGAACCGTATAGCAGCGGCGACGACTACCGCCACTCGCTCGAAGTAGCCATCGCCTTGGTGCGCTCGGCTCACCAGGGACACGAGCGGGTGTCCCTGCCGTTTGCGGATCGCACGCTCAAGCTGTATCCGCATCCCTATCGCCTCAGGGGCGGCGATGTCGCCGGGTGGCAGAGCATTGGCTACGATGGGCCGCCGAAGATGGATTTTTGAGGGGAAACTTCCACTCTGCGCGGCCGTGGGCAGCACAATGTCAGTAATGGCCGCATTCCTATCGCTTCAAGGGCGACGATGCAGTCGGGCGGTAGAGCAGCGGAATCAATCGCCCAGATAGCCTTGGTCTGCCCAGACTTTGCTCGCCAGCTTTTTCGCCTTCGCGTCCGGTTCAATCTCACCCAAAATACTGCTCGGTGGCTGACCCTTCTTTTTACGTTCGGGATCGGGCGACCAGTCGTCTTTGGCGTATTTTTTGCGCACTGACTCGCGGCGGAAGTCGGGTATTTCCATTGGTGCCGAATCGTTCAGCGCCGAACGCCACGCTTGGATCCCGGCGATGCTCATGTCGATGCCGCGATACACGTCGAGATAGGGCGGCTCGCCGGTGCGGATGGCCTCGGCAAAGTGGTAGCTGGTGAAAAAGTCGCCGCCGCCGTGACCGGCGCGCGCCGCTAAGCCGTGATGCACGGGGAAGTTGGGACTGTACACGGTCTCGACTGGATCGCTCTTGCGCTTTTCCCACGGCTCGTACCACACGCGCAGCCGCTGTTTGTCGCCGTGGCGGCAGTTTTCCATCACCCCCTTGTTGCCGTGGATGCGGACGTAGTTGCCGTGGCCGCGCAATGCGCCGTGTAGCGACTTCATCACCGCGTCGTTATCCATCCGACAGATGATTACTGCGGCGGTGTCACTGCGGTTCATGTGTAGCGTTTGGGCGGGGTCGGCGAAGTCAAAGGGGATGACAAAGCCGTTTACTTTTACGGGCCGGGTGTCGGTGATGTACATGACCGGGGCGATAGAATGGGTGCAGTAATAAGTGGAGGGTATCCAGTTGCGCCAGTGGTCGCGGCCGCAACTGCGCGCCAGTTTCACTTCGGGTGGGTCGGGATGGACGTATTCGCCCTCGCCGTATTTGAAGTCGCCGACGCGGCCCTGTTGGTAGAGCCGCTTCATCTCTTGGTTGAAGACCATGTAGGGGTAATTCTCGGCGAACATGTAGATCTTGCCGCTTTTCTCGACCGCTCGCGCCAGTGCCACGCCTTCGCCCAAGGTGTGGCAGGCTGCGGTCTCGCTCATTACGTGTTTGTCGGCATTGAGTGCTTTGATGGCAAATGGGGCGTGCTGGTGGAAGTAGTTGGCCAGCACGACCGCGTCCATGTCGCAGCCGAGGAATTCGTCGTAATCGACGAATGTCAGCACATTGAGGGCCTTGCCTTCTGCCATGAGGCGCTCTTCCCAAATGTCGCAAATGGCGACCAGTTCCATGCCGGTCGCCGCAGCCGCCTGCATGAAGGAACGGCCGCGACCGACGCCGACTACGCCGACGCGGATGGGATGTTGTTTGGTGCGTTTTTTGGCCATAGTCTGATCCTGTGTATTTGTGGATATATTTAGCGGCGTAGCCCGAAGTGGCTGTTTGGCCCGTCGGAGAATAGACTGTCAGAGTAAATGCTACCTTGCCCTGGTTTTCATCAGCTAAGTCTACTATTCCGAAGATGCTGCCCAATCAGTTCTACTAGTTGGGAGACTGCGCTGCAATTGCTTGGGTAACCAGCTCACGAGGCGAGGGCTGTCCCCCAGAAGGACGACCAAACAAGCGTTTATGTTGTGTTAACAGACTATTAAACAATGGGGTAAAATCTATATTCTTCCCTAGCTGCTCCGATTTGAGAAACGCATTTAAATCGTCTTGGAATTTATGTTCCTTGAACAATGAGTCGTAGGATTCTCGATTCAGGTATTCATCAATCACTTCTATTGCTGAATCAAGCAGACCTTGGAGCGCGTATTGATTTTCCTCTTGCAAAAGAGCCAACAGAGCATTGGTTTGCTCCTTGGTCGAGGGCGCTCTATTGTTGGCACGAATAAGGGTTTCTCTTACGAACTCAAGCACTACAAAGTAGAACATAAACCGGGTCTGGCGGCGACTGGGGGCCGTCGCACCACGGCCGAACTGGAACTGGTCCGCCAGCTCTTGCAGGCGATAAGCACCGTAGAGGTCATCTACGTCAAATGGCTTGTCTCCAGAGGTAATATGTTTGAAGATGCTGCCCTGCGGAAGGAAGGGTGCATTCTTACCAAACGCTGTCCCAGGCTCACGCATCCAACCTGCTCCGTAAACCTTGATAAGGTCAAAGGCATTGGCAAACTCGGCGAATTGCCGCGCGTTCGGATGGGCTTTTTGGTAAGCCTTTTGCGAGTCCCAGCCGCCTCTTTGAATCTCAAGGAATACGTCGTAGCGGTCAGCCATAGCACTAGCCCACGATCTGAAGTCGCTACGCAAAGCGATGAAGTCCTGTTCGCGCACCGCATTTTGTGAATTCGTGAACCGAGTGATGTCGGTAATCCGAGCATTGTCACTTTTTACTATTTTGGTTACTACTACCCCCCGGGCGGCCCGCTTACGCCATTTGTCTACTGTTTCGCTCTGACCTGTGCCACCAGCATCAAGTCTCTTTCGTAGCTCTTCCCAAACTGTCCTAGTGGTCTGGCAGCCATTAACAACATAGGGATCAAAGAGAACACAAGAGCCGTCCGTTTTCGTAGAGTAATCGGACACTACAATTGTTATGCCGTTGTTATACAGACCAAACAATTCCGGGGTATTCTTCAGAGTCTCGGCAATTCCCTTATTGATTTTCCTTCTACTGCCCAGAAACTGCCGTACATTGTTTTCGTACAACTGATCAAGATTGCCGGTTTTCTCTCGGTATGCCACTAGAAACTGGTACAATTCAGTCAGGGGTATAGTACCCACCCGCAACCCGGAACTAGGATCGACAAAATTGCCACCGATCGGCAAAGAAATGGTCGGCTGTTGTGTTGTGTCCCTAGCCTCCCAGATTGTTCGCAGAGATATGTCCTCAACGTCAAAAATGTGGGCGGATAGGCGGTCCTTTCCAAGTGAATAGAGGTCGCGCAATGCATGCCTATCCTCTTCACTCATAGGGCGATCAGTGGCAAATACGAGGATTATGCGATCCCTATCCGACGCCTGCTGTATGAACGTATTCAAGCGTTCTATGAGTTGCTTTACATGCTCTGAAAGACGGGTATTCTCGCCAGCTAGCGTCGCTATTACCTTGCGACCTTCACTGATTACCGTATCAGAACCTTGGAAGGCCGCGCCATATTTGCTTTGAATCAGATACCATGTATCCCCTTCTTCGGACGAGTTGTCCTGCTCGCTATCGTCAATATCAGCTCGGCGCAAATAGGCGATGTCAATGCCACCGTCGCCACTCCCGTCACATAAGACTAGGTCTTCATCATCGTCGGTAACGTTGAGCCACTGACTAACTAGTTTGAAGGCGAACTTCTGGCCTTTCTCAAAGGGTGAAAGGTCAGATTCCGTGAATTCTCTCAGCCACTCTTCACAGAACTCCTCAAAGGTGACATCGTCCTGATTCTGCTGGTCTGCGTTGGTGTCAGGCATCTCCATACATCCTCCTCTTAACGTAGTGTATAGGCAGAATAAGACCCCTTTATCGATCTTCTGTCAAGGTGCTGAGAGCGCACGTAAGGGGCATATAAGCTCCCGCAGGCGGCGGCGCAAGGAGAAGATTATTTTCTTTTAATTAAGCTGTTGTCAAAATTGTCCAACAGTTGTATATTAACTCCCAAGACACCTGCACCTGCCGATTAAAAAGGAGCGCGACGCACTGGCCGTCCCCTGATCCTTCGTAATAGAACATAAGAGATTAGTTTAGACGTAGGAGTTTAGTATGAGCATAGGCCCTTTTGCTTTGTTTTTACAATCGTTGCGCCACCAGCAGCAAGTACCTCTCAGGCGCTTCTGTGAGCAGTTTGGCCTCGACCCAGGGACGTATTCCAAGATGGAACGAGGTCTCCGGCCGCCCCCTAAATCGCGCCAAGCGCAAGACAAGCTGGCCCAGCAACTCGGCTTGGAAGAAGGTTCACAAGCGCGGAGGGCGTTTATGGACGCGGCCGCGATTTCGGCCGGCCAAGTACCGCGAGACATCCTCGACGACGAAGCGCTGGCAGCCAAACTGCCCGTTCTCTTCCGCACGATTCGGGGCGAGAAGCTGACAGAGGAACAGCTAGATATGGTGGCGGAGTTGATGAGGAGTACCCATCATGCCGAACGGGATTCGTTGGATTCCGAATGAGGAGATCCAGCAACATGCCGAAGAGTTTCTATCCCAATACTGGGACGACACCCTGCCTGTTGATGTAGAGTACATCGCCGAATACTGCCTCAAGATCAGTGTCCTGCCCCTACCTGGACTGAAAGCCAACATCGAAGGCGATGGGTTTATTACCCGCGACTTCAAAGAGATCCACTTGGACTTTGACCAGCACGCGGTCAGGCAACGCTTTACCGTCGCACACGAGTTGGGACACTTCGTTCTGCATAAAGAGTTTATCGAGAGTTTGCCTGCCACCCCAGATATACAGGCATGGAAAACGCTCTACGCCAGCCTCCCAGAGCAACAGCTAAACTGGATGGAATATCAGGCGTATGAATTCGCCGGCTGCCTGCTCGTGCCCCAGCACCACTTGCAGCACACCTTTGATGTCCTGCTGCCTGAGATGGACGCCCTCTCCAATCAGGCGAGGCAGGCCGGATTTAGACGCCATCAATATATAGATAGGCTAGCCGACTGGGCCGCTCAGAGGATAGCTAGGACGTTTGAGGTATCGCCGCAGGTCATCGACAAGCGGTTCCACAAAACTGGTCTCATCGCCGATATTCCTTAAAGTAACATTGACGGTCGTAGGGCACAGGGCGCTTAAAACGTCCCGGGTTTAGGCGTCGCCGGGGGCCAGTAGCCGTCTGGATCTTCGTCCCACGCCGTGCCGCACATCCGCGAGATAACCGCCCATTCGGCCGCGGTCAGGTGGGCGTGATTGTGGAAGAGGAAGCGCTGTAGCCCGGCCTCTTCTGAAGCTTGGAGGATGCGGTAGAGATCGCCGGAAGTCATGGGGTCGCCGCCGTGGGGCATGCGTCCGGTATCGACCCAGGGCAGGATCTTTTGCGGGTCGCCGACTGCGGCGATGGCGCGGCGCGTCTCTTCCTGCACCACCTCGTCGAAAAACGCCTGCGGAAATCCCAGTTCCATATCGGCTAGGCAATCCACCTCGGGCAGGCGAATGCCGAGCCAAGCGCGGAGAACCGTCCAGCACTGCGCCTCGCTCAACACCGGATTCCACTCCTGAATCTGCTGTATCCAGCGGGCAACTGTGCCGTACATCCCGTCAAAGCCGCGATGCCAGAAATAGTGCTTGACTAGGAGCAAATCCACGATCTGGCCCCAAGCGTGGAAGTCGAGCGCGGTCATGCCGGAAAACACAGCCGAGCGCGGGCCGTTGCCCAACAGCAGTTGGCGCGGCAACTCGTCGATGGCTTGGCGGAAGGCGCGGCCTTGGCGGATGCCGTCTTCGCGGCGCCAGCGCAGCCAGTAGAGCGCGTCCTCGTTGATGTCGAAGAGGTTCATCTCCGAGAGCACGCCGTAATCGCCATAGTAGGACACTTCGGCAGGGGTGAGGCTCTGGAAGCGCTGGTGCAAGTGCTGGCGGCCTTGGTCAAGTCGCTCGGCGTCGTAGCCTCTAGCCGTTGCTTCTCGGCGCTGGCCGTCGTTGAGTGGGCGGAAAACCGCGTTGCCGTGGTGATACGTCAGCTCGTAGGGCGACTCGGTCCAGCCATCGACAATGCCGCCGTCGGCTTCTGGGAAAGCCGCGAAGATGTCCTCCCAAGACGCAGCGTGTAGCTGGGTGCCGTAGGGGTCTTCCTCCAGCGGCAGGCCCTCGGCGGCGATGGTGCCGGAGGCAGGCGCGAAGATCATCACGGTCCAGCCGCGATTTTTGGCGTCGGCCAGCATGGCGTGCAGGAGCTTTTCTTTGTCAGGTTGTAGGGGCACGTCGCGCAGTTGGGCGTTGAGGCCGCGTTTTTTGTAGGGCGCGGGATCGCCCTTGAACGCGGGGATGGTACTATGGCCCTGCTCGTCGGCAAAGACCAGACGGCCAAAGACAAGGCCGCGAATGCCGCCTTGTTCCCAGGCGTCAAAGATGCGCTCGTAGTCGGACATGACCGCCTCTAAGGGCTGGCCGATGCGGATCCAAGGGGTCAGAGCCATGGCGTGTTCTCCTGTTGATGGGTAGGGCAATATATCGCGTTGGTAGGGGGGCGTCCATTCATCTTGACTCGCCGAACGCCCTCTGACCCGACGTTGCCTGTTTTACTGTCTATACGAATTCTTGCGATATGGTAACAACAGCGTTACTATATCTACATGATCGAGGTCGCAAGCAACAGGAGGTATGAAACATGCCGCTCACCCGTGACTTCAAGGA
Organism: Candidatus Latescibacterota bacterium; assembly: GCA_022825185.1. The sequence continues at coordinate 20,255 of JAJDYK010000012.1, read as the reverse complement.
GACTGTGCTGGCCCGCGCTGTGCGCGACCCGGCATTTCGAGAGGGATTGCTGAAGGAAGGCGTCGAATGCCTGCTTGCCGGGGACGTCGATGCTGGCAAGATCGTACTGCGCGACTACATCAACGCCACCATCGGGTTCGAGGAGCTTGGCTCCCTCACAAACAAGCCGCCCAAGAGTCTGATGCGCATGTTCGGACCGTCCGGCAATCCCCACGCCCGCAACCTATTCGAGGTTATCAGCCGCATTCAGGAGCACGAGGGCGTTCAGCTCGAGGTGAACGCCGTTCGATAATAGGTAGGTCTCCGACTGAACTGCTGGGGCCGGTAGGACGAGGCGTCCCCGAGCTTCGGTTGGATTTTGGCCCGGGGTACCGGGTGCATTTTGCGGAGTTGGCAGATCGGCTTATTCTGCTTACGGCAGGTAATAAATCCACCCAACAGTACGATATAAGACGAGCCCAAACTTATTGGGCTGAGTATAAGGGGTCAGAGCCGTGAGAAAGATGCCGGCACATCTTCCTTCCAGAGACGCGGTATGCTCGCGGGAGGTCCATCGGTGAACGGACCAGCAATTTGGCTACGATAACTATGTGTGAACATTCTCTTCTAAATTAGCTTATGTCAGTTATATTTGACATACATCGCTCAGATGTATATTTTAAAAAGCGTTGATGGAGGAGGTATCCTGAGCAATAACACCACACCACAGGAGTTTTTTTGATGGAATATAGAAGGAATAGAAACCACACGAACTCCGTAGACTCTGCTGCTGGTCGCGTCATGCAGAACCCGGTTGGCGGCACCGGTCGCGAGGTCTTCGTTGGTAACGTGCATTGGGACGCTAGGGAATCGGACCTGCGTGATGCTCTCAGCGGATACGGGGAGATTGAGTGCCTCCGAATCGTTTTAGACAGAGCCACGGGCCGGTCGCGAAGGTTCGCATTCGTCACATTCGTGCAACCGGTGAGTCTTGAAGCGCTTCAGGGCGCTGAGTGTATGGGCCGTCGGCTCCGCATAGAACGGAAACGGAAGGCACCTCGAAACCAACCGCAACGCCCCAACAGGCGGGTTCAGGTGAAGCCGAAGACGGATAGACTGGGGCACTCAGTTTTTGCCAAGGCTAAGGCGCTGTTTCGGCGGCTTTGGGTGAAGCTGAAGACGGATAGATCAGGACGCTCAGTTCCTGCGACACAGTCGGTGAGGGACTCAGCGCCCGCCTCAGTCCGAGGAGCCGAAGCTGAGATTGTTCAGCCATCGACTTGGGTGGAAATGACAGCACCCAACGGTGACGGCTCTGCGGCACTTGTTTGCTACAGTCGGGAGCAGAGTAGGGGCATCCAACAGCGCTTCAAAGAGCTTCAACGGACGGATGCAACCGCTTGGCACGGAGGAAACCTAGGGACCGCGATTGCCGACCAGTTGGCGGGAACCTCTGGCTTGATAGCGTCGGGTCTCCAAGCCGGGCAAATGTTCCAAGTAATCGGTACTCCTCACCTTGTTGAAGGACTCAAGCTGGGTACTCACGCGCTCATGCAGACAGCCGAGGGGACGTTGGGAACCGTGGTCTCGTCCTCTACCGGAAAGATCGCTGGATCTCTCCGCTTCGCTAAAGCGTCCATGGCTCCGGTTCTCGCGCCTGTGCTCGCTTGGCAGGTCCTTCACGGAATCGCCGGCACGTCGCAACTCCGCAAGATCAATCGTCGGCTCGATGTCATACAACGGAAGCTCGAGACTATCGAGGTACGAAGCGAAGCCGGTGTTCTCGGCGAGGTTCTCAACGCCGTACACACTCTGGATGATATCTTGGCGGAGCACGCAAACACTGGTACGTTCACTCAGGACATGAAGATCCGGCTCGCGTTGGTCGAAAAGACCATCGGTTCGATCCTTGAGCGCAATCGTGGACTCGTGGATCTCTTTCGCAATAAGGCGTCCGAGATTCACCATCTCGGTGGCAAAACCGGTGCCGTTCGGGCAACTAGTCTCCTGCAAGAAGAAGGTGGTCGGGCGGTGCATGACATGGAGATGCTTTTTGGGCTGGCGGCGGCAGACTTGCGAGTTGAGGAGGCACGGATGCTCCACGCGATGGAGCACAACCCGGCTGACCTACAGAGACGCCTAGATAAGGTAACTGAAAAAAACGACAACTACCTCGATCTTCTCAGGAACCTCCCATCCGTCGAAAGTCTTGAGTCCCATGCACAAGCATGTGCGGCGGAAATGAGTTGGTGGAAACGGAATATCTCCGCTCGTGGTGTAAGAAAGGAGACCGCTAAACTTGCTTCTTTCAAACTTCGCGACGCTAGATTCCCGATTCGGTCTAGCGAGAGTTTGACCGAGGGCAGCTACGTGTTCTGGAAGGACGAGGCAGGTGTCCCGAAGATCCACATGCTTCCCAATGGAGATGATCATGAGTGAGCGACGAAGCACACTACCCAGCAATATTCTTGACGTGGATCAGGTGCGGATGAACCTCGCCCGAAATCTGGTGGCCGCCCGAACTGCGTTGGAAATGTCCCAGGACACCTTGGCTACTAGGGCTTCGGTCTCCCGGGCGACGGTGATTCAGATCGAAGGAAGTGAAGGCGATCCTAGGCTTTCCACGTTGGTGAGCTTGGCTGATGCACTTAGCGTTTCCCCGATGTTTTTGATTCTTGGGAGTGAAGACCTTGAAGCACTCTCCAACCTGCGAAACGCTAAAGGTCTGCCTGTAGTGTCGGATGAGCTTTCAGAGGAGGATGTCGAGACGATGCGACGTCTTCTGCGCTCGGGTATCTCGCGCAACAGGAACAAGGCAATCAAAATGGGTACCACCGCAGCGTCAGCTACGGGGGGCGTTGCAGCTAGTACCCTAGCCGGTGCGGCAATTGGCAGCATCATTTTACCTGGGGTTGGAACGGCAGTAGGCACGGTTCTTGGTGCGTTCCTAGATTTGAAACGCAAGAATCAACAACCGTTGCTAAAGAAAAAAACGCACACGGATAAAAGCTGAAGTAGAGGAGTCGAGAATGACGAAGGGGTGGGAGTATCTTGATCCATTGGAGGTAGTGAGACCGAGCGAGGAGTTAGACACGGAGGCTGTAGTTGCAGCATGTGACAAGCTTAATGAACTCAACCGTGATCTACGGTGCCGTATTGAGAATGCCCTTCGTGACAAGGGCTTCAACAAGTGGGCGGATGGACTGCGTAACGAGTTCTTGGCATCCGACGAGCGCCTGTTCAACTGCTATTTCGGAAACAAGGCTTACAGCTTCAAAGTGCCGTCGCAGCCCCCCGACCACCTGGACGGCTGTCGCACTGCGGTCATCTTCCACATGAGCGACGCTCTCCAGCAGACGCTGATACGCCACTTGCGCGCGCTGCCAAAGGCGGTCGTTATGAATGCACGCAGTTCCACCGCGCCCGACGAGTTTACCCGCGTGTACCGGTTCACGAACATGCGGGCGCTCGTCAATTCGATAAAAAGCGTTCAGTACGAAGTCGAGGATTTCGCCTTTGGGGCTGAGGACCTCTTGGTCGGAACAGACGGCTCACGCTATTCGTGCCGATCGGAAAGCTGGCCGTATGATGCAGATTTCATGGACGAGCAGGTGCTGCTTGGTTTCATGCGTACTTCTTGTCCGAGTTTGTTGAACTCAAACTATATAGGCAGCCCAATCGTCGCCGCTGGCCTCGTGAGATCACACCTTGAGGCGGTGCTGTTCCGCAAAGACTTGACCGCATCACTCGAAGGCGAAGAGCCGCTGAGTGCGGATGCTTGGTACGCGGCATTGAAACTCCATCGTGCCGCTGGCCATGTGACGCCCGCTTTGAACCAGTGGGTCAAACAACTATATGGTCTTCTTTCCTTGGCACTGCATTCAGGAGTTGCGCTCTCACGAGGTGAAGTCTGGGCCTTCAGACGAGTTGTTGATCTCCTGCGGGATTCGCTGAATAGTCAACAGTGATGCTACTGCATCAACCCGAAGCAGTAGTAGGTAAGTGTGATAGCGGTGGCCGTTTGATTTGATCGTGTATATGCCCGGCCTACTCGCTAATTCAGCTTCTCACGTTGGGCTTATTCTTGCTATCAGCTATCCTTGCGGCGTTGTAGCTTTTCGGCTACACTTTTCCCATGTCAGAGGCGGTATCACACGAGGTTGAGGTATATCAGACAGAGGACGGTCGGTCTCCCTTCTCGGAATGGATTCGCAACTTGAGGGATCGTACTGCTAGGGCTCGCGTTCGCACTCGACTGGCGCGGTTGCGATTGGGGAACTTCGGCGACACCAACTCGCTCGGTGGTGGCCTTCACGAGCTACGCATCGACCACGGTCCCGGTTACCGGGTCTATTTCGGTCGGGCAGGTGACCGCCTTGTGTTGTTGCTTTGCGGCGGTACTAAAAGAACTCAGTCACGGGACATTGAACAGGCGCGGATTTTCTGGCGCGACTACGACTATAGAAGAAGGTCATTATGAGCAAAGCATCTCGCCCGTACAAAGAAGGGCTACTTGAGGATCTCAGAGATCCCAGCGAAGCGGCTGCGTATCTGACTGCTGCTCTTGAGGATGGCTCACCTGATGTGTTTCTCCTTGCGCTGCGCGATGTAGCCGAAGCCCACGGCATGAAGCGGCTCGCAGAGGGCGCTCAACTCAATCGCGAGTCGATGTATCGAATGCTGTCCGACCAGGGTAATCCTCAACTCTTAAGTTTGACCGCAGTTCTGCGCGAGTTGGGCTTACGTCTTGCAGTTGAGGTCAGCGATTCCGTGGCAGCCTAAACACCACACCGGACAAAGGAGGTGTCCAATGGACCGCGAAGTGATGACCAACGAAGAGAATTACTGTTTTGACGTGGCTGGGTATTTGCACGTGCCGGGGACGTTGACTCGGCCGGAGGTCGAGCGGCTCAATAGGGAGATCGACGCCGTGGGGGCGATGGAGGGGATGCTGGGCTGGCCGGGGAAGGCGCGGGAGCCGTTTCGCGATCTGTTGGTGCATCCGGCGTTAATGTGGTATCTCAACCAGCTTGTCGGCCAGGGGTTTATCCTCGACCGCGAACCAGAAGTCTGGTGTGAGGAGACTTGCGACACGGGTGCGCCGCTGGTCGGCGGCAACGAGCCTCGGGACCCCGCCATTGCGTACTACTTCCAAAACGGACGGCGCTTCAGCGAAGGAGTGCGGGTGCTGTGGGCGCTGGAGGATGTGGAGGAAGAGGACGGCGGTTTTGTGCTGGTGCCGTGCAGCCACAAGGGCAATGTGGCGACTCCGGAGGAAGTGGCGACAGGGGCCGACGATATGGGGCTTGTTTTCCAACCGGCGCTCAAGGCGGGGGATTTGCTGATCGTGGGGCTGGCGACGGTGCAGGGGATGCGGCCGTGGAAGGGGCGAGGACGCCAGCGGCTGTTGAGTTACGAATTCGTGGGGCGCGGCGCGATCCGCAGCGCGGGGACTGGGCCGAAGACCCAAGTGGAGCCGCGCCCGGAATGGCACGCTGAATTGAGTGAGGTTCAGCGGGCCTCGCTCTACAAGCCGGGCTATCAGGCCACGACTCCGCCGCCGACGATTGTGACCGATGGCAAGACGACGCGGATGGAGTCTGGGGTTTTTCATCCGTCGCTTTTGCAGGTAGATCCCGACAGCGGCATTGACTACCGGGAATTTTACTTTTGGGACCTCAACGGTTATCTGGTCTTGCGTGGGGTGATGGACGAGGAGTGGTTGGCTGCGGCCAACGAGGCAGTGGATCGCTTTGAGGACCGGATCCAAGTCGGCGAAGAGTTGGCGCGGGGGTCCGAAAGTCTGGCGGGAACTGGGCGGCCGTTGTTGAATGGACTGCTGGAATTGCCCCAGCCGTATTGCGAACCGTTCCGGCAGATGGTCGCGCATCCGGCGGTCGAGCACCGACTGAACTGGATGGGCGGCAGCGGTGGGCGGATGGGTGGCGCGACGGGTTTTGTCTCGGTCAAGGGTACCAGCGGCCACGCGCTGCACGACGCTAACGAGCCGCTCAACCCCGGTCGCGGCTATGTGTACCACAATGGTCGCAGCTATTGCGAGGCGATTACCGTGACTTGGCAGCTCAGGGATGTGCGGGCGGGCGACGGGGGTTTTGCCTGCGTGCCGGGCAGCCACAAGGCGTACTACAAAATGCCCCCCGGGGTGCGAACCTGCGACCGCGATATGGGGTTGGTCAAACACGTCGAGATGCAGGCCGGCGACGTGCTGTTCTTTGGCGACGGTGGCACGACGCACGGAGCGTTGGCTTGGAAGAGCGAGATTGCGCGGCGGGGCATCCTGATCAAGTATTCGTCGCGCAACTTCAACCGCAGCGGCGGCGAGATGGTCCACCCGGAAAACCGCTGGGGCGAATTGGTCGAGGGGATGAGCGACGCCCAGTTGGCGGTGATGCGCGGCCCGGACCGCGATGTGTTCCACAACAACGTGCCGCGTCTGGACGTGGCCAATGGCGAGGTGACCGTGTCGTACGAGCGGGGATCGTCGCTCTACAGCAAGGATGCACCGACCGGGCCGTTGGCAAAGGACGAGAAAAGTTAATTCCCATCCATCGACACTTGGGAGGAATCATGCGCCTGCTCATCCTAGTTCTCGCCACGGCCCAGCTAGCTGCGGCCGATGCAGCCGACTGGCGGCGACCTGTGGCTACTTATTCCATTGTCGCTCGCGACTCTCTTACCGGCCAACTCGGCGTCGCCGTTCAGTCCCACTGGTTTTCCGTGGGGCCTATCGTTCCGTGGGCTCGTCCCGGCGTCGGCGCTGTGGCAACTCAATCTCTTGTTGATCCGGCTTACGGTCCGCTTGGTCTCGAATTGATGGCCATGGGCAAGACGGCTCAGGCGGCTCTCACTGCCCTACTCGCGGGGGATGCCGACGCTGCGGTGCGGCAAGTGGCCATGGTCGATGCTGAGGGGAACGTGGCCGTCCACACGGGTGAACGGGCTATTGCCGCTGCTGGCCACCAGACCGGTGCCCAGTACAGCGTTCAGGCGAACCTGATGGACCGAGATAGCGTGTGGCCGGCTATGGCGCACGCCTACGAGAATGCCGAAGGCGATCTGGCGGAGCGGTTGCTCGTGGCTTTGGAGGTCGCCGAGGCCGAGGGGGGAGATCTGCGCGGCCGGCAGTCGGCGGCCATTCTCGTGGTCTCCGCCGAGGATACGGGTAGGCCGTGGGTTGATCGCGTGTTCGATCTGCGCGTGGAAGATCATCCCGAGCCGGTGGAGGAACTGCGCCGCTTGGTGCGTCTGGCGCGGGCTTACCACAAGCTAAACGAGGGCGACGAATGGGTGACCGCGGGGGACATGGAGGCGGCTATGGATGCCTATCGAGCAGCGACGGAGTTGGTGCCCGATGAGGCAACGGGTGGCGAGGCTCCGTTTTGGGTGGGTGTGACCCTGGCTTCTGAGGGGCGCGAGGAGGAAGCGGTGCCCTATCTGCAACGGGCGCAGGCACAGTACGACCGCTGGGCCGACTTGCTGCGGCGTTTGCCGGCCTCTGGTCTGCTGCCAGCCGACGATGCGCTCATAGACCGTCTTACTGCTGCCATGATCGGCGAGTAGTCATTTACTCGACGACAATCGAATGGATCGTGGCCGCCTCCATGGCTTCCCAGTCCACGGCGGGGCCGAGGCCCGGCCCGGCGGGTGCATAAGCGTAGCCGTCGGGTTGGGCGCGGATGACGTCCTGCATTCCGTATTCGTAGGGTTCGCAGGGAACCGACTGCTCGAAATAGGAGCAGTTGTCGTGCGCCAGCATCAGGTGCAGGTTGGCGGCTGAGACTAGGCTGTATCCCCACGACATGATCTCGCATTTCATGCCGGCCGCTTCGGTGAGGGCGATTGCTTTGTTGGTCTGCGTTATTCCGCCCATCATGGCTGCGTCGGTGCGGGCGCGGCCCCACGCCTTTGAATGGAGGGCTTCGGCAAAGGTGTGTAGATCCTGGAACCAGTTGCCGGACGGTAGGATGGGAATGGTAACTCGGCTGGTCAGCTCTCGGTAGCCGTCGAGATCTGAGTCGTGTAGCGGGGCTTCAAACCACGTAAAGCCCATTGCTTCGAGTTCTTGGGCCACGCGCAGGGCGCCGTCGCGGTCGTAGTTGTTCTCGGCGTCGAGCATGAAGGCGACGTCGTTGCCGGGGTACTGCTTGCGGACGGCGCGAGCGAGTTCGAGGTCCAGCTCGGGGATGCACCAGGTGTGGAACTTGATGGCCTTGAAGCCTTGGGCGATGAACTCCTCGGCGTTCTTCAGATAGGATTCGACATCTTCAAAGAGCGGGGTGCTGGCGTAGGCGGGGATTTTATCGCGTGCTCCGCCTAACAGCCGATAGAGCGGCAATCCCGCAACCTTGCCCGCTATATCCCACAGGGCGATGTCGATGGCGGCCAGCGATTGGGGCGGCAGCGGAAAGACGCGCGGTCTAATCTCGTGCCAGATATGTTCCCGTAAGAGCGGGTCCTTGCCCAGCAGGATGGGGGCTAGGTGGCGTATGGATTCGGCAGTATAGCGTTCGAAGTCAAAGGAGGTCGCGTTCCAGACGCCAGCTACGCCCTCGATGCCCTCGTCTGTATAGATGCGGACGACTGTATTGGTCGAGTATTGATCTGGCAGGTCGTCCGACCAAGTGAAGCGATCGACCGGCGGAGCTACGGTGCGTATTTCGACTTTGGTGATGTGCATGGAATGCCTTTCGCAGGAATGAATTTATAAGGCCGATTCGGACGCGAGATTCTCGGGGTATATTTCAATTTGCTCTGCGTACTTTTCTCGCAGTTGGCTTAGAAAAGCATCAAAGCGCTTTTCAATGCGCTGGCCATTTGCCGAGCGCACCATCTCTTTTACGGTTTGCTGAACCTCGGGATGGGCAAAAGGTAGCAATCGGGCAGGGCGTTGCTCCAGCGTGCGAAACACGATGTATCCCGGCCAGATTTTTTCGCGTGGCTGGAAATGCACCAAGAAAGGCCCGCCGACTTTTCCCACCGGAGTTTTGCGAACGGCTGCTAACACGGCCGACATGGTGTGCGGGGAGTGGGCGTGTTGTTCGTCTTCCTCGCGGTGGATGTGGTAAATGTTATAGTGGAACCAAGCGTCGTGAAAGCGTGGATAACCTTGGGCCAAAGTCCACATGTCGGCTCCTTGGCGCACTTTTTCGGCGACGTCGAGTGCATCTGCTTCGTGGTGGAGCAAGATGGCTTCGTAGATGAGCAGATCGGGATCGGTAAACCAGGATAGATGCTCCTCGTAATAGGTCCGCATAGCATCTTCATTGACAAGCGGCGCTTCTGCCTCTAGGCGGCGCAGCTCTTCGATCATTAGTAGCGATTGACGCTTTTCTAGGTAGCGCTTCATCTCGTCGTCGTCGGCTAGCCCGGCCTGCTGAGCGGCTAGTGGCAGCAGTACGGAATCGACGGCTGTGCGTCTGGCGTACCGAGCGATGCTCGCGGTATCTACGGTTACGGGACGCCGCTGGGATGGGGTTGCTACGAGCCATTGTAGGTACTGCTCAAGCGCGACCTGTCCTCCTTCGTAGAGTATTAGCGGCCTTGCTAATTGTTCGTCCCCGTCGAACTCGGGGATGCCGTGAGAGGCGGTTTTGCCCAGCTTTACTAGCTGCAACCAAGTTTCTTCGACTAGCTGTAGGTTGAACTGCTTTCTGATGTTCGTGCGAAACTCCGCTGTGCGCACAGCAAGGCGATCCGCGTGGAGCCGGTCTTTGATCCTCTTTTTTAAGGACTCATAGGGCAGGGGGCGCTCGTCCTCCACGCGCACGATGTGGAAGTAGCCCTCTCGGCCTTGGAAAGGCTCAGATAGCTCGCTCAACTGCATGGAGAAGAGCACCTTGCTGACGGGGCCGGCCATCAAGGACTCGTCCCAGTAGCCTAGGTCGCCTCCTTTATCAGCGGTCTGTTGGTCCAAGGAAAAGCGACGGGCTAGCTCGGCGAAATCTTCACCATCTAAGAGCGCTTGGTAGAGCGTTTGCGCTTCTGCCGCTGTTTTTACCATGAGATGCCGTCCCCGCACCTCGCGCTTGGAGTGCAGGTCGCTGCCTTCGTAATAGGTCCTGATTTCTTCGTCAGAGACTGTTATATGGCTTTTAACTTTCCTTTCGATGAGGCGTTCTACGGCTCGTTGTCGGCGCACGTGTTCTAAGCTGGATAGGACCTGTGCGCTCTTATCCAGTTCCCTATTCTTGGCTTCTATGAACAGCAACTCGCGATTGATAAGCGTCTCTAGGACATCTCGCTTTGATTGTTTTTGCTCCAACTTGTCCCAGACCCGTTCCACCCGATCGATCGCGATGGTGCGATCGGCGATTCGCGCTGCTACAGAATGGTTCTCCGCGCATCCCAAGAGGAAAAGGACTATCGCTGCTATTGCCATGGGTCGTTACCGTGTAGGTTCGAGTTCGAGGAGAACCAGCAGCCACGTGCGCGCCCAATAGGCGCTGTTGATATAGGGCGTCTCCGCGGTGGGCCAGTTCTGCCAGTATGTTTCGTTGTGGGGGATTCTGTGGTACCACTGGAGTAGCGGGATGGAGGGCAACTCGCGCAGCCAGATTTCCATGGCTTGGCGAAAGTGTTCGAGTAGTAGCGGATCGTCGGGGGCCGTGCCAGCCATGCGGTCGATGATTTGGTCGAAGTGGGCGTTTTGCCAGCGCCAGAAGTAGATGGCGGCCGTGCCGATAGGTTGCACGTAGCGACTGTGATAGAGTCTGAGGGTGAAGTACGGATCGCGCACGCTGCCCGCGTTGCCGATGAGAAAGGCCCGGGCGTCGCCCACGGTCATGCGGGTGTAATAATCGGAAGTCATTCTGAAACCGGCATCGAAGCCGGCGCGGCGTAGCTGTTCGACTAACACGGGGACGATGTCGTGGAGATTTGGATGTAGGTCGATGGTGATTTTGAACGGCGTGCCTTCCTTGGTCCAGATGCCTTTTTCGAGGACCCAGCCTCGGCGCTGCATGATCTCTGCGGTCTTGGCTGGGTCGTGTGTGCCGACTGGATAGCGGGCGAGCAAATCCTCGATCTGATTGGTGAAACGGCGTAGAGGTGGGAAGTCTGGAAAGGGCAGCAGGGAATAGGTTCCCGCGCCCTGCCAGCCGACCTCGACGAGTTGCTGCCGGTCAATGGCGTGGTTGATGGCCCAGCGGATTTCCGCATCTGCAAACGGCGCTTCGAGATTGTTAAAGCCCAAGGCGATAGGCCACCAATCGAGGTAGCCGTAGGGTGGTTCGCGGCCGGTCCAAGTGGATACGTCGGGATTCTGGTCGAGAATGGTCTTGATATTGGACGGGCGCAGGTCCAGACAGGTGTCCATTTGGTTGCTGATCAGCAGTTGCACCCTTTTGTCTTCGTCCATGTAGGGCAGATAGATCAGGCGTTCTACGCGCGGGAGTCGGCGAAAGCCCGTCTCAGCCGCCCACCAGTCTCGCCGCAGATCCCAGATTCGTTGCTGAGGCTCGGAGCGGACGAGCCGGTAGGGGCCGCTGACTACGGGCCAGCCGCGTTGGAGATCTAGGTTGGCAAAAGTTTTCGCGTCTTTCCCCTCCCAAATGTGCTTGGGGACAATGGGGATGCCGTTGCCGAAATTGTTGGTCAAATACTCGAATACGAAGCGCGGATTCGGCGATTTTAGCGCGATTTTCGCCTGTAGGTCTTCTACGACGCTGGCCTCTGCAACCCATAGCTCCATATCGACCGAGGCGTTGAGGACGGGAGCGTTCTTTTTGAGCATGTCGATTGTGAATACTAGATCCGCCGCAGTCCAAGGCGTGCCGTCGCTCCATTTTACTCCGTCTCTGATGTGGATGGTTACTTCGGTGAAGTCATCGTTGTACTCGTGGCCGATGGCGATCCAGGGGATGAGGTTTTGTTCTTTGCCATAGGGGTTGTAGAAGTAGAGTGGTTCGTAGAGGAAGTTGTGGCCGGTGCTGGAGATGCTGCCGGGGAGAAATGGGTTGAAGGAATCGTAGTCCTGGATTTGGCCAGCGCAGGTGTTGGGCGGCGTGCAGTTCATTATGAGCGAGCGGTTGCGGGGGACGTCCGTTTCGTCGTTGACATCGCCGCCGCAGGCAAAGAGCAGACAGCAGGCGAGCAAGCCGCTTAGCACGTAGTTAAGCATGGCATCTAGCCTTCGTGTACCAATCGTCGCGAAAGTTGACTTTCACTATGCTATTAAATACCTTGAACGGGCAAAAGGGCAGATGGTATAACTCTTCAAAAAGGAGGTTTTAGTTGTTGGTAGAAAGAGCATATCGGACGAACGAAACAGCCAATTTAATCTCTAAAAGGAGGATAACTATGAGAATCTGTGCTGTTTTTGGCGTTTTGCTGTTGGCTGCGAGCACGTGCTTTGCACACAGCAACGCCAATGGTTTTGGGTATTTCGCTTTGGAATGGCCCTCGGATGTGACGTACGTCGCCGATGGCGAGGACGGAGATTGGGCGTGGTACGATCCCAATTTTATCGTCACTCCCGACGAAATGGGCGAGGTCGTACAGCAGGTGATTCCAGACAAGAGCGATATCGATGTTTCCATCAGGACCGCTTGGACGCAGGCCCCCGACAACCGCATCTATGGCTTTGTGCGGGTGACGGACGATTCTTTGCACGCTGCTGAAACGGATCCGGAAAACGGGTGGTTTGAGGACGATCTCGAAATTATTACCGACGGCGACCACAGCGGCGGTCCGTACCGCGATCCGAACCAAGTGAACGCGCAGCAGTGGACCATGCACGTGCAGGTGCCCGGCGGGTATTCGACGCCCTACGGCAACGGCACAACTTGGCTGCGCAAAGACGCCGATCCGGCCAAACAATGGGCCACGGCCTATATTGAGGCCGATGTCGGTCTCAGCCCGCCTGGCGCTACGCATGGATCGACTAATGTCACCTTAGGCTATGAGTTCGCCATGCCACTATGGGTCAACTTGGAAAACGACGAGGCCTCTACCGAACGCGTGGTCTTGCAGCCGGGAATGACCATTGGTCTCACCTATCAGCTCAACGAGGCCGATACAACGCCTGCTGAGGGTGCCGCCCGAACGCATCAGCTAGTCACCGGAGACGTCAACGGGGCGCATAGAGATCAGGATTTCGCCTCTGACTTTACCTTGTTGACTGTAGATGAGTACACCCGGGGCAGCGACGCTGGCACTGCGGTCGAAGGTAGTACTTGGGGAAAAATTAAGGCGACTTTCGACGAGTAAAATTTCTCCACTTTATTTTGCAGCGGGGGAGGAGAGGTGTGATTATCTCTGCTCCCCCGCTTTCGCGTTTTGTAGGATGTTGGGGGAGCGATTTGCCATGAGTCCATACTTGGGTGCCTTGGTGCTGCTGGTGCTGGTCGGTTGTGGTCGCTATTTCCCAGGGCCAATCGAACCTGCGCCCGAAAATAACCAAGAAGCCTATGCCTCGGTCGAGGACGACGGAACCATTATCGCTGTTTTCAACCGCCTCGAAGTTTCCCTGCGTCCCATGACGGACGGAGAGTTGAACCGGCAATTCGCCGACTACTCTAAGGCGGGTGCCAATTCCAAGAATCCCTATACCTTTGGCAACTGGAAGCCGCTGGGCGATACCTATACGCCGCCCAAGTACACTGTCTTTTCGGTTCAGGTGAAAAACTACGAGTATCCCAAGGTGCATCTGGACCCCACCCGCATAACGCTCGTCTCTCAACAGGCTGGCCGCGAGTACGATCCGCTCAACAGAACGGACATCCTCGAATTCTATGCTTCTATGATCCCTGGTTATGCGGGTAATGCCTACAGCGTCTTCCAAGAGCGCCGGGAGATTCTGACCCGCACCATGTATCCAGCCGAAGACGTTTTCAGCGGCCAAGAAGTCGAGGGGTATGTGGTGTTTCCCGCGTTACCCCACGACATCAATGAGTTTACCGTTCACCTCAGCGACGTGGCGATTCGCTTCGACTTCAGGCAGCAACCCGTCGAGACCATAGATTTGGCGTACCGGTTCCAGCGCGAGGTATTCAAGGGGTATCAGCCGCCGGCAGATTGGGCGCAGGAATGAGATTGCTTGCGGGCAGCCTCGCTTTGTGCGGAGTATGCTGGCTGAGTGCGCCGCTTGGAGCACAGGTCGAAAGCTATCGGGTCGGTGGGGACGGGCTTGCTTGGGATTCTCAGGCCGCGGTCGCCGGGGGAGTAGATATGCAGAACCCGGCTCTGATTCGTCCCATCGGCTTGGCAGAAACCGACAATATCCTCCGCTCGCTCGACTGGAGCGACTCGCCTACCTTGGACTTTGTCGCCGAAGGCCGTGCCCATATCTGGGACAACGCTGCCATTGAAGGCTCGGCCGCCGCCTTGGTCGATGGCGATGAGCAGACTTCTTCCGGCGACCGCTTCAAAGGGCTGGGCACCGATCAGACGGGTCGCATTTTTTTCTTGGATTTGGGGGCTTCCTTTCCGGTCAATCGCCTGGTCTATTTCCCCAGTCCATCCTTTCTCGACGACTTTCCCCGGGCCTTTGAACTTTCCGTGAACGATGGCCGCGACTATACCCAACAAGGGGCACCGCGCTATCAGGTTTTGAAACGCGTTGATTTGCAGACCGAGCCGAGGACGGTAATCGACTTTCCAGTGCAGCTAATCCGCTTTATCAGGTTGCGCATCCTGTCGCCCAATCCGTTTGAAATAGCGGAAATCCAAGCCTTTGGCACGGGTTTCGTGCCCAAGGGTACCTATCTTTCCAAGCTCATTGAATTGCCCACAGCAGCGATTCTCGGCGCGCTCTCTGTCAAAGCCACCAAGTTGCGCCGACAGTCGGACGGCGTCCTGCTCCCGACAGCGACCGCCGCCGCATCCGTGGATCTGACTCTGCGCAACGGAACTGACGAGACCCCCCTGGTCCATTTTGAAATCGTCGATCGCGAAACGGGTTCGGAACAGCCCACGACCGCAGACGCCTATGCCAAGCTGGCGGAGGATTTCCGCGGTTCCATCCTCGACGATGCCGAAAACTGGACTTGGAAGAATCCGATCCGCATTGATTCGACCGGGACTTTTACCTATCCCCTCGAACTGCCCGGCCCAAGGCGGTATTTTGATTTCCAGCTCTTTTTTCGGGGTACTTCTACCGATCTCGTTCAGATAGATAGCTTGGCTATTAGCTACTCACTGCCGTTGGCCGACCGCGCCGTAGGCGAGGTAGCTGTTCTCGCAGACCCGTTCCCGCCCGGTGGTGTAGTTGCGGTGCCAGCAGGTCGCGATACTCTTTTTACCTATGACATTCGGGCGGAATTTGGCAGCGATGCGCAGGTTGGGTTCGATGGCTTGCACATTGCGACCCAGACCGAACCGACGTTGCTCAAATTCGAGATGGGGGAGCCGCTCGTCGAAGTGATGCCCGACAGCATCCACGCGGATGCGCAGGGGCTGATGCTGTACTTCCCATCGAACCGGGTCACGCCGGCCAATAACCAGCCGCTACGCGTTACTTTTCGCACGGCCATTCTGGTCTATGCCACTGATTTGGTGAGCCACCTAATCGACTCTGGAGGCCGTTTGCCCCAGCCGGTCGCTGCCGGCGATGCCAGTCCAAGTGTTGGCACCAACACCAACCGGGTCTTTTTCTCCAACGCCGCAGGGGGTGGGATTTTATCCGCGATGCAGGTCGTACCGGCGGTGTGTACGCCCAATGGGGATGGCGTCAACGAAGAAAGTCGCATTGTTTTCCAAGTCCTGCGCTTGGTGCAGGAGGTCGATTTTTCGATCGGCATATACGATTTGGCTGGCCGCCGAGTGCGTCAGCTATTTTTCGATGCCCTGTCTGCCGGAGCCTACGAGCACACTTGGGATGGCCGCGATGCGACCGGAGAGCTGGTGCCTCCAGGGGCTTATATCGCGCGCATTGCGGCTGAGACTGAATCGGGGGAAGAG
The DNA here is from genome assembly GCA_022825185.1 of Candidatus Latescibacterota bacterium. The sequence goes on along the minus strand of JAJDYK010000012.1, from coordinate 4,358 downwards.
GTGTTGGCTAGGACGCTCGGCGTGGCGTATTGAATTCGACGATCGCCGATGGGACTGGGAGGGGCCTTAATCAGTACGCCACGTTGACTACGCCGCTGTAGCGCGTGGTGCCGACATCGGCTGCGATCTGGAGGTGATAGAGGTAAATCCCCGCTGCGACTAGCCTGCCCCAATCGTCGCGCCCATCCCAGACTTGGGCAAAGCGTCCGCTCTGGTCCTCGCCGGCATATCCCCGGCGCACCAAACCACCTCCCAAATCATAGATGCGAAAGAAAACCGACGCTGGCCGCGTCAGCTTGAGCAAGCTATAGGCGACGGCAAACAGATCGTTGACGCCGTCGCCGTTGGGCGTTAGCACTTGCTGTCTCGGCTCCACATCGGTGATGAGTGCAGCGTTTGGTGCGGAGAGGCGCACTGTTAGCCCTGCACTCGGCAGCACTGGATCTACGTCTGCCTCGCGTGCGTACTGGAACATCTCGTAGGGTGCCTCATCCGCGATGTGTCGCTGCTCTACGGCACGCACTTCAAAACGCGTGCCATCGACGAAAACTTTGCCGCGAAAAAAAATGTGTACGAGGCTGCCGTCCTTTAGCACCCGCTGCCAGAGGTTTACGCTAAAGCCGCGTCCGGGATCCAAGCGCATAGTGTATAGCGCGTGCTCGTCATCGACCTTGACGCTATCAATGTCCTCAATCTGCGCTGCGGTCAGCACCTCGACCAAGCGGAAGCCGGTGTCTGATCGCTCGACGAGGCGGCGCGTCTGCACGACCATCGCAAAGGCCGTTTCGACTCCGGCATCGACTAGCGGCGGGCTGATTTCGGCGTAGATCTCGCCGGCGGCCGGCGGTGAAGCGTACTCGAAGACGAGTCGCTCCAACTTGACGCCCGGCTGCAAAAAGCGCACTTGGAATTGCAAGAAGCGGTTCGGGCTTGGCGAGCGCACCACGCCGCCGGTCACCGTCTCCCAACTGCTCCAGGCGGGGTTGGGCACGATCGGCCCTTGGTCGATGCCTGGGAACTCAGGGGCATTTTCCCAGACGGCTCGATTGACCCGGCGCTCGTCTGGCCCTTGGGTGATAAAGTAGTGCAGCGGCTCGTCGTCCGGGCCGGTGCGCGTCTGTAGGACAATGGGCAATTCCTCCAGCGGCGCACCGCCCTCGTGGCGCAGCCGCCCCCACACCGGCGTCCCACTGCTGGCCAGCAGCGGAACCGAGCGGAAAAACCCCGGCCGCGTCGTGCCGTCTGTGTACAGCTCCAATTCAGCCAGTTCCCAAGGCGCGTCGCCTAGAGGCTGGAAGCGCACGTAGCGCGCTTGGCGCTGGCCGCTGACCGGGAGGACGCCCGGCCACTCGATAACCGCCCGGATATTGGGCCGGGTAGTGCCAAAGAACACATAGCGTTGGAAGCGGACCTCGCCGCCGATACTTCCGTCGCTAGCTGTCAACAGGCGCTCCAAGGCATCCACCGGCTGTAGCCGGTCGCCCAGCCCCAAATCAAAAGTCTGCGGAAAGCGACCGATGTGTTCGGCGTCGAGGCGCGGGAACGCTCTGGTCCGCACGATGGTATAGACCCCGCCCAAGTCGATGTAGATCGACGCTTGGCGACTCAACCCGAACTCATCGGGGTCAAAAGCCGTCCCCGGGTCGCCGTCGGCAATGGCCTGCACCGCAGTGATGTCGCGGCGAAACACGGGCCACTCAACCGTCTCCCCCAGCAAGCCCATAGTAGGCTCTGTGACCGAGACCAAAATCTGGCCGCCCCGAGAGAGCGCGTTGGCCATCAGATTCTCGCCTGGCGTCACCACCCACGTCCACAGCGAATCAGGTGCCCAGTTGACGAAGGCCGCGGAGTCTTGGATGGCTAGATAAGAGTACCCTTCCCGGCCCACCACCAGTTCCAACTGCGGCCAAGCCGAACCGGCGCTCAACGCAACCATCCAGATGCACAGACGCAACCGCATCAGAAAGTAATCCTGCGTTCAATGGTAGGGATCAGGTCAATACTGGCCTCGCTGAGCGGATTGCCCCGCAGGTCGGCCGAAAGCAGCTTCTCCAGCGTTAGCAACGCAGCGATATCCACTACCTTATTGTCCGGCAGGCGCAGGCGTCTGAGTTCGGGGAGGCCGACCAGCGGCGAGAGATCTTCCACGAAGTTCTGGCCAAAGAACAGAGCCGTTAGATGCAGCTTATCGGCCAGCGGACTGAGGTCGCCGACCAAATTGGCGGTAAAGTCCAAGTCTTTGAGGAGGTACAATCCGCCCAAGGGAGCAATCTCAGCCACGGCGTTGTTGGCAAATTCGAGCTGTTCTAGGGCGTACAGTTCGGCCAGCGGCGAAATATCCGCCACCCGATTGTGCGAAAAGCGCAGCTTCGCCAACTGGTCTAGCGCAGCCAATGGCGCAAGGTCCTCGACTGCATTGTCCGCGAGATACAGTATCTCCAGCCGTTGTAGATCCGCCAGCGGCGACAGGTCTTGTATCTGGTTTATCTCGAGCCATAATTCGCGCAGATTGACCAAACCGCCCAGCGGCGAAATATCCACAATAGCATTGTTGTTGAGGTTGAGCTTCTCCAAGCTCGTCAGGCGGGATAGGGCGCTAATATCCTCAATTTTGGCCGTCGTCAATTGGAGGATATGCAGCCTGCTCAAGTCCGCCAGCGGCGACAGGCTCTCCAACTCGCCCTCGCGGACAGAGCCGCTAAAGCTCAGGCTTTCTAAGTTGGTTAGATGCTCAATTCCCTCCAGCGACTTGACCGAACTGTTGAGCCTCAGACGGGTAATCGTGCGCAGTTCTAACGCCGTCAGTTCCTCGGTTGGCTTCCTAACCGCACTGCGCACTGCACGCTCTAGTTGGGCGTCTTGAAAGAAAATCCCCGGCAGGAAAAAGGTCACCTCCATCCCTTGCCCACGCAGGACTTCCACTTGGTCTAGATCGAGCGGGTTGCCCGACAGCTCGACGTTGCGCAAGCGCCGGAGCTGCGCAAGCACCGCAACATCGCGGACTTGATTGCCGTCGAGGTTGAGCAGGCCCAACCGCGTCAACCGCGCCAGCGGCGCAAGGTCTGCTACTTGGTTGCCGTCGAGGTTGAGTGCCCTTAGTAGCAGGAGATTGGCCAGCGGTACAAGGTCGGCAATCTGATTGTCGGACAAATCGAGCACTTGTAGCCGGGTCAATCCGGCGAGTGGGCCAATATCTACTACGGCATTGTCGCCCAGCATCAGGGTATCCAAGCCACTCAGCCGCTCAATCCCCTCGATAGCCGCGATCCCATAGCCGCCCGCGTCTAGCGTTCGCAACCCAGATAGCTCCTCGCTCTCCAAGCCCCCTTGCGGCTGTCCCAGCACCTGCCGCACCGCCCGTTCAAGCCCTGCGTCCGCGAAGGTGCTGTGGTCAAAAACCGGCTCTTCGTCTGGGGCTGGGGATTGGAGAGGCGGCCGCTCACTGCTACAACCCAGCCACAAAAGCGCCGCCCAGAGTACGCATCTCATTGCTCGACTCCTGCGTACACAGTGAGAAAACCCCTAGTCCGCGTCCGCGTCCCCTCGACTTCTTGGTAGCGCCGAGTCACGTCAAACCCCAGCACCGTCGTCAGCTTATAACCCTGATAGTCGGAGATATTGGTCAACTGGGCGACCGTCGTCGTCTCCCAGAAGCTGTCTTCAGCCCCCGGCGGCGTTGGATCGCGCAACTGCCGGAAGTTGTGGTACTCGACCCCAGCCTCTAGGTAGCTGCTGCGCATGACCGATACGCGCCCGACGGCGAGCAGGAGTTGGCTCCACTCCTTGCGCTCGGGCTGGCTGCGGAGCACCGGAATTTCGCGGCGGAACTCGCTTTTGCCGGCCGGGCTTAAGGTCAGTTTGCCTAGCTGCAGCCGGTACTCGGCCTTGTTGATCAGCCCCAGAAACGAGCCGTCCTCGCGCTGCCCGCGCAATAGCAGCGCGATGCTTGGGTCGCGCTGGTGGTAGTACTGCCACTTGAACATGTTGACGAACTTAAAACCGGGCCAGCGGTCGAAGTCAAAACCCAGCCAAGTGGTGTTGACTACTGTGTTCTGCGCCGGCAGCACATCCAGAGTCGGCACCAGTTCGCCTTGGGTATTGGGTGGTTGCCTCCACTGCACTAAGTGGTCGAAGATATCGTCCTCGACGCGGCGCAAATCCTGAAAAACCCGTGCCCGCCCCCAGCCGGTGAAGTAATGGTCCCCGGCCAGCATCAAGTAATCGGCGTGAGCGCGACGATGGTCGGAGTGTTGCGCGATTCGCTGGCGGCCCGCAGTCACCCGCAGGTCGGAATGTACAAAGGCCCCGACGTACAGATTGTAGCCCTTGCGGTCGCGCTTGTAGGGTAGATCGGCCTC